>NZ_CP077095.1:2859166-3210833 GCF_014268885.2 Pseudomonas xantholysinigenes | reverse complement strand
GGCGGCCATGGGCCGGCACGACTGGCCAGGCAATGTGCGTGAGCTGGCCAACCGGGTCAGGCGCGGCCTGGTGCTGGCCGAAGGGCGGCAGATCGAAGCCCAGGACCTGGGTTTGCAGGAACTGCCGGAGCAGGACCAGCCGTTGGGAACCCTGGAGGACTACAAGCACCGCGCCGAGCGCCAGGCCCTGTGCGATGTGCTGAACCGCCACAGTGACAACCTGAGTATCGCGGCGAAAGTGCTGGGGGTGTCCAGGCCGACGTTCTATCGCCTGCTGCACAAGCACCAGATCCGCTGAGATCCCCAGGCGGGGATGTCGAGCGCAACCTCGGCTCAGGCGAACTCGAACGGGGCCAGTTGGAAACCCTGTTCATCCACCTGCAACGCCCAGCCCCGTCGATCCCAGTCACCCAGCACGATACGTCGCGCCGGCTGGCCGTCGACCACCAGCTTGTGCAGTGCCGGGCGATGGGTGTGGCCATGCACCAGGGTGCGCACGCCGTGGGCCGCCATCACTTTCGGCACTTCGTCCGGGGTGACGTCGACGATCTCGGTGTTCTTCATGCGCGTCTGCGATTGGCTCTCGCTGCGCAGCTTGCGCGCCAGCTTCTGCCGTGTCGACAGCGGCAGGTGCCGCAGGATCCACAGGCTCAGCGGGTTGCGCAGGTAGCGGCGCAGCTTCATGTAGCCGATATCGCGGGTGCACAGGGTGTCGCCGTGCATCAGCAATACCGGCTCGCCGCCCAGCTCGACCACGCAGGGGTCGTCGAGCAGGGTGCAGCCAGCGGCCTGGCAGAATGCCTGGCCGATGAGGAAGTCGCGGTTGCCGTGCATCAGGTAGATCGCCGTGCCGCTGTCGGCCAGCCGGCGCAAGGCCTGGCAGATCGACTGCTGGAACGCGGTCATGGCGTCGTCGCCGATCCAGGCCTCGAAGAAGTCGCCGAGGATGTACAGCGCCTTGGCATGCCGCGCGCGACCGTCGAGCAGATCAAGAAACGCCCGGGTAATGTCCGGGCGTTCTTCTTGCAGGTGCAGATCGGAGATCAGCAGAATCACTCAAAGATCTCGGCTTTCTCGATGATCACGTCGTCTTTTGGCACGTCCTGGTGGCCAGACTTGGAGCCGGTGGCGACTTTCTCGATGGCGTCGACGATTTCCTTGCCTTCGATCACTTCACCGAACACCGCGTAACCCCAGCCCTGCACGTTCTTGCCGCTGTGGTTGAGGAAGTCGTTGTCGGAGGCGTTGATGAAGAACTGCGCGGAGGCCGAGTGCGGCTCCATGGTGCGGGCCATGGCGATGCTGTACTTGGTGTTCTTCAGGCCGTTGTCGGCTTCGTTCTGGATGCTGGCGCGGGTTTTCTTCTGGCTCATGCCTGGCTCGAAACCGCCGCCCTGGATCATGAAGCCCTTGATCACGCGGTGGAAGACGGTGCCATTGTAGTGGCCTTCCTTGACGTACTGAACGAAGTTTTCGGTGGTCAGCGGGGCTTTTTCGGCATCCAGTTGCAGGACGATGTCGCCGTGGTTGGTGCTCAGTTTGACTTTGGACATGCTGAAATTCGCTCTTTTCAAGGCATTCGGGAATTAGTTGTGCAGGGCGCTTTTGCTACCTGACGCAGGATCAGGCAACCGTGACGCAGGCCGCTGGGCCGTCATTGTGCCGGATTGCGCCGCCTCGGGGCGACAAAACGTGCCACTTTGTCGGCACTTTTGTGGGCACTTTGGCTGTCAGCGGCTTGACTGCTTCGGCTATGATAGGCGCTTTGATTCAATCGGCCTACCCGGCCGGCTACCTGCATTCAAGGACACTATGAGCAAGCCCACTGCCGACAACGCGCCAAACGCCGCTGCCAAAGGCGCCCCCGCCGTCCCTGTGAACTTCCTGCGGCCGATCGTCCAGGCCGACCTGGACGCGGGCAAGCACCAGAGCATCGTCACCCGTTTCCCGCCGGAGCCCAATGGCTACCTGCACATCGGCCATGCCAAGTCGATCTGCGTCAACTTCGGCCTGGCCAAGGAGTTCGGCGGTGTTTGCCACCTGCGTTTCGACGACACCAACCCGGCCAAGGAAGACCAGGAGTACATCGACTCCATCCAGCGTGATGTCAAGTGGCTGGGCTTCGACTGGGCAGGGCAGGTGCGCTACGCCTCGGACTACTTCGAGCAGTTGCACGACTGGGCGGTGGACCTGATCAAGTCGGGCAATGCCTATGTCTGCGACCTGACCCCCGAGCAGGCCAAGGAATACCGTGGCAGCTTGACCGAACCTGGCAAGAACAGCCCGTTCCGCGAGCGCAGCGTCGAAGAGAACCTCGACCTGTTCGCGCGCATGAAGGCCGGCGAGTTCAAGGATGGCGAGCGCGTGCTGCGGGCCAAGATCGACATGGCCTCGCCGAACATGAACCTGCGCGACCCGATCATGTACCGCATCCGCCATGCCCACCACCACCAGACCGGTGACAAGTGGTGCATCTACCCCAACTACGACTTCACCCACGGCCAGTCGGACGCCATCGAGGGCATCACCCACTCGATCTGCACGCTCGAGTTCGAAAGCCACCGTCCGCTGTACGAATGGTTCCTCGACAAGCTGCCGGTGCCGGCGCACCCGCGCCAGTACGAGTTCAGCCGCCTGAACCTGAACTACACCATCACCTCCAAGCGCAAGCTCAAGCAACTGGTCGACGAAGGCCATGTCGAGGCCTGGGACGACCCGCGCATGTCGACGCTGTCGGGCTACCGTCGCCGTGGCTACACCCCGGCCTCGATCCGCAACTTCTGCGAGATGATCGGCACCAACCGTTCCGACGGCGTGGTCGACATGTCGATGCTCGAGTTCAGCATCCGCGACGACCTTGACCGTACCGCGCCGCGCGCCATGTGCGTGCTGCGTCCGCTGAAGGTGGTCATCAGCAACTACCCCGAGGGCCAGGTCGAGCAGCTCGAACTGCCACGCCACCCGAAAGAGGACATGGGCGTGCGCGTGCTGCCGTTCGCCCGTGAGCTGTACATCGACCGCGACGACTTCATGGAAGAGCCGCCAAAAGGCTACAAGCGCCTGGAACCGGCCGGTGAAGTGCGCCTGCGCGGCAGCTACGTGATTCGTGCCGACGAGGCGATCAAGGATGCCGACGGCAACATCGTCGAACTGCGCTGCTCGTACGATCCGGACACCCTGGGCAAGAACCCCGAGGGCCGCAAGGTCAAGGGCGTGATCCACTGGGTGCCGGCCGAAGGCAGCGTCGAGTGCGAAGTGCGCCTGTACGACCGTCTGTTCCGCTCCGCCAACCCGGAGAAGACCGAAGACGGCGGCAGCTTCCTCGACAACATCAACCCCGATTCGCTGCAAGTGCTGTCTGGCTGCCGCGCCGAGCCGTCGCTGGGCCAGGCCCAGGCCGAGGACCGCTTCCAGTTCGAACGCGAAGGCTACTTCTGCGCCGACCTGAAGGACAGCCAGCCGGGTCGTCCGGTGTTCAACCGCACCGTCACCCTGCGTGACTCCTGGGGCAGCTGAGGAACCGCCGTGCTTTCGATCTACAACACGCTGAGCAAGACCAAGGAAGCCTTCAAGCCGCTCGATGGCAACAAGGTGCGCATGTACGTCTGCGGCATGACTGTGTACGACTACTGCCACCTGGGCCACGGCCGCAGCATGGTGGCCTTCGACCTGGTCACCCGCTGGCTGCGCAAGAGCGGCTACGCGCTGACCTACGTGCGCAACATCACCGACATCGACGACAAGATCATCAACCGGGCCAATGAGAATGGCGAGTCGTTCGATGCGCTGACCGCCCGCATGATCGACGCGATGCACGAGGATGAGCGGCGCCTGAACATCCTGCCGCCAGACCAGGAGCCGCGCGCCACCGACCACATCCCCGGCATGCACGCGATGATCCAGACCCTGATCGACAAGGGCTACGCCTACGCCCCGGGCAACGGCGACGTGTACTACCGGGTCGGCAAGTTCGTCGGCTACGGCAAGCTGTCGCGCAAGAAGATCGAAGACCTGCGCATCGGCGCCCGCATCGAGGTCGACGAGGCCAAGCAGGATCCGCTGGACTTCGTGCTGTGGAAGGGCGTCAAGCCCGGCGAGCCATACTGGGATTCGCCGTGGGGCCCAGGTCGTCCGGGCTGGCACATCGAATGCTCGGTGATGTCCACCTGCTGCCTGGGTGAGAGCTTCGATATTCACGGTGGCGGCAGCGACCTGGAGTTCCCACACCATGAGAACGAGATCGCCCAGAGCGAGGCCGCGACTGGCAAGCCGTACGCCAACGCCTGGATGCACTGCGGCATGATCCGCATCAATGGCGAGAAGATGTCCAAGTCGTTGAACAACTTCTTCACCATTCGCGACGTGCTCGACAAGTACCACCCGGAAGTGGTGCGCTACCTGCTGGTGGCCAGTCACTACCGCAGCGCCATCAACTACTCCGAGGACAGCCTGCGCGACGCCAAGGGCGCGCTCGAGCGTTTCTACCACGCGTTGCGCGGCTTGCCGCGGGTCGCGGCCAAGGGTGGCGAGGCATTCGTCGAGCGTTTCACCGTGGCGATGAACGACGACTTCGGCACGCCGGAAGCCTGCGCCGTGCTGTTCGACCTGGTGCGCGAGATCAACCGTCTGCGCGACAGCGACCCCGAGGCCGCTGCCGGCCTGGCGGGTCGCCTGCGTGAGCTGGGTGATGTGCTGGGCGTGCTGCAACTGGAGGCTGATGACTTCCTGCGTGCCGGTGCCGAGGGCAAGGTCGATGCCGCCGAAGTGGAGGCGCTGATCCAGGCGCGTCTGCAAGCGCGCGCCGACAAGAACTGGTCCGAGTCCGACCGCATCCGCGACCAGCTGACCGCCATGGGCGTGGTACTGGAAGACAGCAAAGGCACCACCACCTGGCGCCTGGCTGACTGATCAGTTGAAGCCCTATCACCGGGCAAGTCGCATCGGCGCACCGATGCGACTTGCCCGGTGATGCTTTTCAGGCTGCCTTGGGGCAGTGCAGCACCAGTCTCGCCCCACCCAGCTCGCTGGCGCACACCTCCAGGCCGAATCCATGCAAGTCGACGATCGCCGCGACGATCGACAGCCCCAGCCCGAACCCTGCATGGCGATGACCTTCCTCGCTGCGATAGAAGCGTTTCAACACCGCCTCACGCTCCTCCGTCGGGATCCCCGGCCCGCTGTCTTCGACCGCGATTTGCACGCCCTGGGCGTTCTGGGTCGCGACGATCCGCACCTGCCCACCCTCAGGGGTGAACTTGATCGCATTGCCCACCAGGTTGGCCAGGGCCTCGAACAGCAACTCTCGGTCGCCATGCAGCGCCGGCAGTTGCGCCGGCTGATTCAATTGCAGACGAATGCCGCCGTCCTCGGCCAGCGGTAGATAGAAATCATGCAGCTCCACCAGCAGCCCTTGCGGGTCGAGCTGGACGAAGCCTGCACGGCGCTGGCGGTCTTCCAGCTCGCTGATGCGCAGTAACCCGCGAAAACGTGCCATCAGTGTGTCGGTCTCGCCAATCGCCTGGTCCAAAGCCTCGCCTTCGGCGGAACCCGCGGCGCTCTGCTGGCGGATGCGATACAACTGCGCGCGCAGGCGGGTCAGCGGGGTGCGCAGGTCGTGGGCGATGTTGTCGCACACGCCCTTGACCTCATGCATCAGGCGCTCGATGCGGTCGAGCATGGCGTTGACAATGGCCGCCAGCATGTCCAGCTCGTCGCGCCTTGCCGAGAGCGGCAGGCGGTGGGTGAGGTCGCCGGCGACGATCAGTTCGGCCTGGTCCTGGATCGCACGGATGCGCTTGAGTGGCCGGCGGCGCAGCAGGTACCAACCGGCGAAGCCGGGAATCAGGGTCAGCGAAATGCCCCAGAGCAAGGCATGGAGGATGATCTGGGTGACCACGAACAGCGAGCCGTTGTCGCGCACCAGCACCAGCCAGCGGCCATCCTGGACCTTGATCGCCACCGCATCGCAGCTGTCGGCGGGCAGGTGTGGGTCGTCGGCGTCCAGGCAACGCTTGAGCTCGTGGACCTTGCCGTCCAGGTTCAGCTCGGCCGGGATGCTGCGGATACGTCCGCCAATCGGGTTGAGCTGGGGGTCGAACAGCCCGTAGGCATCGAAGCTGCGTTCCTCGAAGGCCTGGCTGGCGATCAGTGCGTCGTCCAGCTGCTTGCCACTCATATGGGCGAACAGGTGTTGGCGCTGCAGCATGGAGTGGCGGGTGAGCTTGTTCAGGTAGCTGGTGACCTCGAAGTACAGCACGCCCATTAGGATGCTGCTCCAGGCCACGAACAGGAAGCTGTACAGTGCCAGCAGGCGGCTGGTCGAGGAGCTCCAGCCTTTAGACGGGTTCGGCAATGGCATAGCCGGAGCCCCGCACGGTACGGATCAGCGGGCTTTGGCCGGGCGAGTCGATCTTCTTGCGCAGGCGGCCGATGTGCACATCGATCAGGTTGGTGCCGGGGTCGAAGTGATAGCCCCAGACTTCCTCGAAGATCATCATGCGGGTGATCACCTGGCCAGAATGGCGCATCAGGTACTCCAGCAGCTTGTACTCGGTGGGCAGCAGGTTCAGCGACTGTTCGCCACGACGGGCTTCATGGCTGATCAGGTCCAGCTCCAGATCGGCCACTTGCAGGCGGGTCTGGGTCATCGGCACGCTGTTGCGGCGCAGCAGCACCTCGACCCGGGCGGCCATCTCGTCGGAGGCGAATGGCTTGGTCAGGTAGTCGTCGCCACCGGCACGCAGGCCGCGGACCCGTTCGTCGACGTCCGACAGGGCGCTGATCATCAGGATCGGCGTGGCGATCTTCAGGTTGCGCAAGGTGGTGACGATGGTCAGGCCATCGACCTCGGGCAGCATGCGGTCGAGGGTGATCAGGTCGTAGCCGCCGGCGATGGCCTTGGCCAGGCCCTCGCGGCCATTGTCGGCCCAGTCGACTTCCAGACCGTGGCTGGACAGTTCGGCGACGATTTCCTGGGCGGTGACGGCGTCGTCTTCGATGGTCAGTACGCGAGGCATGCTGGTTCCTGGGCGGCGAGTGGAGACCTGATTGTGCCAAAGAATAGACAAACGGCGATTTAAGAAAAATTCATCTACGCGACACTTCGACGCCCTGTGGGAGCGGGGTTACCCGCGACACAAGCGCCGCGGTGTCTGGCACCAGCTCTGCTGGTGTTTGCGGGTGAACCCGCTCCCACAGAAGGGCGTGGTGCGCTTGAGATGACCGTTCCCTGCGCGATAGCGCAGGTGATCTTCTGCAGAACCCATGCTCAAACAAAACGGGGCATGCCATTGCTGGCATGCCCCGTTGTTACTGCGGGTGTATGCCTCAGGCGACCTTGACGATCCAGCCCGCCGGGGCCTCGACGTCACCGCTCTGGATGCCGGTCAGTTCGGCATAGAGCTTCTGGGTGACCGGGCCGACTTCGGTTTCGCTGTGGAACACGTGCAGCTTGCCGTTGTACTGGATGCCGCCAATCGGCGTGATCACCGCGGCGGTGCCGCAGGCGCCGGCCTCGATGAAGCGCTCGAGCTTGTCGATTTCCACATCGCCTTCGATGACCTTCAGGCCCAGGCGCGATTCGGCCAGTTCCATCAGCGACAGGCGGGTGATGCCTGGCAGCACCGAAATCGATTTCGGGGTGACGAACTCGTTGTTGGCGGTGATGCCGAAGAAGTTGGCCGAGCCGACTTCCTCGATCTTCTTGTGGGTCAGCGGGTCGAGGTAGATGCAGTCGGCGAAGCCGGCTTTCTTGGCTTCGTAGCCCGGTTGCAGGCTGGCGGCGTAGTTGCCGCCGACCTTGGCCGCGCCGGTGCCTTGCGGGGCGGCGCGGTCGAAGTCGGAGATGAGGAACTTGTGCGGGGTCATGCCGCCCTTGAAGTACGAACCGACCGGGATGGCGAACACCGAGAAGATGAACTCGGGGGCGGTGCGCACGCCGATGTTGTCACCGGTGCCGATCACGAACGGACGCAGGTACAGCGCACCCTTGCCATGCGGGGGAACGAACTTTTCGTTGGCCTTGACCACTTGCTTGCAGGCCTCGATGAACTGCTCGGTCGAGACGCGCGGCATCAGCAGGCGGTCGCAGCTGCGCTGCATGCGCGCGGCGTTTTGGTCGGGGCGGAACAGGTTGATCGAGCCGTCCTTGCAACGGTAGGCCTTGAGGCCTTCGAAGCATTGCTGGCCATAGTGCAGGGCGGTGGAGCCTTCACTGATGTGCAGCACGTTGTCTTCGGTCAGGGTGCCCTTGTCCCACTCGCCGTTACGCCATACGGACAGGTAACGTTTGTCGGTCTTGATGTAGTCGAAACCCAGCTTGTCCCAGTTAATGCTTTCGTTACTCATGACACCCTCATTGCTCTACGCCCGAACACGGCGGGCTGCTTTTATATGCGCACCCCGCCACCTTAATACATCCGGCGCGGATCGGGAACGGCCAGTCACATAATCCGCCGGGCGAGCGAGTGGGGGGCTTGGTTCTTGGTCGATTCAAGCTTTGAGCTGGGTCATCAGGTGCCGGCCCCCAGACGATCCAGAATGGTCACGAACTCAGCGCAAGCGCCGATTCCAGTCTCCACCATGATCGCGCCAGCATGCCTCCTCGCTGTCGAAGCGCACATGCCAGGCCACATGGTCCAACTCGATCCCCGCGTCGCTTAGCGCCTGCGCCGTCAGCGCGATCATCCGCGCCTTGTCCGCGCCGGCCAGTGCCCGGGCCTTGTCGGTGTCGTCAGTGAACACCCAGGTGACGCGCAGGCTGGCGGGAAAATCGTCGAGGTCGACCTGGTGGGTGAGCCAGGCAAAGCCGACGATCTCGGCTTGGGCGATGCTGCAGGCTTCGGTCAGGCAGGCAATCATCTCCCGTTCCAGGCGGGCGAGCGCACGTTTGTTGCCGGTCATCAGTCGTCGATCTGCTGACAGAAGCGCAGCCGGTTGCCGAACGGGTCGCTGATCTGCATTTCCAGGCCCCAGTCCACCGCTTCGGCCTGTGGGCGGGCGTAGCCGTATTGCTTGGCCAGCAGCTCATGCTCCAGGGCCTTGAGGTCGTCGACCCGGGCGAAGACTGCCGAGCCTGGGGTGGCATCGCCATGGTGCTCGGACAAATGCAGGATCAGGTCACCGCGATGGACCTGCATGTACAGCGGCAGGTCGGCGGCGAAGCGGTGTTCCCAGTCGAGGGTGAATCCCAGGAAGTCGAGGTAGAACTCCCGGGCTTTGTCGATGGAAAAGATACGCAGGATAGGAATGGCGGGGGAAAACGACATGCAATGTCCCTATTGATGTGGCTGGCGCTAGGCGGTTGCCGCAAAACCTGGGGCGTAGCTGACCTTGGCGGTCGGCCAGTCACCACCAAGTCGCAACGCTTGGAAATATTCGGCTGGCACGCCGTCGAGCACAAGCCCCGGGTGCACGCTGAAACCGAAGCGCTGGTAATAGCCAGGATCCCCCAGCACGACGCAACCCCGTGCGCCCATGTCGGGCAGCTCGGCTAGCGCGGCCCGCATCAGTTGCGTGCCGATGCCTTGGCCTTGCCGGTCTGGCTGCACCGAAATTGGTCCCAGGCCATACCAGTCTGGGGTCCCATCGGAAAGCGTGACTGGGGATAGCGCCACATGACCGACAAGTTGCCCGTCGTGCTCGGCTACCAATGACAGGCTGAGCTGGCCGTCGCGGCGCAGGGCATCGACGATGAACTGCTCGGTATGGCTGCTGTGCGGCGCCTCCAGGAAGGCCTGTTGCGTCAACTCGGCGATGGCGGTGGTGTCATGCGCGGATTCGCGGCGAATAGTCAGGGTCATGGTGTCTTCTGGGCAATGTGTGTCATACGCTGGCGCGTGTCGTTGTCGATCTGTTCGCGCAAGGCGCGAAACAGCGGCGCGGCGTCAGTATAGCGACGCCCGTAGTCGAGGTTGAAGGCATAGTCGAAGTCGCCGGGGTTGGCGCCCTGGGTGTGCTGCAGCAGGGTCTCGAGCTTGTCCAGGGCCTTGACCGTCTTGGCTTCGGCGCTGTGGGCCGCGGCATATTCCTGCCACAGTTGCAGGATTTGCGCGCGCAAGGGGGCGTCGAGGCTGGCGCAGAGCTGTTGCAGGTCTTCGAACTCCTGCTGGTCCTTGTGCTGGCCCGGCACCTGGTCGACGGCGGGGATATCGCCATGCAACGCCTCGCCCAGGTCGTGCACCACGCACAGCTGGATGACTTTCAGCAGGTCAAGACCTGGCATCTGGTCGGCGAACACCAGCGCCATCAGGGACAATCGCCAGCTATGCTCTGCTGTGCTTTCCGTGCGCCCAGATGAGGTATGGGCACTGCGTAGCACATCCTTGAGGCGTTCGGCCTCGCGTAGAAACGCCAGGCGACTGGCGAGCAGGTCGAGATCCATGTCGGGGCTCCGAGATGAGTAGGGGCCGATAGCCTAGGAGGCTGGCGGCGACGGTGCCACGGATAAATAATGCGCGGTCGCTCACGCCAGGGTCTCGACCAGGCGCGCCGCGCTGCCATCGGCGAGGATCAGCCGCGTCCAGCGGCAGGTCCCGGCGCTGATGGGGACCACCCGCGAGCGATTGCAGCCGGTATCGAACGCCAGCGCCGGTGGCGCCAGTTGCTCGCGCCAACCCAAGGCTTGCAGGCTTGCTTCGCGCTGGATGATCGCCTCGCTGCTGAACCGCCACAGCGAGCGGCCCATGAGCGCCGACAGCGGCAGGCTGAACTCGGCGGCGCGGGCGGGCGAACAGGCCAGCAGGCGATGGCTGAGGTCGCAGACCAGGTGCACCGGCTGCTGGCTGCCTTCGACCAGGCGCGCCAGGGCCTGATCGGCCGCCGCGCTCAGGCGTGCGCCGAGCAACTGCCCGAGCCGTGCCTGCTCATCAGGATTCATGGCCTGCAGGCCGTTTTCCCAGCGCGAGATGGTCGACTGCGCCACGCTGAACAGTTGGGCGGCATGCGCTTGCTTGACCCGATGCAACAGGCGCCAGCGGCGTAGCGCGACACCCAGCTCGGCGGCCTGGGGCAGGGCAGTGGTGGGCATCTTCGAACCTGTTGCGCGCAAGTGGGGCCTGCCAGTGTCGCGCGGGCGCCAGGACGGGGCAAGGCAGGCTGACCACTGGTCCGCAAGTTTCATCATCGTTCACCTGCGCAGTTGGCCCGCTCCCTGCTATATCCAGCCAGCGAATTTGATCGAGTGGTCAGCCCGAACGCCCTGCGCGTGACCGGCGCTTGACCCTCCAGACGGCTGTACGGCCACGGATTTCAGGGGTTGCAGGATGTCATTGGCGCAGCAGATCGAACCACCGCAGGCCGACCCGGGCTGGAGCGCCCACCTGCAATTGCGCTTCATCCTGCGTGATGGCGTGACCCGCCTTGGTGCGCGGCGCCACGTCGGTCCTCTTTTGGTGCAGCGGCCATTCTATCCAGAGGGCGCGCCGTGCCATGTCTATGTGCTGCACCCGCCCGGCGGTATCGTCGCCGGCGATCGCCTGGAGCTGGATATCCAGCTGGAGGCCGGCAGCCACGCGCTGCTGACCATGCCTGGCGCCAGCAAGTTCTACCGCAGCATTGGCCCGACCGCACGGCTGGCCCAGCGTTTCCACCTGCACGCCGGTAGCACCCTGGAGTGGCTGCCCCAGGACAGCATCTTCTTCAACGGCGCCCGGGCCAGCCTCGACAGCCGTTTCAGCCTCGAGCCCGGTGCTCGCCTGCTGGCCTGGGAGACCCTGTGCCTGGGTCGCCCGGTGATGAGCGAGCGGTTCGAGCAAGGGGCGCTGGACAGCCGTCTGCGCATCGAACTACCGAATGAGCCTGGGTTGCATGAGCGCCTGCGGATCGAGGGCGGGCAGTTGGACAAACTCGGTAGTCACCCCTTGCTCGCCACTTTTTGCGCCGCGCCCGCCGACCAGGCCGTACTGGACCACGTCCGCACGTTGCTCGAAGCGCTGCCCACACCCGCCGGCGCCACGTTGCTCGGCTCACTGCTGGTGATCCGCCTGCTCGACCACGACAACCAACACCTGCAACACAACCTGCAGCGCCTCTGGCACCTGCTGCGTCCGGCCGTGCTTGGCCTGGCGCCGTGCCCGCCGCGCATCTGGGCCACCTGAGAGAGCCGCCATGGAGCTGACCCCGCGAGAGAAAGACAAACTGCTGCTGTTCACCGCCGCGCTGCTGGCCGAGCGGCGCCTGGCCCGTGGCCTGAAACTCAACTACCCGGAAGCGGTGGCGCTGATCAGCGCCGCGGTGCTCGAGGGCGCCCGCGATGGGCGCACGGTAGCCGAGCTGATGAGCCTGGGCCGCGAGGTACTGGTGCGCGGGCAGGTGATGGACGGTGTGCCCGAGATGCTGCATGACGTCCAGGTCGAGGCCACATTCCCCGACGGCACCAAGCTGGTGACCGTGCATGACCCCATTGTCTGAGGTGCTGCCCATGATTCCCGGAGAGATCCAGGTCGCCGCTGGCGACATCGAACTCAATGTCGGCCGTGAAACGGTCAGTGTCAGCGTGGCCAACCATGGCGACCGTCCGGTCCAGGTCGGTTCGCACTATCACTTCTACGAAGTCAACGATGCCTTGGTGTTCGAGCGCGAGCCGACCCGGGGCTTTCGCCTGGACATCCCGGCCGGCACCGCGGTGCGCTTCGAGCCGGGCCAGGCACGTACCGTGCGGCTGGTGGCCTACGCCGGCAAGCGCGAGGTGTATGGCTTTCAAGGCAAGGTGATGGGCGCGCTGGAGGGTCGGACATGAGCCGTATTTCCCGGCAGGCCTACGCCGACATGTTCGGCCCCACCGTCGGCGACCGCGTGCGTCTGGCCGATACCGCGCTGTGGGTGGCGGTGGAGAAGGATTTCACGCTGTATGGCGAGGAGGTCAAGTTTGGCGGCGGCAAGGTGATCCGCGACGGCATGGGCCAGGGCCAGATGCTGGCCGCCGAGGCCATGGACTTGGTACTTACCAACGCCCTGATCATCGACCATTGGGGCATCGTCAAGGCCGACATCGGCGTCAAGCATGGCCGTATCGCCGCCATCGGCAAGGCCGGCAACCCGGATGTGCAGCCCGGCGTGACGATTGCGGTGGGGCCGGGCACCGAGGTGATCGCCGCCGAGGGTAAGATCGTCACTGCCGGTGGTATCGACTCGCATATCCACTTCATCTGCCCGCAGCAGGTCGAGGAAGCCTTGACCAGCGGCGTCACCACTTTCATCGGCGGCGGTACCGGCCCCGCCACCGGCACCAACGCCACCACCTGCACGCCCGGCCCCTGGTACCTGGCGCGCATGCTCCAGGCCGCCGATTGCCTGCCGATCAACATCGGCCTGCTGGGCAAGGGCAACGCCTCGCGTCCCGAGGCCCTGCGCGAGCAGATCGCCGCCGGCGCCGTGGGCCTGAAACTGCACGAGGACTGGGGCTCGACGCCCGCCGCCATCGATTGTTGCCTGGGCGTGGCCGAGGAGATGGACATCCAGGTGGCGATCCATACCGACACCCTCAACGAGTCGGGCTGCATCGAGGACACCTTGGCCGCCATCGGCGAGCGCACCATTCACACCTTCCACACCGAAGGCGCCGGCGGCGGACATGCCCCGGACATCATTCGCGCGGCGGGGCAGGCCAATGTGTTGCCGTCCTCGACCAACCCGACCCTGCCGTATACGGTCAACACCGTCGACGAGCACCTGGACATGCTCATGGTCTGCCACCACCTGGACCCGAGCATCGCCGAGGACGTGGCCTTCGCCGAGTCGCGCATCCGCCGCGAGACCATCGCCGCCGAAGACATCCTCCACGACATGGGCGCCTTCGCCATGACCTCGTCCGACTCCCAGGCCATGGGCCGGGTCGGCGAGGTGGTGCTGCGCACCTGGCAGGTGGCGCACCAGATGAAGTTGCGGCGCGGCCCGCTGGCGCCGGATGACAGCTACAGCGACAACTTCCGGGTCAAGCGCTACATCGCCAAGTACACGATCAACCCGGCCTTGACCCACGGTATCGCCCACGAGGTTGGTTCGGTGGAGGTCGGCAAATTGGCTGACCTGGTGCTATGGGCGCCGGCGTTCTTCGCGGTCAAGCCGGCGCTGGTGCTCAAGGGCGGGATGATCGCCATGGCGCCGATGGGCGATATCAATGGCTCGATTCCCACGCCGCAGCCGGTGCATTACCGCTCGATGTTCGGTGCCTTGGGCGCGGCGCGGCATGCCACGCGCATGACCTTTTTGCCCCAGGCCGCCATGGCGCGTGGCCTGGCCGAAGAGCTTGGCCTGCGCAGCCTGATCGGCGTGGCCCAGGGCTGTCGCCGGGTGCGCAAGGCCGACATGCTCCACAACACCCTGCAGCCGTTGATCGAAGTCGATGCGCAAACCTACCAGGTGCGTGCCGACGGCGAGTTGCTGGTGTGCGAGCCGGCCCATGAACTGCCCCTGGCCCAGCGTTATTTCCTGTTCTGAAGGAGCGAACATGATTGTACTGACCCAACGACTCGGCGACGCCGCCATGGTCACCGGCACCGTCACCCTCGATGTCGACAGCCGGATCAAAAGCCGCCTGCGCGTCACCCTCGACGATGGCCGTGAGGCCGGGTTGATGCTCGAGCGCGGCCACCTGCTGCGTGGCGGCGAACTGTTGGCCGATGCCCAGGGCGCCCAGGTCATTCGCGTGCTGGCCGCCCCTGAGGCGGTGTCCACCGCGCGTTGCGCCGACCCGCACCTGATGGCCCGTGCCGCCTACCACCTGGGCAATCGCCATGTACCGTTGCAGATCGAGCCAGGCTTGCTGCGCTACCAGCGCGATCATGTGCTCGACGCCATGCTGCGCGGCCTGGGCCTGCAGGTCGAAGCCGAGCACGCGCCGTTCGAGCCCGAGGCCGGCGCTTACCAGAGTACCGCCCATAGCCATGACCACCCGTTCGTACGCCTTAACGCTCATTCCTGACCCTTGGAGCTTGTGATGAAAAAGACTTTCGCCCTTGTACTGCTGATGGTGGCCTTGCCGGCCTTCGCCCATCCCGGGCACGACGCCAATCCGCTGCAGGATGGCTTGCTGCACCCGCTGACCGGTCTTGATCATTTGCTGATGCTGCTGGGCACTGGTGTGCTCGCAGCCTTGACCGGGCGCACCCTGGTCCTGCCGTTGGCGACCCTGGCGGCGATGTTCGGCGGTGCGGTGTGTGGCCATCTGTTTGGTGATGTCATCGGCATGGAACAGATGATTGTCGGTTCGTTGCTGGTGGCAGGCGCAGCGATGCTGTTGCCGAGCCGCCAGTTGCTGTTGTCGCTAATCATGCCGGTGTTCGCCTTGTTTCATGGCTGGGCCCATGGGGTGGAGGCCACGCCCAGCGCGTTCTGGCTGTTCAGTGCCGGCTTTGTGACGGTGAGTGGCCTGTTGCTGGCGGCAGGTTTCGGCGTTGGCTGCCTGCTGCGCCGTCACGCCGGCCTGCAGAAAGCCTTTGGTGGCGGCATGTTGGCCGGCGCCGCGCTGGTGCTGGCCGGCTGATGAGCAGCGACCTGGCGTTGCTGCGCCTGTTGCAGCTGGCCAGCCCGGGGCTGCCGGTTGGGGGCTTTACCTACTCGCAGGGCCTGGAGTGGGCCGTGGAGGCCGGCTGGGTGAAGGATGCCGCCGGCTTTGCCAGTTGGCAGCGCGAGCAACTGCGCGACACCCTTGGCCATCTCGACTGGCCGGTGCTGGCACGTCTGTACCAGGCGTGCCTGGCAGAAGATGCAAGCGCCTTCGCGCAATGGAGCCGTTTTTTGCTGGCCAATCGCGAGACCGCCGAACTACGCCTGGAGGAGACCCAGCGCGGCAGCGCCCTGGCGCGCCTGATCGATGGCTGGCAGCTGGGCCAGGACCCGGCCTGGCGTGCCAGTCTCGAACTCAGCCAACTGGGTGGCATGGCCTGGTTGGGCGCGCATTGGTCGATTCCGCTGCGTCAGCTCGCCCTCGGCCATGGCTTTGCCTGGTTGGAGGGGGCGGTGATGGCTGGCATCAAGCTGGTGCCGTTTGGCCAGCAAGCCGCCCAGACCCTGCTACGCGACCTTGGCGCGCAATTGCCCGCCGTGCTCGACCAGGCCCTGGCGCTGGACGACGACCAGCTCGGCGGCGGCCTGCCATTGCTGGCCATCGCTTCATCGCGTCACGAAACCCAGTACACCCGTTTGTTCCGATCCTGAGGACCGCCCAGATGCAAAACTATCAGCAACCCCTGCGAGTCGGCGTCGGTGGCCCGGTCGGGTCTGGCAAGACCGCGCTGCTCGAAGCCTTGTGCAAGGCCATGCGCGATGACTACCAGATCGCCGTGGTGACCAACGACATCTACACCAAGGAAGACCAGCGTATCCTCACCGAGGCCGGCGCCCTGGAACCCGAGCGCATCGTCGGCGTGGAAACCGGTGGCTGCCCGCACACCGCGATCCGCGAGGATGCCTCGATGAACCTGGCCGCGGTCGAGGCGCTGGCGCGCAAATTCGGCAATCTTGAAGTGATTTTCGTCGAGAGTGGTGGTGACAACCTCAGCGCCACCTTCAGCCCGGAGCTGGCTGACCTGACCATCTATGTGATCGATGTCGCCGAGGGCGAGAAGATTCCGCGCAAGGGCGGGCCGGGGATCACCAAATCGGACTTTTTGGTGATCAACAAGACCGACCTGGCGCCGTACGTGGGGGCCTCGCTGGAGGTGATGGAGCGTGATACCCAGCGCATGCGCCCACAGCGGCCGTGGACGTTCAGCAACCTGAAGAAAGGAGAAGGGCTGCAGGCGATCATCGAGTTCATCGTCGAGCGGGGGATGCTGAGTAAGGCTGGACGTCGGACTTGAAAGCGCTGGATTACGTAAAGGTGTGAAGGAATACTCGCTCCGGCGACACCTGATTACGACAGGCATGGGTAACTAGCTTGTGTGAAAAGCTTCGCTTTGTTGGTTGTCTCGCATAAAAATCCTACATTGCGCGAGCAGGTATTCTTGGGCAAACCGGGCGTATGCCTACAGGCGATAGTGGGCGTACGCCTTAAAGTAGGTGGCCTGGCGGCAATGAGGAGTACGAAAGTTTCCCAGCCGTTGACAGTCAGTCCATCCATTCAAGGAAACCTCCATGAAGAAGCCAATGTTTGCCGCTTTTTTCTGCTTGTCGCAGGTGTGGCACAGGTTGCTTATGCCAATACTGTCCCGTCAGTAAGCCAGGACGCGTCCGTCGTCGTTTCACCGTTCGCCCAGCATGAAATCAACAAGGTCGGTATTTCCATGTTGGCGTCACTGGGCGGCCTTCCACCCATCGAGTGTCCAGAAGGCACTTATCGCACCGGGGCAGGGCATTGCCAGCCTGATTTCGACTTTGACTAACCAGGCCGTGGTATGCGGCAGATCAAGAAGATGTTGATGGATAGCCGCTGCTACGACTGACCGGCAGGAGCCATCGCGCGCGACAGCACTGTGCGGGCGATGGCCAACCCGCCATGCCGCTTAGCTGGAAAATATGTTCAAGGCATAGGCAAATGCTTTGTCAGACAACCCGCCGAATACCCGGCTGGCACGGTAAAGTGACAGGAAAACCTGCGGCGCCGCCCATGGCGGCTGAGAGGTACCTGTGGCTTCCTACACCTTGCGTCAACTCAAGTATTTCGTCACCACCGTGGAGGCAGGCAGTGTCGCCGAAGCCTCCCGCCAGTTGTATATCGCGCAACCTTCGATTTCCACGGCGATCAAGAGCCTGGAGGAAAGCTTTGGCGTGCAGCTGTTCATCCGCCACCATGCCCAGGGCGTCTCGCTGACCCCAGGCGGCAAGCGCTTCTATGCCAAGACCCGGGCCTTGCTGCAGATGGCCCATGAGTTCGAGCAGAACGCCTTGGCCGACAATGACACGGTCGCGGGGCAGATCGACATCGGCTGCTTCGAGACCGTGGCGCCGCTGTACCTGCCGCGCTTGATCGCGGGCTTTCGCGAGCGCTATCCCGGCGTGGACATCCGCCTGCGCGATGGCGAGCAGCAGGATCTGATCCAGGGGCTGACCGCCGGTACCTTCGACCTGGCCTTCCTTTATGACCACGACCTCGACGGCACCATCGAAACCGAACCCCTGATGCCGCCGCAGAAACCCTACGTGCTGTTGCCGGAGAAGCACCGCTATGCCGGTCAGGCTCAGGTGTCGCTGCGCGACCTGTGTCCGGAGCCGATGATCCTGCTCGACGTGGCGCCCAGCCGCACCTACTTCGTCAGCCTGTTCAACGACCTGGGGTTGACGCCGAACATCGTCTTCAGCTCGCCGTCGATCGAGATGGTGCGTGGCATGGTGGGGCAGGGCTTCGGTTTTTCGCTGTTGGTTACCCGACCGCACTCCGAATTCACCTATGACGGGCAACGCCTGGTGACCCTCGATATCGCCGAGCCGGTGGCCCTGTCGGGGTTGGCCGCCGCGCACTTGAAACGGATGCAACTGACCAAGCCCGCGCAGTTGTTCGTCGAGTTCTGCCGGGAACAACTGGCCAACCTATGACCACGCCTTGCCGGGATCGGGCTGAGTGCGCATGATGCCGCGATGAGCCCACTTACCCGTTTGCACGCCGTCAGACGTAGCCTGAGCCCGGGAGGCCAGCATCTGCTCTGGCTGCGCTACCAGCCGCCTTATCACTGGCCATCGACTCTGGCGTTCCTGACTGCGCGCTGCATCCCCGGTATCGAGACATGCAGCGATGGCGTGTACCGACGCAGCTTCGTCTGCGCGGGGCGGCATGGCGTGCTCGAGGCCAGGCCAGGTGCCTGCCTGCAGGTGCGCTTGCTCGGGGTCGACCCGCGCCAGGTGCCGGGGCTGATCGCACGCTTGCGCCGGGTGTTCGACCTGGATGCGCAACCGGCGCGGATAGCCGCCGCGCTGTCAGCCGATGCGCTGATGGCCCGGTTGCTCGCCGCGCGTCCGGGCCTGCGGGTGCCCAAGGGATGGGAGCCTTGCGAGCAGGCGATGCGCACGGTACTGGGGCAACAAGTGAGCGTGGCCGGTGCCATGACCTTGGCTGCACGCCTGGTGGCCAGGCATGGGCCGCCGCTGCGCGTGGATGCGCCGTTGCTGAGCCGTGTGTTTCCTGCTGTCGAGACATTGGCGACGGCTGAACTGGAAGGGTTGGGCATGCCGCGGGCGCGCGCCGCAACCTTGTCGACCCTGGCCAGGGCATTGTGTGATCGACCCAGCTTGCTGCAGCGCGGGCAAGCGCTCGACGAGGCTGTCGAACGGCTTTGCCTGCTCAAGGGCATTGGCCCTTGGAGCGCGCAGTATCTGGCCTTGCGCCAACTGGGCGATGGCGATGCGTTGCCCTTGGGGGATATTGCCCTGATCAAGGCCTTGCGCTTGCACGAAGGCCCCCAGGCGCAGCTGGCCGAACGCGCTCAGGCCTGGCGCCCGTGGCGGGCCTATGCGGCACAGCACTTGTGGGCCTCCCTGGCTGATTTCAGCGGGCCTGATGCGCTTCCAGCGGGCTGATGGCCGGTCAGTTGGACCACCTGTCGGTCCGGCGTCGCTGTCGGGTGAACGACCTGCCTGCAACAGGTTTCTTCCACTAAGGTGCTAGTGTCCATGACCTCGGCGAATGGAGCATCGCCTGGGTTTCTCCAGCAACCGACTACCTAGAGAGGGTCGTACCATGTCGTTGATAGGCGTTTCGATGCTTGAAATGCGGCAGATGATCGAACAGGCATGCCTGCCCGATCGTTGCGAGGTGAGCTGTCCGGATGGCGAACACCTCACTATTCTGCTCGGCCAGGGCCAGAGCCTGGACGCGTGCCTGACCGTCACCGGGGTGCCGTTGGCCAGCCTCAACAGCTGTCGCGACCTGGTCGACCTGGTGACGCAACTCAAGGCGCAGCGCCAAGGCCCGGCGCAATCGCTCAAGGCTATTGCCTGAGTACGCACGCGCAAGCGTTTACTTTCCTGCCAGTACTTGTCTAGGGGCGCTGCGGCGCCACCGAGTTGCCAAAGCTGTTGCCCATGCGCGTCGAGGTCGCCGCCGGGGTGGCCAGGCCCATTTGGTTGGGGGCCTTGCGCTGCAGTTGTCGCGCCGGATCGAGTTGTTCGCGCAGGCCCTTGGCGGCCTGCGGCTCACCGCCCTGCAATTGGTCGGTCAGGCAGTCGTAGGCCAGTGCCCGTGACTGGCCGACCTGCACATCGATGCAACCCTGTGCGGTCTTTGGCTGTTCGGCCAACGCCAGTCCAGCGGTGCCCAGCAGCAATGCCAAGGTGGTGAGCGAAAAGCGGCCCATGGTGAGGCTCCTTGATCAAGTCCAGGCAGAAGTCTAGCGCCCGCCCGCCTTCCTCGGGGTGAAGCTTTGGTTGCCATGGGCTGTCACCACAGCGTCATACACAAGCCCCAGGATGACCTTTCCCCGGCGACGGCGGCCAGCAAGGAGGCCCGTTCATCCGTGCGTGCATTGCTCGTGGCCGGTGCGCTGCTGCTGGCTTGGTCGCTTATCGCGACACCGCTGCGCGGCCAGCCGTTGCTGACCCTGGAAATTCCGGCGCAAGCCCTGGACCGGGCACTGGACAGCTTCGCCCGGCAAAGCGGCCTGGCGGTGCTGGTCGACCAGGCGCTGGTGGCCGGGCAGCGCTCCAGCCCCGTCAGTGGCCGCTATGCCGCGCGCGAGGGATTGCAGCGTCTGTTGCAGGGGACCGGGCTGCAGGCGCGCTACAGCGGCAGCGGTGGCTTTACCGTGCAACCGATGCGCATCAACGACACTTTGCCGCGCAAGCGCGAGGGTGGCGTGCTGGCAGGCAGCTACGCCCTGGCGTTGCAACAGGCGGTGGAGCGCGCCTTGTGTGGCTCGGCGCTGACCCGACCGGGTGGCTATCGGGCGGCGCTGCAAGTGTGGATCGATGGCCGTGGCCAACTGCTGCAAAGCCGCCTGCTGGCCTCGACCGGCGACCCTGTGCGCGATGCCGCAGTGATCGAACGTCTGCGAGCGGTGCGCCTGGAAGGGGCGCCGCCGACATCCCTGGCGCAGCCGGTCACCCTGCTGCTGCGCCCGGTACCTCTGGATTGCCCATTTTCGCAAGGAGCTGCGGCGGCATGAACAAACCCCGGGACAGTGTGCTGGTGAAACTGTTTCTGTCCTCCTACGACGCCTTCAGGGTGCGCCTGAAGCGCCGGCTCGGTTCGGACGACCTGGCCAACGACGTGCTGCAGGAAACCTACCTGCGAGTCGATCGCCTGGAGGCGGTGCACGATGTGCAAAAGCCTGGCGCCTACCTGTACCGCATGGCCCTCAATGTCGCCGCCGACCGACGCGAGGCCGACGCGCGGCTGCTCACCGGTGCCGAGGTGGAGGCTTTGCTGCAGGTCGGCGAAGACCAGGACCCGGCGCGTATCGTCGGCGGCCAGCGCGAGATCCAGAGCCTGCTGGGCGCCCTGTACGAACTGCCGGCGCGGCGCCGACGGATCTTCATTGCCGCGCGCCTGGAAGAGGCCTCGCACCTGGAAATCTCCCAACGTTTCGGCATTTCAACGCGCACGGTGGAGAAGGAACTCAAGGCTGCGCTGGGGCACTGCGCGGCGCGCCTGGACAGAAAAGTGTTTCAGCGCTTCGGTCCAGGCGCGGGAAAACCGTCTTGATCAATAGTCGACCCATTCATGTGAGCACCATGCCCCAGATTCCGCCCGACCCCGACTTGCAGCGCCAGGCCCAGGACTGGCTGGTACGGCTGACATCCGGCCTGGCCACCGAGGCCGACGCCCAGGCCCTGCGGCTCTGGTGCGCGCGCAGTCCGGCGCATGCCGAGGCGTTTGCCCAGGCCCGCCAGCTGTGGCAACTGCTGGGCCCGGCGGCGCGGCAGGCCCGCCAGGCGGCCATGCCGACTGTGAGCCGGCGCGCCGTGCTTGGCGGCGCGGTGGCAGCCTCGGCGGCATTGCTGGTGTGGCGTGGCGGCTGGCTGGAGGGCTTCGCGGTGGCGCCGGCGGCCTTTGCCACCGAGACTGGCGAGCAGCGACGTATAGAGTTGGCCCCAGGCATCGAGCTGGAGCTGAACGTACGCACCCGGATCGGTCGCGAGCGACAGGGGATCGCCCTGTTGAGCGGCGAAATCGAGGTGCAGGCACACCAGGCTGTGCAGGTACGGGCCGGAGCTGGCGTTATCAGTGCCGAGCAGGCGCGTTTCAATGTGCGCGAGGATGATGAAGGGGTCTGTGTCACCTGCCTGAGTGGCGCGTTGCGGATTGCCGCCGGTGGGCGGGTCGAAGCGCTGCCCGCGGGCCGCCAGCAGCGCTATGGCGCCCAGGGCCTGGGCAAGGCGCAGAGCTTCGATGCCAGCCAGGTGATGGCGTGGCGCGAGCGCATGCTGGTGTTGCGTGATGCCTCCCTGGCCCAGGTCATCGACGAGATCAACCGTTATCGCCAGGGGCGGCTGGTGCTGCTCAATCCTTCCCTGGGCCGACGCCGGGTGCAGGCCCGCTTCAGCTTCGATCAGCTGCCTCAGGCCGCCGAGCTGATCCGCGCCGCCTATGGCGCTCGTTGCCTGGAGCTGCCAGGCGGCGTGGTGCTGGTCAGTTAAGCGGGCCCAGCACCTGGCGATAACGCTCCTCGCCTTGCGGGCCGCGCCAAGCCAGGCGCACCTCAAGGCCGGCCGGATCATCGCGGGCCTCGCCACCTGGCGCCTGCCAGCCTGCCGTAGCCTGCCAGGCGCGCAGGCTGAAGTCGGTCACGTTTTCCAGAACCGCCACTGCCGCTTTGGGCGCGGGCAACGGGTAACGGTCGCGCAGGGGCGCGGCGGCGCGGTACAAGGTACCGCCACGCACGAACCAGCGCACCCGCTGCCAGCCACTGCCTGGCACGGCGCCGCTGCGTACCAGTTCCAGGCGTTCGGCACGGGCGCGCACGGCGGGCAATAACGGTTTGCCGGGCGGTTCGCGGCCGGGCAGGGGCGGTTCGACCAGTTCGACGGTGGCGCGCAAGGCCAGGTCGCGTTCCAGTTGCTGGAACACCCGCAGCACGGCCTGGTTGTCTTCGCTGGCCTGGCGCACATGGCGATCGGCGCGGCTGACGCTGTCCAGCCCGCGCCAGGCAATCAGGCTGACCACTGCCATCAAGAGAATGGCAATCATCACTTCGATCAGGGTGAAACCCTGTTGACGCTTCACGGTTGGCTGACCTTGATCGTGCCGGCGGCACTGCGCGCCAGGTCCACCCGCACGTTGGCGCTGTGCAGGCGCAGGGTCAATGGTGCGCCGATCCACTCGCCGTCCAACCACACCGGGCCGCGTGGCTCGACTCGCACCTTGACCGTTTCGGCTTGCCAGCGCCGGGGTTTGAGCGGGCCGTCGGCCAGCGCCTGGCCATCTGCGCGGACGAAGCGGTAGCCGTCGCGGTCGCTTTGCCAGCGCAGCGGCTGGCCTGCGGCCTGGGCCTCGCTTTGCGCCAGTTCCAGCAAGCGTGCCAGGCGCTCGCCATCGGCGCGCAGCTGCTTGCCCGGGTCGGGGCGGATATTCAGGCTGATGGCAGCGCTGGCGATACCGACGATCACCAGCACCACCATCAGTTCGATCAGGGTGAAACCTCGTTGTTCCGGCACGGCAGCGCTCCTTGTCCACGCTCGTCAGCTTGCCGGGGAAAGATGATCGCGTGATGAAACAAAACCGTGAGAATTGCCCGGTATGCTCGGGCGCAGGCACACAAGGAGCCCGTGAACATGCCAATTGTCCGTCCCACGCTGTCACCAGGCCTGTTGTTGCAGGGGCTGGGTGTACTGGTCGCTGTCGCCGGGTTGCTGACCTGGGCCCCCTTGCTGTTGCAGCCTGCGCCGCAGGCTGCCCCGGCAGCGGAGGGGGGGGCCGCGGTGTCGGCCAATACGCCAGTGGCGCGTTGGTTCGCGGACATCCCGCTGCAGGTGCAGATCAAGGTCAGCGGGGTGCTGGCCGGCAGCCAGGGTGCGGTGGCCATCGTCAGCCTGGACGGTGGCCCGGCCCGCGCAGTACGCAGCGGCGAGGACCTGGCGCGCGGCGTGCGCCTGGTCGCCATCGAGCGTGGTGGTTTACTGATCGAGCAGGCTGGCCAGCGCAGCCGGGTCGAGGTGCCGGTTCCGGCGCTGGCCTCATTCTGGGGGGAGGCTGCGACGCACGAGTGAAGCTCAGGGCGTCGGGGCCGTTGTTTTTCGCTTGCGTCTGCGTATTTTCCTCACCCCTGCGCTGGGTGTGATCAACGGTAGAGAACTGGGTGTCAGGCACAGATGGGCATGCTGGACCCGTTCGCAGCCGCATCGGGGATCGGCATCGGCATGCGAGAACTTGAGCAGGTGATTGCCGTGCTCGTGCGATGCTCCGAGGTGGTGCGTGGCGCAGGGATGACGGTCCTGGGTCAGTGCCATGGCAAGCGCCCAGCCCGCAGCCTTGTAGGCATCGAGCGCGACCTGCTTGGCATGGCCATAGGTATTGTCCCGACCAACGGAAATCACCATTTTCGCGGGGCTGTCTGCCCTGGGCGCAGGGATGGCTGTGGTGGTGACATCCGAGCCATGATGAGGCGCGACCATGCCGGCGAGCCTGGGTGTCGTCTTTTTGGCCAGGCCGGGAATGGAAACGAAGTCGGCGTCGCCGGTCAGGAGGATCGCTGGCCCCCGCAAGTGAGGCTGGACGAACAGGGCGATCCCGGTGTTGTTGCGGTCCTGTACTGCACCGGGGGTACGTCCGCAGGCCTCCAGCCAGCCGTGGGCGAAGGTGATGCGATCACACCCGTCAGGCCACAGCAACATGGCGCCGACGCCTGGCATCAGCCTGACGTTTGACAGTGCGTCGAAGAAGCTTCTCGCGAGCGGCCCTATTGCGTGCTTGTCGATCTCGGGCGCGCGGGCAATCCAGAACCGTTGGAGCGCTTGCGGGTTCCATTGGTGGCGAGTGGTCAGGCTTGCCGGATCGAAGTCGCTGCGGGCAATGGCGTAGGACCAGTGATCCATATCCCAGTGTGATAGGACGACAGGCGCAACAGTGATCGGATCGCAGTCGAACAGTCGCGGCTGGCACGGCGGGCGCGACGTTGCGTGAAAGTTCGGCGCCCATCCCAGGTCGAAGAACACACGCGGGTGCTCATACTGATCGACGATGGCATTGCAGTTGCCTTGGCCCACATCATAAGCCGCCACCGCGAGGGTGCCAGCGTTGCGCAGGGAAAGGTCCAGGATTGTGGAAATCAACGTCTTGGGGACGCGGTCCTCGTGCGCCAGCATGAAGCGTTCGAACGCATCGATTGACAATCGTACTGGCGAGGCATTCAGCAGGTGTAGGGTCACCCGTTCTGTGTTGTCACCGAACAGGATGACCTGCATCGGGACAGAGTCTGTCGTGGCGTGGGCACCGACTTCGATCTTCAGCCACTGACTGTCCGAGTCCTCGAGCGAGAGGAACCGTGCGATGGAGTGAAAGGGTGCCCTGAGCGCAAGCAGCTCCAACTCGCCAGGAATGAGATAGCTGGACGGGTAGGTAAAGCAGTCGAAGGTGACCCAACCACCATTTTCCTTGTCCTCATTGTTGCGCTCGAACTCCGCCAGCGCGGTGAATGTCCTGCGTGGGTTATCGTCGATGGCAGTGGTCTTCATGTCCTGGGCGATTCCTTTTTATGGGGTAGTACTCCCATCGGACCACTCGTCAACTGTGCGGCTGAGCGTGGGCGCAACGGGCGTGGTTGCTGATCATGCCTCGGCGAACTGACGCAGGCGCTCGCCATCCAGGCGATAGCGGACCCATTCATCCTGCGGTTGCGCGCCCAGGGACTGGTAGAAACCGATGGCCGGCTCGTTCCAGTCCAGCACGCTCCACTCCAGGCGCCCGCAGTTGTTTGCCATGGCTTCCCGGGCGATATGCCGCAGCAACTGGCGGCCGGCGCCGTCGCCGCGTTGTTGTGGGGTGATGTAGAGGTCCTCGAGGTAGATACCGTTGCGCCCAAGCCAGGTCGAGTAGCTGTAGAAATACACGGCAAAGCCGATCGCCTGGCTGTCGCGCTCGCAGATCAGGCTGTGCACGGTGCTACCGGCGTCGAACAGGCTGTGTTCGATATCGGCAAGAGTCGCCACCACTTCGTGGCGAGCGCGCTCGTAGTCCGCCAGTTCGGTGATGAAGGTGAGGATCTGCGCGGCATCGGCGCGCGCTGCGGGGCGGATGGTCAGGCTCATGCTGGGGCTTCCTTGTGTGGGGCTCTGGGGCGATAGGCAGTGTCGTGCAATTGGCTTGCACCGTGCCAGCGCTTCTTGGGCTCCTATGGATAACACGACCATATCAATAATGTGTATCTACGCAATTTATCTAAACTGTACCGGTTGCAATCACCCTGGCCCGGTTAGTGTGGCAACACAACAACCCCGCCGGAATACGCCGCCATGCTTGCCTCGCTCGATCTGCTCAGCGCCTTTGTGCTGTTTGCCTTCGTTTCTTCCATCACCCCTGGTCCGAACAACACCATGCTGCTGGCTTCGGGGGTGAACTTCGGCGTGCGCCGTTCGATCCCGCATGCGCTCGGCATCAGCGTCGGCTTCATGGTGATGGTGCTGGCGGTAGGGTTGGGGCTGGGCGAGGTGTTCAAGATATGGCCGCCGTTGTACACGATCCTGCGCTACACGGGCGCTGCCTACCTGCTGTACCTGGCCTGGAAGATCGCCACTTCCGGGCCGCTGTCGGGCGAAGCCGTGGGCGCGCGCAAGCCTTTGGGATTCTGGGGCGCGGCGGCGTTCCAGTGGGTCAATCCGAAGGCCTGGGTGATGGCGGTGGGGGCGATCACCACTTACACGCCGGCCCAGGGCTATGTGTTCAATGTCATTGTCATTGCTGTGGTGTTTGCCTTGGTCAACCTGCCCAGCGTCGGGGTCTGGGTGATGTTCGGCAGTGCGTTGCGCAACGTGCTGCGCAATCCGCGCGCAGTGGTGCTGTTCAATGTCCTGATGGCCGTGTTGCTGGTGATTTCGCTCTATCCGCTGCTGTTTGTAGAATCGACGTTTTCCTGATTGTCGATGAGTGCCGTAGATGGAGTTGATCCCCTGGTCCCATGAATGTGCCGAAGGCTTCACCTTGCGCGGCTGGCGCACGCCGGCCAGTGGCCGGCCGCTGCTGCACTTCCTGCACGGCAATGGCTTCTGCAGCCTGGCCTATGAACCCATGCTGCTGCGTCTTGGCGCGCATTTCGACCTGTGGCTGAGTGATGTCCAGGGCCATGGCGACAGTGACCATGGCGGCGCGTTTCGTGGCTGGAACCGTACTGCGGCGCTGGCCCTCGAAGCTTTTCAGGCCGGGCGCGGCGAGTATGGCGCGGTAGCTTGCCTGGCCGTCGGCCATAGCTTCGGCGGGGTGCTGACCGGGTTGATGCTGGCCGCGCAACCGGGTCTGTTCCAGCGCGCGGTGTTGCTCGACCCGGTGCTGTTCAGCCGCCCGATGATCGGCGTGATGGGCGCTGCGGCCCTGGTTGGCCTGCATCGTCGTCATGCCCTGGCGCGCAAGGCCGCGACCCGGCGCAGCCATTGGCCCGACCGCGAGGCGGCGCGGGCCTCGCTGCACGGGCGGGGTATCTTCAAGGGCTGGCATGATGCTGCGTTGCAGGCCTATGTGGAGCACGCCATCGGCGACTGTGGCGAGGGCGTGGTGCTCAAGTGCCGACCCAGCCGCGAAGTGGAAATCTTCAGCTCGTTCCCTCAGCGCATGTGGTCGCAACTGGCGAGTATCCAGACGCCGACACAGATCCTCCACGGCGAGCATACCTACCCGTTCGTGCCGCATTCGGCACGGCGCCTGGCCGAGCTCAATCGCCAGGTCAGCGTGCGCCAGGTCGCCGGCGGGCACTGCTTCATGCAGGAAGATCCGGCAGCGGCGGCCGAGCAGATCGTGGCATTTCTGCAGACTTAATCACTGATGTCCATTTCGCGACGATCACCGACCTGATCACGCGCGAACGACAAGCGCAGATTCCTTACCCTGGCGCTCCCCCCATCGGATGGAGCCCAGCATGAACCAGGCGGTCAGCCCAGATCCCCAGCACACCCTCGAGCACTCCCGCGCCCAGCGCCGACAACGCCTGCTGCGCTTCGGCCTGGTTGCAGGGCTGGGCCTGCTGCTGGCGGCATATGCTGCGTATTGGTGGCTCGATGGCCGTTTCCTGGAGCAGACCGATGACGCCTATGTTCGGGCTGACTGGGCGCCGATCAGTGCGCGGGTCAGCGGCTACGTGGCCGAGGTGGCGGTGGCGGACAACGCCACGGTCAAGGCCGGCGACCTGCTGGTGCGTCTGGATGAGCGCGATTTTCGTGACCGGCTGCGCCAGGCCGAGGCGCGCCTGGCGGTAAGCGAGGCAGCCGTGCAGGTGCAGGCCATGCGTCTGCGCGGGTTTGCCGCCGAACAACATGAGCAGGTCCAGGCCATCGCCCGCGCCGCCGCCGAGCGTGGCGGCAGCCGCGGCGAGGCGCAGCGGGCCGAAGCCGACTGGCAGCGCTACGAGCGCCTGGCACAGTGGCAGGCGGCGAGCGTGCAGCGCATGGAACAGGCCCGGGCCACGCGGATCCAGGCCCAGGCCCTGCACCGCGCCGCCGACGCCGAGCTGGCCCGGCAGCAGGCGCGCCAGGCGGTGCTGGCCGAGCAAGGCAAGCAGTTGCAGGCTGAAATGCTGCAGCGCCAGGCCGACTTCGAGCAGGCCCGCGCCGAAGCCGACCTGGCCCGCAGCGCTCTGGCCGATACCGCGATCCGCGCGCCGTTCGACGGCGTGGTCGGCCAGCGCAAGGTGCGCCAGCAGCAGTACGTCACCCCGGGCTTGCCGTTGCTGGCGGTGGTGCCGGTGCGCCAGGCGTATGTGGTGGCCAACTTCAAGGAAACCCAGCTGGCGCAGATGCGTCCCGGGCAGCCGGTGACGCTGGAGGTGGATACCTTCGGCCGCCACTGGCATGGCACCGTCGACAGCCTGTCGCCGGGCTCGGGCGCGGTGTTCGCGCTGCTGCCGCCGGACAACGCCACCGGCAACTTCACCAAGATCGTCCAGCGTTTCCCGGTGCGTATCCAGCTCGACCCTGAGCGCGACGATGCTGCGCGGCTGCTGCCCGGCATGTCGGTGATCGCCACCGTGGACACTCGGCAGGCCGGCGATGAGCGCTGAGGAGAAGGTTTCCACCCGTGCCTGGGTCGCGGTGATCGGCGGGCTGTTCGGTTGCTTCATGGCCGGCATGAACGTACATGTCACCAGCGCCGCCTTGCCGGAAATCGAAGGCGCGCTGGGGGCGAGTTTCGAGGAAGGCTCGTGGATCTCCACTGCCTACCTGGTGGCCGAGATCAGCATGATCCCGTTGACCGCCTGGCTGGTGCAGGTGTTTTCCTTGCGGCGGGTGATGCTGGTGGGCTCGGCGGTGTTCCTGGTCAGCTCGGTGAGTTGCGCCCTGGCCCCGAGCCTGGAGGCGATGATCAGCTTGCGGGTGATCCAGGGCGCCTCGGGGGCGGTGTTGATCCCGCTGTCGATGCAACTGATCATCACCGAGCTGCCGGCCAGCCGCATCGCCCTGGGCATGGCGCTGTTCAGCCTGTCCAACAGCGTGGCCCAGGCCGCCGGGCCATCGATCGGTGGCTGGCTCACCGACATGTACTCCTGGCGCTGGATCTTCCTGCTGCAGTTGCCGCCGGGGTTGGCCTTGCTGGCGGCAGTGGCCTGGTCGATCAAGGCCCAGGCGGGCGATCGCGGCGCCCTGCGCCAGGCCGATTGGCTGGGCATCGCGGCCATGGCCGTGGGCCTGGGGGCGTTGCAGGTCGTGCTGGAGGAAGGCGGGCGCAAGGACTGGTTCGATTCGCGTTTCATCACCAGCTTCAGCATCATCGCGGTCATCGCCCTGGCGCTGTTCATCCAGCGTCAGCTGTGGGGCAGGCGACCCTTTATCAACCTGCGTCTGTTGGGCAGCTACAACTTCGGGGTGTCGAGCCTGGCCATGGCGGTATTCGGCGCGGCGACCTTCGGCCTGGTGTTCCTGGTACCCAATTACCTGTCGTTGGTGCAGGGTTACAGCGCCAGCGAGATTGGCAAGAGCCTGATCGCCTATGGCCTGGTGCAGTTGTTGCTGGCGCCGCTGCTGCCACGCCTGATGCGCTGGCTCAACGCCAAGCTGCTGGTGGCCGGCGGCTTCGCCATCATGGCCCTGGGTTGCTGGCTGGGCTCGCAGTTGACGGTGGATTCAGGCAGCAACGTGATCATTCCCTCGACCGTGGTGCGTGGCATCGGCCAGCCGCTGATCATGGTGGCGTTGTCGGTGCTGGCGGTGAAGGGGTTGGACAAGGCCCAGGCCGGCTCGGCCTCGGCGCTGATCTCGATGCTGCGCAACCTGGGCGGTGCGCTGGGCACGGCGCTGTTGACGCAACTGGTGTCGCAGCGCGAACGCTTTCACTCGGTGCGGGTCGGCGAGGGCCTGACGCTGTTCGACGGCGCGCTGCAGCAGCGTTTGCCGGGAGGGATGGTCGATCCGCAGTCGCCCGAGGTCATGCAGACATTGGCCCTGATCGACCAGAGCGTGCGCCAGCAGGCCTACCTGATGGCCTACTCGGATGCGTTCTACCTGTCGTGCGTGGCCCTGCTTGGCTGCGCGGTGGCCGCGTTGCTGCTGCGCAGCCGTTGAGCCTCAGGGCTGGCGCTCGGCCACGGCGCGCAGGGTCTTGAGGGTAACCATCGGCGCGTCGACCACGAACTGGTTGGCCAGCCAGCTCGGCACGTCGCCGGCCGGGTCGGCGCGTAGCTGGTAGGTGACCTCGGTGTCGCGCTCGCCCAGCGGGCGCATGATCCATTCGCCGCTGAGCCGGCGTACGCGGATCAGCCCAGGGTCAACCGGTACTCGCCCGGGCTCGGCGCTCAGGTGGCGTACCAGGGTGTCGTCGTCCAGGCGCTCGGTACGCACCTTCAACACCATGTCCCGTGGTTTGGCTGGCCAGGGCAGGGCGGTGCTCAGGTAGACCCAGGTGGTATCGCCGTCCACCTCCAGCAGGCGCATGTCGGCGCAGGCGTACAGCCACTTGCAGGCCACGCGCAGGTTCTCCTGCAGGTCGGTGAGGGTACGCACGCTCGCCTTGATCCGGGTGACGCCGCGAAATTGCTGGTAGGACGAACCCTCGACACTGCTCAGGTAGACATCGATGCCGTCTTGCTGGCGGGCGAGGTGCCAGTGCTCGGCCGACGACGTGATCACCGGTAGCAGGAGCAGGGCAAGCAGGGCGCGGGGGAGGTTCATGGCGGGATGCCAGGAGAGGGAATTACGCTGAGTATGGCTCAGCAATGTGGGAACGGGATTGCCCCGTTCCCACGGGTCACGCCGTGTGGATCAACGCTGCGGATTGAGCGTCAGGTGCACGTGGCGGTTGACGTCCTTGTACAGCAGGTAGCTGAACGGGCCTGGGCCACCGGAATAGCAGGCTTGCGGGCAGAAGGCGCGCAGCCACATGAAGTCGCCGGCCTCGACCTCGACCCAGTCCTGGTTCAGGCGATACACCGCCTTGCCTTCCAGCACGTACAGGCCGTGCTCCATGACGTGGGTTTCGGCGAACGGGATCACGCCGCCGGGCTGGAAGGTCACGATGTTCACATGCATGTCGTGGCGCATGTCGGCCATGTCGACGAAGCGGGTGGTGACCCAACGGCCTTCGGTGCCTGGCATCTCGATGACGGTGGCGTTGTCGCGGTGGGTGACGAACGACTCCGGCACCGGCAGCCCTTCGACTTTCTGGTAGTGCTTGCGCAGCCAGTGGAAGGTGACGTTGGCCTTGCTGTTGTTGCGCAGGCTCCAGTCGGCGCCCGGGGCCAGGAAGGCGTAGCCGCCGGGGACCAGGGTGTGGTGCTTGCCTTCGACGGTGATGTCGATCTCGCCTTCGACGACGAACAGCACCGCTTCGGCGTTGGCGTCCAGTTCAGGGCGCTCGCTGCCGCCTTCGGGGGCGACTTCGACGATGTACTGCGAGAAGGTTTCGGCGAAGCCGGTCAGCGGGCGGGCGATGACCCACATGCGCATCTTGTCCCAGAACGGCAGGTGGCTGGTGACGATGTCACGCATCACGCCCTTGGGGATCACGGCATAGGCTTCGGTGAACATGGCACGGTCAGTCAGCAGCTCGGTTTGAGCCGGGTGCCCACCGTGGGGGGCGAAGTAGGATGGTTTCGACATGAACGGTCTCGACTTGTTGTTCTCTCCCCATGCCTTTCTCCACACCGGCCGGTGCGTGCAGGGGATGCGTGGACAGCATAAGAGCCTGTTGCTGGCATCCACAAATTAAATGTTGAAATGCTCGGTATTTGATTTTTGAATTTATGGAGTCAGAAGCTGTCCAGTATTGCCGGGTCAAGGCAACGTCCCTCTTCGACAAATTTTTCACATGGCCTTGCTAGGATCACCGGTTCTTCCTGGGAGCCGATCCGATGATACAAATCCTGCGCAGGCGCGTTGTTCGCCTGGCCCTGGCCGCAACGGCTGGCCTGGTGGCCAGTACCCTGGGCTTCTTTGCTTGGCAGACCTTCTACCCGGTACAGGCCGCCGACGGCTGGGAAGTGCAGGTACTGCACAACTCGGTGACGCGCGCCGCTTCGCTGTTGCCCCAGGCCGATGGCAGCCTGCTGGTCAGCCGTGAGCTCAACGGCGGCAAGGGCAGCATTCTGCAGATCAGCGCCAGCGGTGATCGTGTGGTGATCCTTGATGGTCTGTCCAAGCCTGACGGCATGGTGGCGGTCGACGGCGGCTGGGCGTTCAGCCAGGAAGTCGGCGGGGCGCCGGTCAGTGTGTCGCGCAATGGCCAGGTCAGCACGTTGTTCCAGGGCAACAATGTCCAGGGCTTGTACAACGACGGCGACTACCTGTACGCCATCGAGGACCGCAAGGGCGATGGCCGGTTGATGCGCTATGACTGGCGCAGCGGCCAGCTCGAAGTATTGCGCTCGGGGCTGACCGAGACCGAAGGCTTGACCCGCTGCAGCGATGGGCGGCTGCTGTATACCGAAAAGAGCACCGGCAAGATCCGCGCACTGAGCGCCGAGGGCAACGACCCGGTGGTGGTCGAGGGGCTGCGCAATCCGACATTCCTGCTGTGTGATGCGCGCGGGCTGTGGATCAGCGAGGACTCGACCCATCGCGCACGCCTGCTGCGTATCGATGGCGGCGGCACGCAGCATGTGGTACTCAGCTACCTGAAGGCGCCGCAGGCCATCGTGCCGGATGGCAAGGGCGGTTATCTGCTGGCCGAAGGTGGGCGCGATCGGGTGTTGCACCTGACTGCGCCGGTGACGGCCGCGACCGCTCAGGTCGAGCCTGGACGGCGCGTGCCGAAAGCCTGATCCCGATAGGCCGACGCAACGCTTTCAATTTGGACTTGCCGGTGCTGCTTGGCAGCCCCGGCCATCCTGAGTTGCAGCAGCCATATCCCCAATGCGCAAAGACCGTGAACGCGCAGGATTTACGCCGGCACCATGGCAAAGCCCACGCCAAAGCGGTTCCAGGCATTGATCGTGGCAATGGCCAGGGTCAGGTTGGCAACCTCCTTCGCATCGAAATGCTCCAGCAGTGCCTGGTATTGCTCCTGTGGCGCGCCGCGTTCGGGCAGGCGGGTGAGGCTTTCCACCCAGGCCAGCGCGGCCCGTTCCCGGGGCGTGAAGTAGCGGGTTTCACGCCATACGCTCAAGGTCTGCAGGCGGGCTTCGGTTTCGCCGGCCTTGCGCGCATCGTTGGCGTGCATGTTCACGCAATAGGCACAGCCATTGATCTGCGAGGCGCGCAGGCGCACCAGCTCCAGCAGCGAGTGCTCCAGCCCTGAGCTGACCAGCGCCTGCTCGAGGCCGACCATGGCCTTGTAGGCCTCCGGCGAGTGCTTGGCCCATTCGATACGGTCGTGCATGTTGAAACTCCAGTGATCCGGGGGAAGTGACGCTACCTTAGCGCCAGCGCGTACCAGGCCGAATAGCCAATGTCGTGCTTTACCGGGAGGCCAATGTCGTCATTCAGATGGCCACTGATGGGCATCCAATCTCTTCATTTCTGCCCAGGCGCCGGAGCCGGGATAATGGCCCGGTCTTGATTGGAGTAACGCTGTATGCCCACCGAACACTTCATGCGCGAGGCCCTCGACCTTGCCCGCGCCAATATCCAGGCCGGCGGCCGTCCCTTTGGCGCCGTGCTGGTGTACCAAGGCCAGGTCATCGCCCGCGCCGTCAATGAAATCCACAGCACCCAGGACCCGACCAGCCACGCCGAAATGCAGGCGATCCGCCAGGCTGCCCAGGCCTTGGGCCGGGCGCGGTTGGATGGCGCGCAAATCTATGCCAGCGGTCATCCGTGTCCGATGTGCCTGGCGGCCATGCACCTGTGCGGCATCGAGCGCGCCTGGTTCGCCTATGACAATGACGAGGGCGAGCCCTATGGCTTGTCCACCGCCGCGGTGTACGCGCAGATGGCGTTGCCGGCGCAGCAGCAAAGCCTGCCGCTGCGCCCGCTGAAGCCTGCCGGTGAGGCCGGTTTGTACGCGCAATGGCAGCCGGCCAGCCGGCCATGAGAGCGGCAATGAATCTGTTGTTGATAGTACTGCTGGCACTCAACCTGCGGCCGATGCTCACCAGTATCGGTCCACTGCTCGAACCCGTGCGCCAGAGTACCGGGCTGGGCTACCAGCAAGCGGCGTTGCTGACGGCCTTGCCGGTACTGTGCATGGGCCTGGTGCCGTTGCTGCAACCGTGGTTGCGGCGCTGGCTGAGCGAGCATGGCGGCATGCTCGGCGGCCTGATGGCGATTGCCGCGGCCTGCCTGTGGCGCTGGCAACTGGACAGCGCCTGGGCCTTGATTGCCAGCGCGGTGGTCGCCGGCCTGGGCGTTGCGGTGGTGCAGGGCATGATGCCAGGGCTGGTCAACCGCTGGTTTCCCACCCGCCTGGCCACGACCATGGGCCTGTATTCGGCGGCGTTGATGAGCGGAGGCGGCCTGGCGGCGGTGCTCGGCCCGTCGCTTACCGCCTATACCGGCCACTGGCAGGTGGGGTTGGGAGTATGGGCATTGCCTGCGCTGCTGGCGCTACTGGCCTGGGTCGCCCTGCGTCCACGTCAGGAGGCCCCCACGCTGGGTGGCGCCAGCGGTGGCCACTGGTTCGGCAACCGCCGCGCCTGGCTGCTGGCCTTGTACTTCGGCTTGATCAACGGTGGCTACACCAGCATGGTCGCCTGGCTGCCGGCCTATTACCTGGAGCACGGTGGCACGGCCCAGGGCGGTGGCGAGCTGGTCGGCCTGATGACGATTTTCCAGGTTGCCGGGGCCCTGGGCTTGCCGCTGTTGCTGCGTCGCCTGAACGATCGCCGGCCGGGGCTGTGGCTGGCCCTGACGATCCAGCTGGCGGGCTTTCTCGGCTTGCTGTTGGCCCCGTCGGCCGCCATGGGCCTGTGGGTGGCGATGATCGGCCTGGGCCTGGGGGCCTGTTTCAGCCTCAGCCTGACCTTGACCCTGGAGCACCTGCGCACGCCGGCCGAGGCCGGGAGCCTGGCGGCGTTCGTGCAAGGGGTGGGCTTTATCGTCACCGGTATCGTGCCGTACATCACCGGCTGGCTGCGCGATGTCAGCGGCGATTTCCAGGCTTCGTGGACGCTGCTGGCCTGCACCGTGCTGCTCATGCTGCTGGTGACGGCGTGCTTTGCTCCGCGCGGCTACGCCAAGGCCATCGCTCGATCGGACCAGCCAGGCGTAGCGCCCGCGCTTAGCTGAGGCGCTGCAGGGTATCGCGGACCCGGTCCAGGGCCGGGTCGATATCCAGCAGCTCGATGGCGCCGAACCCCAGCAACAGCCCCGGCTTGACCGGGGCCTCGCTGAAAAATGGCGCCAACGAATACAACCCCACCTCGACCTTGCGTGCCAAGCTGATCAGCAGCTCGACATCCACCCCAGGCTTGGCCAGGGCGCTCAGGTGAAATCCGGCGCTGGCCGACACTGCATCGAACCAGGGCGCGAGGTCGCCGTCCAGGCGCGTCAGGATTCGTTCGCGACGGGCGCTGTACACCTCGTGGCAGCGGCGGATGTGCTTGTTCAGGTGGCCCTCGCCGATGAACCGCGCCAACGCCCATTGCTGCAGGCTCGGGCTATGCCAGTCGGTCAGGTGCTTGGCCACGCAGGCGGCTTGCAGCACCGCTGGCGGCAGTACTGCGTAGCCCAGGCGCAGTTCGGACAGCAGGGTCTTGGAGAAGGTGCCGACATAAGCCACCAGCCCATGACGATCCAGGCGTTGCAGGGCCTCGGCGGCCGGGCCCTGGTAGCGGAACTCGCAGTCGTAGTCGTCCTCGATGATCAGCGCGCCCAGCGCGGCGGCCCGGTCCAGCAGCGCCTGGCGCCGGGTTTCGGCCATGGGCATGCCCAGCGGGAATTGGTGCGAGGGCGTGACGTAGATCAGCCGGGTGCCATCCTCGATCTGTTCCACGCATAAACCGTGTTCGTCCACCGGCACCGATTGCAGCTGGGCGCCCAGGGCCAGGAACAACTGCCGGGCCGGTGGATAGCCAGGGTCTTCCATGGCCACCTTGCAACCCGGCTCGACCAGTACCCGGGCGATCAGGTCCAGCGCTTGCTGGGCACCGTTGCACACCAGCACGTCGGCCGGGCTGCATTGCACGCCCCGGGCGAAGGCAATGTGATGTGCGATGGCTTCGCGTAGCTCAGGCAAGCCTTGGGCCGAGAACTGCCGCTCGGTGTGGCGCTGGCTGCGGCGCAGGGCGTGGTTCAGGCAACTGCGCCACTGGTCGTAGGGGAACTGCGCCTTGCTCGAGGCGCCGCCGACGAAGTCGTAGCGCGACGGCGCGTCCAGCGCGCGCTGGCCCAGGACCGTGGCGCGCTGGCTCCAGCGCTCCAGGGTCGTGGCGGCGGCCAGCGGGACCGTATCGGCCTGGGGCGCGCGGATCGGCAAACGTGGCGTGATGAAGGTGCCGCGGCCCACCACGCCGCTGAGCAGGTTGTCGTAGGTCAGGCGCGAGTAGGCTTCGGCCACGGTCTTGCGTGACACGCCCAGTTGCTCGGCTAGCAGGCGCGTGGGCGGCAGTTGGGTGCCGGCGGCCAGGTGCCCGCTGTCGATGCCGGCGCGCAGTTGCTGGTAGAGCTGGTCGGCAAGGCCTTTGCGGCCTTCGAGGCGGATGTGCAGTTCCATCGGGGCAGGTCCGAAACGCGGGGATGGCCAAGCTTCGGGGTTTGCTGGGGAAGGTGCAAGGGGGCAGGATCGAGGGCTGGGGCCTAAGGGGCGATCCTTTCAAGGTGTTCCACGTTAGAGTTGCAGCGCCTACCAGATCGAGCGCCGCCCGCGCGGCGCATCGCGACGCAAGGCCGCTCCTACATCTGTTTCGGGCCAATTTCTCCTGTGCCATTTCCTGGTCCGCCTTGTTGACTCGACGTGGTTTCAGCGTGGGCACTACTGACGCTTCATCTGTCTCAAGACATGCATCAAGGCGGGCAACAATGGCCTGACAGGTTCGGCACGTTGCAACAAATGTAGGAGCGGCCTTGCGTCGCGATGCGCCGCGCGGGCGGCGCTCGATCTGCTAGGCGCTGCAGTGCTTGCGGCGGACACCTGGAGACCCTCACTCGGCCAATAGCCTGGCGCCCGAAGACCTTGAAAGGGATGGTCCTAGGGGGCGACGTGCATGGCTTGGGGCCGTGGGAGCGGATTTATCCGCCGCGAACACCGACACAGCCGGTGCCAGACACCGCGTTGCCTTGGCTCCTAGTAGGTGGCGCGCATGGCGCTAGGCTCGCGCCTAAAGCCGCGCCGTGCTGATGGTGATATAGCCCTTGTCAGGCAGGGCGATGCGAATCACCGTTTCATCCTCGGCCACCTTGCGTTTTTGCTTGATGCACACGCCATCGATGGCGGCATCGCGCATGCGCGCGGGAATGGCCCGCCCGCTGGCATCGAAGAATGCTTCGCTGGCGAGCAACTCGACCTGCTCGATCAACTGGCGGGTGTGTTCGTCGGTGGCGCAGAAAAAACGCACGCCGGAGAGGTGTGGATTGTCGTCAGGGTTGCTGACCTCATGGTCCAGCAGTTGGCGCAGGGTATGGCGCAGTTCACGAGTAGGGTGGTTATCGCTGGGCATGGCATGGCCTCGTCTGGCAGGGGCTGCCGCGTTGGGCGGTGGTTACGTCTCCAGGCCGGATGATGTTTTGCCGAGGGGAAGGCAGCAATCACGAAGCTTCCGTACTTGTGGTAGGAGTATTCCGAAAATATAGGTGGTGCCCTGAACGATGCCTTGATCCCTGTCAGCCACGCGTCAGGTGCGGCACAATTCCACCTCAGTCCACGCCGTTTTGCCGAGGTGCCCCATGCACAGCCATTTCCAGCCAGTCGACCTGCACAAAGCCTATCGTCTGCTCAATCACGGGCCGACCGTACTGGTCTCGGCCAGCCACGATGGCGTCGACAATGTGATGGCCGCCGCCTGGGCCTGTGCGCTGGACTTCGACCCACCCAAGGTGACCGTGGTCCTCGACAAGACGGCGCGCACCCGCCAACTGGTCGAGGGCAGCGGCTGGTTCGTGCTGCAAGTCCCCAACGCGGCCCAGGCCCGGTTGACCTACCAGGTGGGCAACCAGAGCCTGTTCGATCACCCCGACAAGTTGGCCAGCATCGGTGTTGGCCTGGCGCGTGTCGAGGGCTACCCCGCGCCACTGGTCAACGATTGTTCGGCATGGCTGATGTGCCGAGTGATCGATGAACCGCACAACCAGCAGACCTACGATCTGTTCATTGGCGAGGTGGTCGCGGCCTGGGCCGATGACCGGGTATTTCGCGATGGACACTGGGCCTACGAGCATGCCGATCCGGCCTGGCGTAGCCTGCACTACGTGGCCGGAGGGCATTTTTACGCCATTGGCGAGCCGTTGGTGATCGATCAGAACAGCTGACTATCAGTCCTGTCGGACTAGCAGGGCGGCCTCGACGATCTCGATCCAGTGCCGCACGGGTGTACGCCCGGCACCTGCCAGGTGGAGCTGGCAGCCGATGTTGGCCGTGGCGATGAGGTCGGGGCCGGCGCTTTCCAGGGCCTCGAGACGCTGATCGCGCAGTTGCCGCGCCAGTGCTGGTTGGGTCAGCGAATAGGTGCCGGCCGATCCGCAGCACAGGTGCCCGTCGGGCACGTCGGCGAGGTGAAAACCCAGGCGCAGCAACAGGCGCTCGACCGCGCCACCGAGCTTGAGTGCGTGCTGCAAGGTGCAAGGGCAGTGGAAGGCCAGCCGCTGTTCGGCGCACCAGCCCAGCTGTTCGATGGGCTCGGCCTCCAGCACCTGCACCAGGTCTCGCGCCAAGGCGCTGACCCGCGCGGCCTTCGCCGCATAGCGCGGGTCCCGTTCCAGCAAGTGACCATAGTCGCGCACGAACGCACCGCAGCCGCTGGCCGTCTGCACGATCGCCTCGGCGCCCGCCTCGATGGCCGGCCACCAGGCATCGATATTGCGTCGTGCCCGATCCAGCGCCTGGGCCTGGGCATCGAGGTGAAAGTCCACGGCGCCACAGCAGCCCGCTTCGGTAACAGGTTCGACACTGATGCCCAGGCGATCGAGCAAGCGCGCGCTGGCCGCGTTGGTATTGGGCGAAAGCACCTGCTGCACGCAGCCTTCGAGCAGCAGCACGCGTCGCGGATGACGGGGCACTGGGCGTTGTCCGGGCGCGACCCTGGCTGCCGGCAGCTTGGTCTTGAGGCTGGCGGGCAGCAGGGGGCGCAAGGCTTGCCCAGCACGAACCAGGACATCGAACAGCCGTGGCTGCGGCAGCACGGCGCGCAGGCTTTGCCGCAGCAGGCGCTGGCCCGGCGGGCGCGTCACCTGCTGGTCGACCCAGGCGCGGCCGATGTCGAGCAGGTCGTGGTATTTCACTCCGGATGGACAGGTGGTTTCGCAGTTGCGACAGCTCAGGCAGCGGTCCAGGTGCTGTTGGGTACTGGCGCCGACCGGTGCGCCTTCGAGGGCCTGCTTGACCAGGTAGATGCGTCCGCGTGGCCCGTCCAGTTCGTCGCCAAGCAGTTGGTAGGTGGGGCAGGTGGCGTTGCAGAATCCGCAGTGCACGCAGGTGCGCAGGATGCTTTCGGCTTCCTTGGCTCGGGGGAGATGGTTGGCGGCGTCGCTCAAGTGGGTTTGCATGACGGGGCCTCACAGGTCGGCGTACAGACGGCCTGGGTTGAACAGGCCCTGGGGATCGAGTTGCGCTTTCAGCGCCTGGTGGTAGCGCAGCAGCGCCGGGGATAGCGGTGCGCTGCTGTCGTCGCCAGGGGCATAGGCGGTGGCATGACCGCCAGCCTTGGCCACCTGCTCGCGGATCAAGGCCGCCGGGGCGCTGGACTTGAGCCAGCGCTGGGCCCCGCCCCAGTCGAGCAACTGGCGCCCGGGCAAGTCCAGCAGGCCACTGGCGGTGGGCAGCGCCAGGCGCCACAGCGGCGCCGGGTCGTCGAAGAACGGCAGGCGTTGTTCACGCAGATCGTGCCAGTAGTGGTTGTCGATCACCTCGCCGCCCAAGCGCTCGTGGGCTGAGCCAACCGACCCCTCGCCACCCTCCAGTCGCAGGTGCAGTGCCTCGCCGTCATGGCAGGCGGCGCTGATGGGCAGCGGCTGCTGGCCCCATCGCTGCAGCTCGATCAAGGCCGCTTGCGGCGCCATCGACAAGCGCAGGCTCAGGCATTGGCGTGGTTGTGGCAGTACCTTGAGCGACACCTCGGTGAGTATCCCCAGGCAGCCGAAACTGCCGGCCATCAACCGCGAGACATCGTAACCGGCGACGTTCTTCATCACTTCGCCGCCAAAGCGCAGCAGGGTGCCTTGGCCGCTGATCAGCCGCGTGCCCAGCACCATGTCGCGCACGGCCCCGGCCCAGGGCCGACGCGGTCCGGACAAGCCGACAGCGACCATGCCGCCGAGGGTGGCGGCGGGGCCCAGGTGCGGCGGTTCGCAACTGAGCATCTGCCCGGCTTCGCGCAACGCGGCCTCGACCTCGCATAGCGGCGTGCCGGCGCGGGCGGTGAGCACCAGCTCGCTGGGGTCGTGGTTGAGGATGCCGCGGTGCCCGCGCAGGTCAATGATTTCGCCGGCGACGGGCCGACCCAGCATGGCTTTGCTGTTGCCGCCCTGGATACGCAGCGGTGTGGCCTGATGCAGCGCCAGGTTGACCTGTTCGAGCAACTGTCGGCTGAGGTCGGCGTCCATCAGAAACGCTCCAGGTCAGGGAAGGGCAGTTGCCCGTGATGCACGTGCAGGGCACCGAACTCGGCGCAGCGCTGCAGGGTGGGGATGTTCTTGCCAGGATTGAGCAGGCCCTTGGGGTCGAAGGCCGCCTTGACCGCGTGGAACAGGCTGATTTCGTCGCGGTTGAACTGGGCGCACATCTGGTTGATCTTTTCCCGCCCCACGCCGTGCTCCCCGGTGATGCTGCCGCCCACCGCCACGCACAGCTCGAGGATCTTGCCGCCGATGGTCTCGGCGCGCTCCAGTTCGCCGGGCTGGTTGGCATCGAACAAGATCAGCGGGTGCATGTTGCCATCGCCGGCATGGAACACGTTGGCCACCCGCAGGCGGTACTCGGCGGCGAGCTCGGCGATGCCTCGCAGTACCCGGGGCAGCTCGCGGCGGGGGATGGTGCCGTCCATGCAGTAGTAGTCCGGGGAAAGCCGTCCGACCGCCGGGAAGGCATTCTTGCGCCCGGCCCAGAAGCGCGCACGCTCGGCTTCGTCGCAGGCCAGGCGCACCTCGCGGGCGCCGGCCTGGCGCAGCACGGTCGCAACCCGGTCACAGTCTTCCCGCACATCCGCTTCGACACCGTCGAGCTCACATAGCAGGATCGCCGCGGCGTCCACCGGATAGCCGGCATGGATGAAGTCCTCGGCGGCCCGCAGCGCCAGGTTGTCCATCATCTCCAGGCCGCCGGGAATGATACCGGCGTCGAGGATGCCCGCCACCGCGCGGCCGGCATCCTCGACCCTGTCGAAACTGGCCAGCAGCACCCGCGCCACTTGCGGTCGGGGCAGCAGTTTGACGGTCACCTCGGTGATGATACCGAGCATGCCTTCGGAGCCGGTGAACAGCGCCAGCAGGTCGAAGCCGGGGCTGTCCAGGGCGTCGGAGCCCAGTATCAGCCGCTCGCCTTCGATGGTGAGGATTTCCACCTTGAGCAGGTTGTGCACGGTCAGGCCGTATTTCAGGCAATGCACGCCGCCGGCGTTCTCGGCGACATTGCCGCCGATGGTGCAGGCGATCTGTGACGAGGGATCGGGTGCGTAGTACAGCCCATGGGGCGCTGCCGCCTGGGAGATTGCCAGGTTGCGCACGCCGGGCTGGACCCGGGCGAAGCGGCCCTGGGGGTTGACCTCGAGGATACGGTTGAAACGGGCCATGACCAGCAGGATGCCCTGGCTCAGGGGCAGGGCGCCGCCGGACAGGCCGGTGCCGGCGCCACGGGCGACCACCGGCACGCCGTGTTGGTGGCAGAGTCCGAGCAAGGTCTGTACCTGCTCCAGGCGCTCGGGCAGCACCACCAGCAACGGCATCGTGCGGTAGGCCGACAGGCCGTCGCACTCATAGGGCTTGAGGTCCTCGGCGTGGTGGAGGATTTCCAGGTCGGGCACGGCCGTGCGCAGGGCCAGCAACAGCGCTTGTTTGTCGACGACGGGCAGGGGGCCGTCGACACGCGCGTCGTAGAGGATGTTCATGGCGTTTTCTCGGCGGATGCGGGTTGTCGTCCGCTAGCGCAGTGACGGGTCACTGGCTGGCCAGCGTCCTGATCAGGGCGACGGTCAGGTACAGCCGCGGCGCCACGCTGGCGACTTCGATGTATTCATCGTCGCCATGCAAGCCGGCGCCTACCACGCCCAGGGTTTCCAGCACCGCAGGTTTGTCGCTGTCGGGCACATAAGCGAAGCCGGCATCGGTGCCGAAACGCATGGCGATCGCTTCAAGTTTGCGGTCGATTTCGCGATAGAGCTGTTGTGCCGTCGCGGCCAGCCGTGTCGATGCCGTGTTCCGGGCCAGGGGCGGCCGGCCTTTTTCCAGCACCAGGCTCACCTGGGTATCGGCAACGCGATGTTGCGCGATGATTCGCCGGGCATCGGCCTCCACGCGCGCGGTCTCGCCCAGGTCCGAATAGCGCATGTCCGCTTCGGCGGTGGCCAGTGCTGGAATGATATTGGCTTTGTCACCGGCCTTGGCCAGGGTCCAGTTGACCGTGGTGCCCTTGGCCTTGTCGCCCAGCGCATCGAGTTGCAGCAACTGATGCGCCAGCTCTGTCAGCGCGTTGCGACCCTGCTCAGGGGCTGATCCGGCATGGGCGGCCCGGCCCCTGACCTCAAGCTTCAGGCGGTTGATGCCGTTGGTGGCCACGGTCACGGCATCCTGGTCAGGCGGCTCGTAGGAGAAGACGAAATCATGCTGGCGCGCCAGTTCGGCGATCAGTGCCTTGGAGCCCGCCGAACCCATTTCCTCGTCGGGGTTGAACAGCACCGTCAGGGTCCGGTAGCCCTTGAACTGCTGGTCGTGCAGCAACGTCAACGCGTGCAGGATCATCGCCACGCCACCCTTGGCATCGGCCACCCCGGGGCCATAGGCGCGTTCGCCTTCGAGGCGAAACGGACGCCTGGCCACGGTGCCGGGGCCGAACACCGTGTCGTAGTGGACCATCAGCAGGAAGTCCTTGCTGCCGGTGCCCTTGAAGGTGCCGACGATGTTGTTGCCAACCGAAGGCGTAGCGGGGTGTGTCCGCACGTCGGCTCCCAGGGCCTTGAGACGTTTTTCCAGTTCGGCGCCGATCTGGACCAGACCTGCCTCGGTGCCGGTGCCGGTGTCCACCGAGACCAGCGTCCTGAGTGTTTCCAGGTAGCGTGGTTGCTCGGCCTGGGCCTGTTTGAACAGGTCTTGGGGCGAAGTGTCGGCGGCGTGGGCGATGCTACAGGCCAGGGCAAGGGTGAGGGTGGAAAGCAGCAAACGCATAAGCAGGGCCTCGGTCCATGATGAATATTGTTGTCATGAACCGTACAGCGTAGACCGTGGCCCTGCGCCGGGGTGATTGCGTTGCGTCACGGGACGATGGTGTCGTCCTGCGACAGCAGCGCGCGTGCCAGCTCTTCGTCGCTGGCCTGCATGCCGGGATGCGCCTGGCGCACCTGGGCCAGCGCCGACTCCAGGTAGGCGCCGCGAATGGCGCCGCCGCTGGCGACGAAGGCCGCCAGTTCGTCGTGGGCGGGAATGATCCGCTTGTCGTCCTTGAAGGTCGAGTACAGCGAGGCGGAGACCCCAGCCGAGGTGGCGACGTCACCGGCATCGACGCGAGCCAGGGCGGCCCCGGCGGGTAGCAGGAGCAGTAGCGAGGGAACGAGCAGTAAACGGCGCATGGCGAGTCCTCCGAAAGGGTGAAGCCCAAGGGAATTACTGCATGTTGTTAAGAACCCTGCCGATGGCTGGGAGTTCCGGCGCCTTTGCGCGAGGCCCACCGGCCTACCATTTCTGCCGGTATTTTCGCCCGGCACCGGGTGATAGCTTGCATCGAAGGCGTGATCCAAGTGTCCGATGCCCTTGGGCGCGAAGTCAGGATTGTCCGCGCCAATGGCGAAACGGTTGGCTGAATCTGAGCGAACTACGAATAGCGCACGCAGCTTTATCCCTGGTTCACGGCGATGTATGGCGAGAAGAGGTCATCACCGCTGCAACTCACAACAATGAGCAGGGAGCAGGTTCCCGCTGATCAAGCGTTATGTATGGCGTTTCACTGCGTACCCCTTACAGGAGATACGCAATGAAACGAATGAAACTGCGGATGTTGTTACCCATTGGTGTGATCTGCGCGGGGGCGGTGGTGGCTGATACCAGCGCCACGCCCACGGATGCGCTATTGGCCCGAATGACGCTGTGCCAGAGCCGTATGGCCAGTGTCGAGCAATTGATGATCGAGCGCCTTGAAGATATCGAGCGGCGTTTTGGTGCCGAGCTGCGACGCAAAAACGACTTGCAACAGATGTTGGAGCAGGCCCGGCAAAAGTTGCTGGAGGCATTGGCATTGTACGGTAACCCGCCGGGCCGGCCGGAGCATCGCTTATACCTCCTGGGGCTGGAAAGCGAGGTCGACAATCTGCAACGCAGCCTTGCCGTCGCCCGCCGCGCCGAGCAGAGCATTGCGCTGATCAAGCCTTGGCAAAGCGCGACGCGCGTGCGCTGGCAAGGCAATGTCGCGGTGTTGGACGATGTGCTGTTTGCCATCGAGGAATGCGCCGAGCAACCTCAGTGCCACGCGCAGCAGGTAGAGCCCTTGCTCAAGCCGTTGGCCGCCGCGTTGCAGGCCAGCCGGCAATTGCTTTTCGATGCCTGGCCGCCGCTGCGTGGCGAGGATGTGCGCTACCCGAGCCAATGGGAGGACGACTGTCGTACCTCCGATCTGTGACAGGTTGCGCGCCGTGGCCCTAGGGGGCCCACGGCCAGATCGAACGATTTGGGCTGATTGTCTTGTCGGCCCGCCGACTTCCTCCCCTCTGCTTGTAACAGTCTTGCGTTATCTGCGGGATAAAGCGTTGCTTGCGTGTTTTTCGATCGCATTTCCTACCTACCTGGCTCAGGCATTCTTACGCCATAAGGGATTGCTTCCTGCTTAATCAGAGTTGGACGCCACTGTCACATTCGCCCTGCCTGGCCAGCAGCATCCCTACAGGATTCAGCGGCCCAGGTAAGTCGGCCGAGTGCTCGGGTCTTGACCAGAAACACCGGCTCCATACCTACTGATAAGTGATAATCCCATGTCTGAAATTGTCTCCTTTACCAACCGAAATGCCCTGCTGGAAAATCAGATCGCCGAGCAGATAGAGGCTCTGGTCAAAGTCGAGCCACTGCGCTTGCCTGAGGCCAATGCTCCACTGGTCACCAGCTTCAGAAGCAAGCTTGAAGGCAGTTACGAGGTCGAACGGATCAAGACCGATACCGACCACGCCATCGAACTGCTGTACATCGCCTACAACACCACGCCTCAGGAGCAAGGCGAAATCCGCGTGCGCATCGCCGGTATCATGCATGCGCTGATTCGCGCGCAGCAGGACAGCGAGAGCAGCATCAAGGGTGCCGTGCGCATAGCCGAACGTATTACTCGCCAGTTGCGCAACCTGTTGCCCGATTGGCTGGATGTGAAGGAGACCAATGACGCTGAGGAGATCAGGCACTTCGTCAGCACCGATTTGCTGGCGATGGCCCGTGATATCGCCGCCAGCGCGGGTGAGGTTCGCGCCGACCTGACCAGTATTGTCAATCGTTATGAGCGGATCCTCGCTGATATCGAGGCGGTCATGGCTTCCAGCGAGCTGGCTTTGAGCGAGACGATCGAGGCCAACCGCAAGATCAAGCAGGAAATCGTTGAGGCCACGGCCCGTCGGGAGCAACTGGACCAGTTGGTCAGCGAACTCCAGCAGCAGGTCGAGCGCTTCGAGGTGCTGGCCCGTCGTTATGGCGAGCAAGCCAACAGCGCCGAGCAGAAATCGTTTTGGGCCGGGCTGCTGAAAAGTGCCACCCAGGTACTGGCCGCCGTCCTGCCCCTGGCTGCTCTGGGGGCCACCGGTGGTTCCTCGGCCCTGTTTGGCGCGGTAACTGTAGGCGCCCTCAATCGTCAGCCGAACGCCGACATCGATCCCGGCAAGCTGGTGGAGCAGGCTAACCTGGAGGGGCAACGCCAGGTGCAGCTCGGTGTTGTCGAGGAGCACAAGCGTCGAGTGTCTGATCTGGCGGCGCAATATGCGGCGGCAACTGGCGAGCTGGTGAAGCAAGAGCTGGAGAAAGGCCTGGAGCAAGAGCGTGGCGCACTGCGCGAGGCACAAACGAAGCTGGCCGGTGTCGAGCAGCAACTGGGGGCACTGCTGCGCGAGCTGGCGCAAGCGGCCAGTGATGTGAGCGAGCAGATGAAGGAGCAGGCGGCCTCGCTGCGCCAACTGGAATTCCAGATGCTCGATAACGTCGAGCGTTACGAGAATGTCAGGCGTGAACAGGCCGCCGAACTGGTGCGCATCACGGTGCTGCTCGGTGGCAAACGCAGTGAGCAGCAGAGCATCGAGCTGGCGGTGAAGTCGCTGAACTTGAGTGTGGCGGCGCTCAAGCGCAGCAAGGAGATCGTCGAAGAAATCGCGTTCTTCTTCAGAGCCTTTGTCGATTTCATGCAATTGATTATCGATGAAGCGCTGGAGCGAGTTGAGGATTACGACCGAGCCGGCAACAGCGAGTCGTTGCGCCGCAACCGGCTGCAGCAGCTGTTGCTGACCACTGATTGCTTCTTCATCACCCAGACGGCTGAGTGGCATGCGGTCAGCGCGGTATCGCAGGACTTCGTGCAACTATTCAATGACGGCTGGAGCAAGTTGAACAAGCTTTCCGGCAGCTACATCATTGGCGAGGAGTTGCAGGACTACCTGGTCCAGGCCGCGCATCAACTCAATACCATCGCCGAAGCACGTGATGCTGTCAGCACGCAGCGTCTCGCCTCGCTGGACAGCTACCGTCGCGAACTGCAGGAGCGCGCTGCCCAGGGGTAGTGGTCACTGCGGTGTTCGCCGGCAAGGCCGGCCCTACGGTGGCAACCGCAGCCCGTAGGCGCCAGCCTTGTTGGCGGAGCAGGCGACAGGCACTGAATGTCAGTACCTCAGCTCGAGCCCCACATACGCGCCAATCCCATCCCCTGGCCAGAACGACGCGGTGTCCTGCCCCTGGGCGTTGTATACCGGCGTCACCGCCGTCACGTAGGCCTTGTTCGCCAGGTTCTTCAGGTCCAGCGAGACCTTCCAGTTGCCCTTGGGCGCCTCGTAGCCCAGGTTCGCCCCCCAGATCGTGTAGGACGGCGCATACAGGCTGTTGGCATAGTCCACCGCCGTGCGCGACGCCGACTGCACATTGACGCCGGTGTACCAGCCGCTGTGGTCCTGGTACTGCAACTCACCCTGGTAGATGTGCTTGGGCACGCCAGGCAACTGGTTGTCGCCGAAGGTGCTGTCGTGCCGGTAGTAGAAGTCGTTGTAGGTGTAGGCCTGGCGCCAGCGCACCAGGTCGCCTTGGTCGTTTTCCCACAGTCGCGTGTTGAGCCCGGCCTCGATGCCCTGGTGAATGGTTGGCGAGGCATTGAACGCACCGGTGACCGCCGCCGAGGTGGCGGTGGCGGGGATGATCTGCACATTCAGCAGCTCGTCGTGAATCCACGAGCGGTACAGCGCCAGGCTGCCGTCGAAGATGCCCTGGGAGCCCTTGATGCCGATCTCGAAGGTATTGGCCTTTTGTTCGACCAGCGGACGCACATAGGGCAGGGTCGGGCCAGAGCCGGAATATTCCCAGGTGGCGGGTGGATCGATGCTGCGGCTGAAGTTGGTGAACACCTGCAAGTTCGGCGCGAACTCATAGCGCAGGCCGATGCGTGGGGCGACGCTCCAGTTGTCGTAGTCGACGTTCTGCGGGAAATCGGTACGGTTGGCGTTCACCGCGTAGTCGATGTCGATCTTGCGCCGCACGTTGATGAACGACACGCCGCTGGTCAGCCACAGGCCATCGACCAGGTTGAGGTCGTTGCCCAGGGCGATGACCCGGTCGAACGAGTCGGTGTAGTCGACCTTCTTCAGCGGCACCTTGTCGCCGGTCGCCGAGTTGACCCCGCCGCGCAGGTGCTGGGTGGAGGTGAAGGCGATATTGCTGCGGCTTTCATGGCCGAACAGGTAGTCGGTGCGGTCGTAGCCCAGCAGCAGGCCGAGGTCGTGCCAGTCCCAGTAGCTGGGGTTGCTCGGGCTGCGCGGGCTGTTGGCGTGGCGGTAGTCGTGGTAGGACAGGCCCACGGTCAGGCGGGCGTCGTCGTTGAAGGTGTAGGTGGTCTTGCTGCCCAGCCAGATGCTGCCGGGGCGGCGGGCGCCGTTGCCGCTGCTTTCGGCGGTGGCGCTGGCACGGCGCGGGTGATGCAGGGCGGCATCGAGGGTGGTGGCGCTGGGGTCGTTATGGACCTCGTCGCGGTAGCGCAGCAGCACGCGGGTCTCGAGTTTCGGGCTGAAGCGGTAGCCGGCGTTGGCGACGATGCCGGAGCTTTGCGACAGGCTGTAGTCGCGGTAGCCGTCGTTGCGGTAGTTGTCAGCCTGCAGGTAATAGTCGAGGTCGCCCTCGACGCCGCCGTAGCTGATGCTCTGCTTTTGGTAGTGATAGCTGCCGGCCTCGGCGCGCAGGCGCAGGCCGGGGGCGGTGTAGCCGCTGTGGTTGACGAAGTTGACCGCGCCGCCGAGGGTCAGGGCGCCGTACTGGAAGGCGTTGGCACCGCGCAGGATTTCGGTGTAGTTGACGCCGCTGGCGTTGAGGAACTCATAGGGGGTGCCGCCGGGGCCGGTCAGCGGCAGGCCATCGAAGAGGAACTTGAGCCCTTCGCGAAAGTAGCCCGGGGAGGTGTTGGCGCCCGAGCCGCGCACCGAGATCTTCGCCGCATCGTTGCCGCCGGTGGACTGCACGAATACGCCGGGCTGGTAGGCGAGGGTGTCCTGCAAGGTGGCGGTACGGCCTTTGGCGACCTCTTCGCTGTCGGCGACGCTGGTGCCGCCGGGTACCTCGGCCAGGGCGCTGCTGGCTTTTTGTACTTCAGTCTGCTTGGCGCCTTGCACCGTCACCGTGCCGAGAGTCGGGTCGGCGGCCAGCACCGGGAGCGGTGCCAGTAGTGCGGTGGCGGCCAGGGCGGCGCGGCGGATCGCCAGGCGCAAGGGGAGGGGATGGATCGCACGCATCGTTGTATTCCTTGTAAAACATCGTAGGTCCTCGGCGTTCTATGGGAATAGTCAGGCCAGTCGGGGAAGGTGCAGAGCAGGTTCTGTGCCAGCTGAGTGGGTGCCCTGAAGTTATGGGCAATCACCATGTTGTCGAACAATAAGCCTGAACAGTCAGCGACGAATTGTTGAACGGATGTTGTTTGGCGAACAGCAGCGGTTATATATAAATGCCCAAATCGTTCGCGGCCTTTTTCGTCACTCCTGGTTTTCGGTCGTGCCATGAAAGTATTGCCATAGAGCGGTCTGTGCGGGTGGTTTGGATGTTGTCCAGGCAACACCGATTGAACAGTTTGTCGTGTTTAAAGATGATTTTCGCATCGCCTGATCAATAAATAAGGCTTTTAAATCCTGGCACGACTAGTGCAATACCCCAGCTGTCGATCAGCGAAAGTGTGGGTATTACATGAGGCACTTTATTCAGCGAGCAACATTGGCCAGTCTGTTCTGCCTGACCGCTTGCTCCCCCGCCACGCCAGCGGACACCTCCAGTGGCCTGAAGGGCGAGGCGGTCAGCGAGGCGAGCGGCGTGCTGCGCTATCCCGCCAGCGACTTCGTCGAACAGCGCCCCGGTGTGCGTGGCGGCACCTTGCGCGTTTCCGCCGCCAGTGATGCCGGCAGCTTCGATATCCATGCCTTGTCCAACGGCAATATCCAGTGGCTGGGCCGCATCCTGTTCGACTGCCTGGTGTACCAGGCCGAGGACGGCAGCCTCACGCCGTGGCTGGCGAAAAGCTGGGACATCAGCGCCGATGGCCTGACCTACACCTTCCACCTGCGCGACGACGTCACCTTCAGCGACGGCGAGCGCTTCAATGCCGAGGCGGTGCGGGTCAACCTCGAGCACATGCGCGACCCACGCACCAAATCGCCGCTGACCGCCGCCTACATCGCGCCCTACCTGAGTGGCCGGGTGATCGATGAATACACCTTCGAAGCGACCTTGCGCGCGCCTTATGCACCGTTCCTCGATGTGCTGGCCCAGGCCTGGCTGGGGATGATTTCGCCGCGGCAGATCCTCGAGGCGCCAAAGACCATCGCCAGCCAGCCGATCGGCACCGGGCCGTTCGTGCTCAGCGCCTGGACTCGTGACCAGGGCGCGCGCTTCGAGCGGCGTGAGGGTTATCGCTGGGCGCCCGCGGCGATCAACCACCCCGGCGAGGCTTACTTGGACAGCATCGAACTGAGCTACGTGCCCGAAGCGATGATCCGCTATACCGCGCTGGAGGCCGCCGACAGCGACATGGCCCTGGACGCCCCGGCACAGAACGCTGCGGCGATACGCGCCAACCCGGCGCTGACCCTGCGCAACCGCATCCGCAAGGGCAATCCGTCGCGCAGCATCACCTTCAACGTCGAGCGCCCTCCGTTCGACGATGTACGGGTACGCCAGGCGGTGGCCAAGGCCGTCGACCGCGACGGGCTGGCGTGGGTCTCGGGTTTTGGCGAATACCTGGCCAAGGGCGACTTCCTCGCCGTCAACACCCCGGGCTACGACCCGGTGGCCCGTGATGCGTTGGCCTACGATCCGCTGGCCGCCGGCCGCCTGCTTGATGCAGCAGGCTGGACCGGGCGTGACCGTGAGGGCTTTCGTACCCGTGACGGCCAACGCTTGCGCGCCACCTTGCTGACCTATGACAACCCGGCGTTCCCGGCCAATGTCCCGGTCGCCGCCCAGGCCGACCTGCGCAAGGTCGGCTTTGACCTGCAGATCGAGCTGCTGCCCATCTCCAAGGTCATGGAACTGCGCTATGCCGGCCAGTTCGACGCCTTCGGCGGCGGCTACTGGCATACCAACACGGCCGATGGACTGTTCATTCTCTACCACAGCGACTCGATTCCCTCGGCACGGATGCTGGGCCAGAACGTCGGCCATTTCCGCGACGCCAGCCTCGACCGCCTGCTCGGCGAGGCTCGTCGCAGCACCGATCCGGCGCAACGTCGCGCGCTGTATCGCCAGGCCCAGCAGCGCCTGGGCGAGACCGTGCCGGCGGTGCCCTCGGTGGAAAGCCAGATGCTGGTGGCCTACCGCAACGCGGTGGGAGGCGTGCTGTTCGACGGTTCGCACAACGTTCCCCTGTTCACCAGCGTGTGGCTGGCAAAGGAGCAACCATGAACCTGCTGACGATTTTACTGCGCCGCCTGCGCGACGGCGTGATCGTGCTGTGGGCGGCGGCCAGCCTGACCTTCCTCGGCGTGCAGCACAGTGGTGGCGACACCGCGCTGGCCATCCTCGGCGGCCCGGATGCCATGCCCACCCCAGAAATGCTCGCCCAGGTACGCGCCGAGTACGGCCTCGACCAACCGCTGTGGGTGCAATACGGCCACTACCTGGCGCGCCTGGCCCAGGGCGATCTGGGCGAGTCGTACCGCTTGCGGGTACCGGTGGGCCAGGCCATCGGCGAGCAGGTCGGCGCGACCCTGGCCCTGGCCAGCAGCGCGGCCTTGCTCGCGGTCTTGCTGGCGCTGTGCTCGGCGCTGCTCACCGCCAACCGCGGGCGACGTCTGCGCGCGCTGGTCTCGGGTATCGAACTGGTGCTGTCGTCGGCGCCCAACTTCGTCATCGGCACGCTGCTGTTGCTGGCGTTTGCCTTCCACTTCCACCTGCTGCCGCCGTCCGGCTCGCACGGTTGGCGCTCGCTGGTGCTACCCAGCGTGGCCCTGGCGCTGCCGATCGCGGCGGTGCTGGCCCAGGTGCTGCGCCAGTCCCTGGAGCAGGTGCTCGAGCAGCCCTTCATCACCCAGGCCCGCGCCCGTGGCATGGGCGATACCGCCGTGCACCTGCGCCATGCCCTGCGCCACGCCCTGGTGCCGCTGGTGACCTTGGCCGGGTTCGTGTTCGCCAGCCTGCTCGGCGGCGCGGTGGTGCTGGAGCTGCTGTTCGGCCGCCAGGGCATTGGCCGGCTGATGCTCGACGCCACCACCAACAAGGACGTGCCGCTGGTGCTTGGCGTGACCCTGCTGGCGGCGACCCTCTACGTGCTGGTCAACCTGCTGGTGGACTTGGCGACCCAGGCCATCGACCCGCGCACCGCGCGCCACTGATTTCAGACAAAGGAACCTCCATGAGCCAACTTGCCATTACCGACGCCGAACTGGATGCCCGCTTCGCGCCGATCTACCAACGTATCGCCGAGGGCGCGGTAGCCCGCGAACAGCAACGCAGCCTGGCCCACGAACCCGTGGCCTGGCTGCGCCAAGCCGGTCTCGGCGCGATCCGCGTGCCGCGCAGCCACGGCGGCCTGGGCGCGAGCCTGCCCCAACTGCTGCGCCAACTGGTGCGCCTGGGCCAGGCCGATTCCAACCTGCCGCAGATCTTCCGCGCCCATTTCGGCTTCGTCGAAGGGCGTCTGGCCGCCAACGACGCCGCCTCCCAGGACTACTGGTTCGCCCGGGTGGTGGCCGGCGAGCTGTGGGGCGCGGCGATGGCCGAGCGTACTGACAGCACCGGCAATAGCGTGCAACTGAGTGACGACGGTGATGGCTACCGGCTCGATGGCGAGAAGTATTACTGCACCGGCACGCTGTATGCCGACTGGGTGGCGGCGGTGGCCAACCACGGCGATGAGTTGGTCAGCCTGGCGGTGTCGACCCGGGCGCCCGGGGTGGAGGTGCTCGATGACTGGGACGGCTTCGGTCAGCGTCTGACCGGCAGCGGCACGACGCGCTTCAAGCAGGTCCGCGTGCCGCGCGAGCATGTGCTGCGGCGCTTTGCCAAGGGCGAGCTGCGTGCCGAGTCGTACCTCACTGCCTTCTACCAGGCCGTGCACCTGGCCACCCTGGCGGGCATTGCCCGGGCCGTGCTGGCCGATGCCGTGGCCTTTGTCCAGGGCCGCAGCCGTGCCTTCGGTGTGCCGGGCCAGTCGCGACCGGCCGCCGATCCCCTGGTGCAAGCCGTGGTCGGCAGCCTGTCGAGCCTGGCCTTCGCCGCCGAGGCCCAGGTCGCGGCCGTGGGCCAGGGCCTGCAGCTGGTGTACGAGGCCGGGCAGCAGGGCGCGGTGCCTGAGCAGCTGTACACCGATGCCGAAATCCAGGCGTTCCAGGCGCAGCAGATCGTCCTGCCGCAAGTGCTGGAAGCCAGCACCTTGCTGTTCGAAGTGGGCGGCGCCTCGGCCACCAGCAACAACCGCCGCCTCGATCGCCACTGGCGCAACGCCCGCACCCTGGCCTCGCACAACCCGGCGATCTACCGCGAACAGGCATTGGGCGACTATTACCTCAACGGCATCAGCCCGGCCCAGGCCTGGCGTGCCCGGCATGCCGCGGCCAGCGAAGGGCAGGGCGCGGGCGATGAAGCCAGCGCGGTCTGAACAGGAGAAACTGAATGTCTGACCAACAGATGAGCCTGGGCATGAATATCCTTGGCTTCGGTGCCCACTCCGGTGCCTGGCGCCAGGGCGAGGCAGCCTTGGATGCCTATATCGATGTCGGCTATTACCGCGATATCGCCCGGTTGTCCGAACGTGGTTGCCTGGACGCGATCTTCCTCGCCGATGGCCCGGCGCTGCCGCCGGACGTCGCCAGCCAGCCGGGCGGGCGCCTGGAGCCGACCGTGTTGCTGACCGCGGTGGCCGCAGCCACCGAGCGCATCGGCGTGATCGCCACCTGCTCGAGCACCTACAACGAACCCTTCAACCTGGCCCGGCGCATTGCCTCGCTGGACCATGTCAGCGGCGGGCGCGCGGCCTGGAACGTGGTCACCAATGCCGGCGACGCGGCGGCGCAGAACTTCGGCCTGAGCGGCGCGCCATTGCATGTGGACCGCTATGGCCGCGCCGAGGAATTCGTCGATGTGACCCTCAAACTGTGGGACAGCTGGGAGGACGACGCGATCATCGGCGATCGCGCCGCCGGCCGTTTCGCCGACCCGCGCAAGGTCCACACCCTGGACTTCCAGGGCAAGCACTTTCAGGTCAAGGGGCCGCTGAACCTGCCACGCTCGCCCCAGGGCCGGCCAGTGCTGGTGCAGGCCGGTTCGTCCGAAGGTGGCAAGGCGCTGGGCTCGCGCTACGCCGATGCGATCTTCACCACCCAGACCACCCTGGCCGATGGCCTGGCGTTCTACCGCGAGATGAAAGCCCGGGCCAAGGCCTGGGGGCGCGACCCCCAGCACCTGAAGATCATGCCGGGCCTGTCGACCGTGATCGGCAGCAGCGAGGCCGAGGCCCATGCGCGTTTCGACGCGCTCAATGCCTGGCATGGCGAGCATGGCCTGCTGCAGCAGGTGGCCGGGCGCATCGGTATCGACGCCAGCGAGCTGGACCCGGACGCGCCGTTGCCCTGGGCGCGGATTGGCGCGGTGGCGGAGTTCGAGCGGGGCTCCCATGGCTTTCTCGAGGCGCAGCTGAACCTGGCGCGCCGCGAGAACCTGAGCATTCGCCAACTGTCGCGGCGCATCCTGGTCGGTCATCGCCTGGCCGTGGGCACCCCGGAGCAGGTCGCCGACACCTTGGCCGAGTGGTTCCTGGCGGGCGCCGGGGATGGCTTCAACATCATGCCCGACATGTTTCCCTCCGGGGCGCGGGTGTTCGTCGAGGAGGTGGTGCCGTTGCTGCAGAAGCGCGGGCTGTTCCGGACCGAATACACCGGCACCACCCTGCGCGATCACCTGGGATTGCCGAAGGCGGCGAACCAGTTCGCTGCCCAGCAAGCGCCGCTGCGCGAGCCCTTGTAGGCGCGGCCTCGTGCCGCGAAAGGGCTGCACAGCAGCCCCAGGGCCTCAAGCCCAAACCCCATTCATCAGGAGGCCCCCATGCACTACCGCCCACTCGGCCACACCAACCTCCAGGTCAGCCTGCTCAGCCTTGGCAGCATGACCTGGGGCCACCAGAACACCGAGCAGGATGCCCACCAGCAACTGGATGCCGCTCTCGATGCCGGCATCAACCTGATCGACACCGCCGAGATGTACCCCACGCCCACCCGCGCCGACACCTGGACCACCACCGAGCGCTACATCGGCACCTGGCTGGCCAGCCGCGGCCGGCGTGACAGGCTGGTCCTGGCCAGCAAGATCGCCGGCCCGTCCCGCGAGCCCGGGGCCCAGGCACATATTCGCGATGGCCTGTCGCACCACGACCGCAAGAACATCGTCGCGGCCCTGGACGGCAGCCTGCGCCGGCTGCGCACCGACTACCTGGACCTTTACCAGCTGCACTGGCCCGACCGCAGCAGCAACTTCTTCGGCATCCGCGAATACCCCTACGTCGATGATCACCCGCAAACCGCCGCCATTGAAGAAACCCTGGCGGTGCTCGATGAGCAGGTCAAGGCCGGCAAGGTCCGCCATATCGGCGTGTCCAACGAGACGCCCTGGGGCGTGGCGCAGTTTCTGCGGCACAGCGAACAGCAGCACCTGGCGCGTATCGCCAGCATCCAGAACCCGTACAGCCTGCTCAACCGCCTGTACGAAAACGGCCTGTCGGAGTTCAGCCATCGCGAGGGGGTCAGCCTGCTGGCCTATTCGCCACTGGCCTTCGGCGCGCTGACCGGCAAGTACCTCAATGGGGCCAGGCCGGAGGGGTCGCGGTTGTCGTCGGTGTACCGCAGGTTCAACCGCTATGGCAGCGACGAGGCCAACAGCGCCATTGGCAGCTATGTGCAGATTGCCCGCGAGCATGGGCTGACCCCGGCGCAGCTGGCGTTGGCCTACGTCATTCGCCAGCCGTTCGTGGCCAGCGCGATTACCGGGCAGACCAGCTTGGCGCAGTTGCAGGAAAACCTCAGTGCACTGGATGTGCAGCTCAGTGATGAGGTGCTGGCCGAGATCCAGGCCGTGCACCAGCGCATTCCAAACCCGGCTCCGTAGCCTGCGGCCACAGGGATCTCACTGGCTCCGGGCTGGTGGTGATCCAGTGGGAGCGGGCTTGCCCGCGAAGAGGCCGGAACAGGCAACCCAGAAGGACCGTTATGAACGCGATCATTTCGACACCCACCACCTTGATCAGCAGGCAGGGTTTGCAATTGCGCCCGGGCCTGTTATTGGCCTGGACCACTCTGGGCCTACTGCTGCTGGCAGTTGCCTTCCCCAACTGGCTATCGCCCGTCGACCCCCTGGCCGCCGACGCGCGCCTGGCCTACCAGCCCCCAAGCCCGGCGTTTTGGCTGGGCACCGATGAAAATGGCCGCGATGTCCTCAGCCGCCTGATCCATGGCGCCCGGCCATCGCTGTTCATCGGCCTGGCCGCCACCCTGGTCGGCCTGGGCGCAGGCACGCTGCTGGGGTTGCTCGCCGGTCTCGCACCGGCCTGGCTGGACAACCTGCTGATGCGCGCCGTCGATGTGCTGCTGGCGTTTCCCGACCTGCTGCTGGCGCTGGTGATCATCACCCTGTTCGGCCAGGGCACCAGCAACCTGATCCTGGCCGTGGGCGTCGCCTCGGTGCCGCGCTATGCTCGGCTGGTCCGCGCGCAGACCCTGAGCATCCGCCACGCCGGCTTCGTCGAGGCCGCGGTGACCCTGGGCCGGCGGCCACTGGCAGTGGTTGCCTGGCATGTGCTGCCCAATGCCGTGCAACCGGTGCTGATCCTGGCTTGCCTGGGCCTGGGTGGCGCAATCACCGCCGCCGCGGTGCTCAGCTTCCTTGGTTTCGGCGCGCCGCCACCGGCGCCGGAATGGGGCGCGATGATGGCCGTGGCACGCAACTTCATGGCCAACGCGCCCTGGCTGATGGCCTGGCCCGCGTTGGCGATCACCCTGACCGTCATTGCCATCAGCGTCATTGGCCGTGACTGGCTGCGCCGTAGCGAGGGCAGAAGCCTATGAGCATCTTCGAGAACATCCCGGCACCGCTGGTGGATATCCAGGACCTGCGGGTGAGTTTCCACGGCGTGCCGGTGGTGCATGGCGTCGACCTGCAAGTGCAGGCTGGCCAATGCCTGGCCCTGGTCGGTGAGTCGGGTTCGGGCAAGAGCGTGACCGCCCGGACCCTGGTGGGGCTGACCGGGGCCGGCGCCCAGGTCCGCGCCCGCCACCTGGCGTTTGCCGGCCAGGATTTGCAGGGGCTGTCCGAAGCCGCCTGGCAGCGGCTCAGGGGCGGGCGTATCGGCTTCGTCATGCAGGACGCCCTTGGCTCGCTCGACCCGTTGCGCCGAGTCGGCGCCGAAGTCGAGGAACCACTGCGGCTGCATACCGCATTGGAGGCCGAACAGCGGCGCCAGCGGGTCCTGGCGCTGTTGCGCGAGGTGGGGGTACCCGAGCCCGAGGTTCGCGCGCAACAGTATCCGTGGCAGTTGTCCGGTGGCCTGCGCCAGCGCGCGCTGATCGCCTCGGCGATCGCCTGCCAGCCGCGCCTGTTGATCGCCGACGAGCCGACCACCGCGCTCGACGCCACGGTGCAGGCGCAGATTCTCGACCTGCTGGAGCAGCTGCGCGAGCGCGACAACAGCCTGCTGATGGTCAGCCACGACCTGGCGGTGGTCGCGCGCCTGGCCGACCGGGTGCTAGTGATGCGACATGGCCGAGTGGTGGAGCAGGGCAGTGCCGAACAGATCCTGCAGGACCCGCAGGACCCCTATACCCAACGCCTGCTGAGCGCGGCGCGGGTGGTGCATTTCCAGCGCCCGGCGGCGCCTGTGCTGGCGCTGGTGGAGGACGCGGTGGAGGAACGACCGGTGGTGCTGGAGGCGCAAGGCCTGAGCAAGGCGTTTGTCGGGCCCGATGGCCAACCGCGACCTGTGCTGCACGATGTGTCGCTGCAGCTGCGGGCCGGACAGACCCTGGGCGTGGTGGGCGAGTCCGGGTCCGGCAAGAGCACCCTGGGCCGTATCCTGCTCGGCCTGGAGCGTCCAGAGCAAGGCCAGGTACGCTTGGCCGGGCAAGACTGGCTGGCGCTCTCGGCGGCGCAGCGCCGGCAGGCTCGGCAAGGTATCCAGGTGGTGTTCCAGGATCCACTGGCCTCGTTCGACCCGCGCTACACCGTGCTCAGGGTGCTGGCCGAGGCCCTGGCTCAGGTCGGCGTGCCTCGCGGGTTGCGACGGACCGAGGCGGCCGCGCTGCTGGAGCGGGTGCAGTTGCCGGTGGCCTTGCTCGACCGCCGGCCGCTGGAGTTATCCGGTGGCCAGCGGCAACGCATCGCCATTGCCCGCGCCTTGGCCATGAAGCCCAAGGTGCTGGTGCTGGACGAGCCGGTATCGGCGCTGGATGTGTCGGTGCAGGCGCGGATCCTGGCGTTGCTCGCCGAGCTCAAGGCCGAACTGAACCTGGCCTGCCTGTTCATTTCCCATGACCTTGGCGTGGTCGAGCAGGTCAGTGACCAGGTGCTGGTGATGCAGGGCGGACGGGTGGTGGAGCAAGGCCCGGCGCGCCAGGTGCTGAGCCAGCCGCGGCATGCCTATACCCGGGCGCTGCTGGAGGCGGTACCGCACCTGCCCGCGGCGCGGCCGGCCTGGGCCAGCAGGATCGCAGTATGACCACCAAGCGCGATCCCTGTGGGGGATGCGTTGTCGTACAGGGAACAGTCCCGCTGTGGGAGCAGCCTTGCGTCGCGAAAGGGCTGCGCAGCAGCCCCCTGCAATTTCGAGGGTGGCTCGGAATCTGGGGCCACTGGGCGCCCCTTTTCGACCGCCCCCTTGACCAACCCCAGCGTATTTTCCTTCTCCAGCCAATGGACAGAACATGACCACCTTCCAACGTTTTCCCAACCAACCGCCAGCCCCCGACCTCAATGCGCTAAAGGCGCGCATCTCGGCATTGCTACCCGACATCGGCGCGGGCGCCGCCCAGCGCGAACGTGAACGCCAGCTGCCTCACGAAGCCATCGCCCGACTCGCCGCCGCCGGGCTTTACACCGTGCGCATTCCCAGGCGGTACGGCGGCCCCGGCGGTAGTGTCAGCGATGTGATCGAGCTGCTGCTGCAGATCGCCGCGGTCGATTCCAACATCGCCCAGGCCCTGCGCCCGGGTTTCGCTTTCGTCGAAGGGCTGCTGCTGGCGCAGGGCGAGGGCGCCGAGCAGGAACGCGAACGCTGGTTCGCGCGCTACCTCGACGGCGCGGTGATCGGCAACGCCGGCTGGGAGCTGGGCGGCGCCAACGGTGTCATCGCCGCGCGCCTGGTGCGCGAAGGCCGGCACTATCGCGCCAACGGCAGCAAGTTCTACAGCACCGGCGCGCTGTTTGCCGACTATGTCAGCGCCGTGGCCCTGGACGAGGACGAGCAGCCGGTGTCGTTCGTGCTGCCGCGTGATCGCGAAGGCCTGGAGCTGGTCGACGACTTCGATGCCATGGGCCAGCGCCTCACGGCCAGCGGTACCACCCACTTGCGTAATGTGCGGGTCGAGGCCAGCGAGATCCGCACGCGCACCGTGGAGGAGGGCAAGCGCACCCTTGTCACGCCATTCCTGCAACTGTTCCTCGCCACCGTGCTGGCCGGTATCGCCCGCAATGCGCTGGATGACGCGACGCGATTCGCCCGCGAGCATGCCCGGCCAATCAAGCACAGCACGGCCAGTCGCTCGGTGGATGACCCGTACGTGGCGCTGGCGGTGGGCGATATCGCCGCCCGCGCCTATGGCGCCGAGGCGCTGGTGCTCAAGGCCGCGGCCAGTATCGACCAGGCCTGGGCCGCGCAATTGGCCGAACCTGCGGTGGAACAGGCCGCCATCGAAGTGGCCCAGGCGCAATACCTGGTCGCCGAGTTGGCGCTCAAGGCCGCCGAGACCTTGTTCGAGGTCGGTGGCGCCTCCACCACCGGCCGCCAGCACAACCTCGATCGCCATTGGCGCAACGCCCGTACCGTGGCCAATCACAACCCGCGCCAGTGGAAGGCGGCGGTAGTCGGTGCCTGGCAGCTCAAGGGCACCCGGCCACCTGTCTCGGGGCTGTTTTGACCGCCCAGCCGGCGCCCTTCGCCGGCCAGGCGCAAAGCCCCAAGGTGCCGGTGATCGTTGGTGCGGCGCTGTTCATGGAGTTGGTCGATGGCACGGCTGTTTTGACCGCCTTGCCGCAGATGGCCCGCGACTTCGGCGAGCCCGGGCTGCGCATGAACCTGGTGGTGTCGCTGTACATGCTCGCCCTGGCGTTGTGCGTGCCGCTCAGCGGCTGGGCCGCCGAGCGTTTTCGGCCACGCCGGGTGATGCTCGTGGCCATGGCGCTGTTCACTCTGGCGTCGCTGGCCTGCGCCCTGGCCGGATCGCTCTGGCAACTGTGCCTGGGGCGCATGCTGCAAGGGGCGGCGGGGGCGCTGATGACCCCGGTGGGGCAGGTGATCATCCTGCGTTGGTCGAGCCGACAGCAACTGCTGCAGGCCATGTCTTGGCTGGCCTTGCCAGCGCTGCTCGGGCCCTTGGTCGGGCCCTTGCTGGGCGGGCTGCTGGTGACGGTGTTGTCGTGGCATTGGATCTTCCTGATCAACCTGCCGATCTGCCTGCTGGGCAGCTGGCTGATCCTGCGCCATGTGCCGGATTACCCGGCACGCCCGGTACCGCCACTGGACCTGCGTGGCCTGTTGCTCAGCGGCGGCGCCCTGGCGCTGCTGGTGTTCGGCCTGGAATCGTTGGGCCTGGGCCAACTGCCTTGGCCCTGGGCGCTGGCGCTGGTGGCCGGCGGCGTGGCCTGCGCGTTGGGCTACCTGCTGCATGCCCGCGGCCATCCCGCGCCGTTGCTCGACCTGACGCTGCTGCGCCTGCGCAGCTTTGGCGTGGCCCAGGCTGGTGGTGGGCTGTTTCGCCTGGGCTCCGCCGCGCAGCCCTTCCTGCTGGTGCTGTTGCTGCAGAACTGCCTGGGCATGAGCCCGCTGGCGGCCGGTTGGCTGGTGGTCAGCGGCGGTGTCGGCGCGTTGCTGATGAAACTGTTGGCGGTGCCGCTGGTGCGCCGTTACGGCTATCGCCGGGTGTTGAGCGGCAACGCGGCGTTGAGCGGCCTGGGGATCGCCGCCTGCGCGGCCTTCGACCAGGACACCGCGCTCTGGCTGATGGCGCTGGTGCTGTTCGCTGCGGGCCTGGTGCGTTCGTTGCAGTTTTCTACCTTGGGCGCTGCCAGCTACCAGGACGTGCCCGGTGAGCGCTCGGCGGCGGCCAGTTCGTTGTCGGCGATGTCGGTGCAGTTGACCATGGCCATGGCGGTGAGCCTGGCGGGGGTGCTGCTCAGTGTCCTCGCCGGCCTGGACGGACGCGGTGAAACCTCGGTGGGCGATGTCACCACGGTAATGCTGCTGTGTGCGTTGCTGTGCGGGGCCTCGGGGCTGGTGTTCCGGCGCCTGGCGGGCTGATTACTGCCGGGTTGCGCAGGCACGGATTCAAATCGACAAGCGCACCACCCGGCTATCCAGGGCGGGCGGTACTTCTGCCCGACGCTTGTTCACCACCAGCTCGCCAATGGCGATCAGCCGGGTGCGCGTGACATTGCGTGACAGCCCGAGCAACTGCGCGGTATGCACCTGGTTGTAGTGGCAGAACTGATATGCCGAACGTAGCAGCGCCTGTTCGACCTTTTCGTAGAGATCGCCCGGTTGTTCCTCGTACAGCCGGCTGAAAGCTTGTTGCAGCAGGTCTTCGACGGTGTTGCCGGTGCCGGCGGGCGTGTGCTGGCGTTCCAGGCGCAGGTTGGACAGGCGCAGGTCCTGGGCGTGGATCACGCCAGCGGCGCAGGTCAGCAGGCTGTGGTGGATCACGTTCTCCAGTTCGCGGATATTGCCCGCCCAAGCGTAGTCGACCAGCTTGGCCTGGGCGCCAGCGCTGAGCTCCACGGCGCCATAGCCCAGGCGCTCGCTGTAGCTACGAATGAAATGCCGGGCCAGTGGCAGGATGTCGCCGGGGCGATCGCGCAGCGGGTGCAGGCGCAGGCTCACCACATTCAGCCGGTAGTAGAGGTCCTCGCGGAAGTGCCCGGCGTTGATGGCTTTCTCCAGTTGCACGTTGGTCGCCGCCAGCACTCGCACATTGATCGGCAGGCTTTTGCGCGAGCCCAGGCGTACCACCTCGCGCTCTTGCAGTACGCGTAGCAGCTTGACCTGGATGGGCAGCGGCAGGTCGCCGATCTCGTCGAGGAACAGCGTGCCGCCGTTGGCCTCCTCGAACCAGCCGGCCTTGGCCGCCAGGGCGCCGGTGAAGGCGCCTTTTTCATGGCCGAACAGCTCGGCCTCGACCAGCGACTCAGAGAACGCGCCGCAATTGACCGCGACGAACGGGCCGTTGCGCCGGCCGCTGAGGTTGTGGATGTGGCGCGCGACCAGCTCCTTGCCTGTGCCGGTCTCGCCGATGATCAGCACGCTGGCTTCGCTGGGCGCGACCTGCTGCAGGTGGGCGAGCAGTGCCTGCGACCTGGGGTCTTCGAAGACCTGAGCGGTGGCCCTGATCGAGGTGGCCAATGACGGCGACGGGGGGAGGGTCAGCAGTTGCATGGGCAGTCCTTAGGAGTAGAAAGAGGGGACGGGACGCTTGCCGCCGAGGGCCCATTCGCCGAGTTCATGGATGCGGTAGTCCACCGGGTCGTGCAGGGTTTGCGTCCTCAGGTTGCGCCAGTGGCGGTCGAAGCGCAGCGAGGCATGGGTGGCGCGGGCGCCGGTCACCTCGAACAGGCGGTTACAGATATCCAGGCCGTGACGGGTGGCCGCGACCTTGGCGGTGCCGATGGCCAGGGCCAGGTCGCCGCGCGCCTCGGCACCCAGGGCATGCTCATGGGCCCAGGCGGCGTCCAACTGCTCGAGGGCGTGCTCGATCAACAGGCGCACGCTCTCCAGGCCGACCCAGAACTCGCCATAGTGGCGCAGCACATAAGGGTCCTCGGCGCTGCTGGCGGCGTTGGAGCGGAACCATGGCCGGCTTTCCTTGAGCGTGTATTGGCGGGCTTCGTCGAAGGCGCCCTCGGCGATGCCGAGGAACAGGTTGGCGAAGTGCAACTGGGCGATCAGCGGGCGCAGGGCGGCGAATGGCGTGCTCAGCGGGCCAGGGTCGAGCAGCAACTCGTCGTGTTCGACCCGGACCCGTTCGAAGCTGGCGCTGCCGCTGTCGGTCTGGCGCTGGCCGATGTTGCGCCAGTCGTCGTGCAGGGTGATGCCGGTGCGTCCGCTGGGGATGGCGGCGATCAGCAGCTTGCCGCCGGCGCGCTCATCCACTGCCGAGGCGATCAGCATTTCCGAGTCGCTGGCACCGGAGCAGAAGCTTTTCTTGCCGGAGAACTCGCACCAGCCGTCGAAATGCTTGACCAGGGTGCGGGTGTCCAGCGGGTTGAGGGCGTTGCCCCAGAACCATTGTTTGCGGGCGGTCTGCTCGAACCAGGGTTGCCACTGTTCGGGGCGGGAGAACAGGCGCACGGTGGCCAGCATCAGGTGGTGAAAGCCGAACACATGGGCGATGGAACTGTCGACGCGGGCGAAGGTGCGCACCACTTCGAAGGTGTCGCGCCAGCTGGCGCCCTGGCCACCCTGGGCCTGGGGAATGGCCAACGACAGCAGGCCGCTGGCGCGCAAGGCGTCGCGCTCGGCCTTGGGGGTGCCGCCGCGTTCGTCGCGTTCCACGGCGCTGGCGGCGAACTGCCCGGCCAGTTCACGGGCAACGACCAGTGGCGGGCGTCGGGTTGGGGTCACAGGTGCGTTCATGATCGCTCCTCAGGCGCTCTTGCGCAGCGCGTGGTGGGCGGCGAACAGCGGCACGGCGCGTTCGGCGGCCAGGCGAATGCGCGCGCCGAGGGCGTCGCTGCTGACGCGGTAGTCGGCCAGCTCGGCTTGGCTGGCGTAGACGCCGATCGGCAGGGTCAGCGCCTGCAAAAAGCTGAACAGCGGACGCAGTTGGTGATCGAGCACCAGGGCGTGGCGTTCACTGCCGCCGGTGGCGGCGAGCAACACCGGGGTGTCGACCAGGGCGTCCTGGCCGATCAGGTCGAACAGGTGCTTGAAGTGGCCAGGAAAGCTGCCACGGTAGACCGGCGTCGCCACCACCAGCAGGTCGGCCTTTTCCACCAGGCGCAGTTGCTGCTCCACGCTGTCGGGCAGCTCGCCACGCCACAGCGCGGCGCCCAGCGGCCGGGCGATATCGCCCAGTTCGATCAGCTGCGGCTTGATGTGCAGGTGCTGGCCCAGTTCGGCGAGGATCGCTTCGGTGAGGGCCAGGGTGCGCGAGGGGCGGGCAGTGCCGCCGGACAGGGCAACGACGTTCAACGGGGTGCTCATGGGCAGGTCTCCGGTTCTTGGTGAGCGGGGGACTTTGCTTGAGCAATCGTCGTGCCGGGTTGTTATTGCTTTATGGATCAACAGGTTGCGGTCTTCAGCTGGCGACCGCTGTAGCCTGGTGGGCGTTGCCTGTTGAACAAGTGTTGCGCTGCGAACAGTTGGCCGGGTGTTGGCGGCTGCACAGTTACAGACGTTATAGAGGGTTTGTTGATCGATAAAAAAGAATAAGAATTTATATTCTTATGTGTTTTTATTTAGGTGTGCGGCACGGCATGGGCCTGCGTCGCACCGGCATACTGCGCTTTCAGGTGCCCTTGCTCATCCAGCAGGTAGGCATCCATCACCTCGCGCACCACCGGCCCGGCCACCCGGCCACCGGCCTCGCCGTTCTCGATCATCACCGCCACCACCAGCGCCGGATGCTCGGCCGGGGCGAAGCCGACGAACAGGGCGTTGTCGCGATGCCGCTCGAGGGTCTTGTCGCGGTTGTAGCGCTCGCCCTGCTTGATGGCCACCACCTGCGCGGTGCCGCTCTTGCCGGCGATGCGGTACTGGGCGCCGGCGGCGGCGGCGCGGGCGATGCCGCGCGGGTCATGCATGACCATCTGCATGCCCAGGCTGACCTGGTCCCAGGCGTGCCTGTCGTGCAGCACGATGTCCGGCATCGGGTTGGGGTCGACCGGCTTGTCGCCGCCGACGGTCATGGCCAGGTGCGGGCGGTGCCAGGCGCCCTTGCTGGCCAGCAGGCTGGTGGCCTGGGCCAGTTGCAGCGGGGTGACTTGCATGTAGCCCTGGCCGATGCCGAGGATCAGCGTCTCGCCGGGGAACCAGGCCTGGCGCCGGGTGGCACGCTTCCAGGCCTGGGACGGCATCAACCCGGGGGCTTCCTCGAACATGTCCAGCGAGACTTTCTGGCCCAGGCCGAACTCGGCCATGTAGTCGTGCAGGCGGTCGATGCCCAGCTTGTGCGCCAGGTCGTAGAAGTAGGTGTCGTTGGAGCGCATGATCGCGCTGTACATGTCCACCCAGCCATCACCCGTGCGGTTCCAGTTGCGGTACTTGTGGTCGTAGTTGGGCAGCTCGTAGTAGCCGGGGTCGAACACCCGGCTGCCGGGGGTGATCACGCCGCTGTCCAGGCCGGCGATGGCCACCTCCGGCTTGACCGTCGAACCCGGCGCGTACAGGCCGCGCAGCACGCGGTTGAACAGCGGTCGGTCGATGGAGTCGCGCAGTGCCGAATACTGCTTGTAGCTGATGCCCTTGACGAACAGGTTGGGGTCGAAGCTGGGGTTGCTGACCATCGCCAGCACGTCGCCGTTGGCCGGGTCGAGCACCACCACCGCGCCGCGGCGCTCGCCCAGGGCCTTTTCAGCGGCCTGCTGCAGGTGGGCGTCGAGGCTCAGCACGATGTCCTTGCCCGGTACCGGGTCGTGGTGGCGCAGCACCCGCATCACCCGGCCCTGGGCGTTGGTCTCGACTTCTTCGTAGCCCACCTGGCCGTGCAGCTCCTTTTCGTAGAAGCGTTCGATGCCGGTCTTGCCGATCGACTGGGTGCCGCGGTACTCGGTGTTGTCGAGGGTCTTGGCTTCTTTTTCGTTGATCCGCCCGACATAGCCCACCGAATGGGCGAAGTGCTCGGCCAGCGGGTATTCGCGAATGAACTGCGGCTCGACCTCCAGCCCCGGCAGGCGGAACTGGTTGACGGCGATCAGGGCGATCTGTTCCTCGCTCAGGCCGACCATCAAGGTGACCGGTTCGAACGGCTTGCGACCACGGCGCAGGTCCTTGTCGAACTGATGCCGGTCGTCGTCGCCCAGGCCGAGGATCTGCGCCAGGCTGTCCAGCACCTTGGCCGAGTCGCCCGCGCGCTCGCGGGTCATGGTCAGATTGAAGCTGGGCTTGTTATCGGCCAGCACCACACCGTTGCGGTCGTAGATCAGCCCGCGTTCGGGCGGGATCGGCAGCACGTGCACGCGGTTGTTTTCCGACACCGCGCTCTGTTGGTCGTGTTGCAGCACCTGCAGCACATAGAGACGCCCCACCAGCACCGCGCACAGGGATATCACCAGGATGGCGCAGGCCAGTAGCCGGCGGTTGACCAGGTGCTTTTCCGTTTCGTGGTCCTTGAGGGGGATGGGTTGGGGCATGGGGGCTCGTGAGGTCGCGCCTGCCCGCTCCAGAAGAGGCACGGGCGTTGTTCGGGGCGGCGATGCTACGCAAGCCGGTGCGTCGGCTCAAGGCAAGCCGCCCTGGGGGACGGTGGCTTGCCCTGCTTGCGCCCCGGCTGACCGGGGGCTTTGGCCAACATGAAAGTTCCTTCACCTTCCCGGCGGTCATTATTTTTGCGGTTCTGCCGGCAGGTCCCGCGCCACTTCGTCATGCTTGCTGAACCAGACCTCGATCACGCCTTTGGAACCTTTGAAGGCGCTGGACAGTGGCTCCAGGCGCCAGCTGACGCCTGACTCCTGGTTCACCCGCTTGACGATGGCGTCCGCGCAGGCGGCCCCTTGCGAATCGTGGTAACGCACGGTCGTGGTCTGGACCTGCGCCGGTGCGGGCCGCGCAGCACGGTAGGCCGTGGCGGTCACGTCCTCGATGGGGGGCACGCTGGCTTTCCACTTGCCATGCCACCATGGCCTGAATGCGCGTACCTCATCGCGCATTTCAGGTCCGTAGATCTGCATGTAGATGGTCGTGTCCTTGCAGATGTCGCTGGCCTCGATCTGATAGCTCGGTGCAGGTGCAGGTGCAGGTGCAGGTGCAGGTGCAGGTGCAGGTGCAGGTGCAGGTGCCGCCGTCGGTTCGGCTTCGCTGCTGCTTGCCATGGTGATGGTGCCAGGTAGCTGTTGGGCAGCGTCGTCGGATTTTTCTCTCTCCGGATCACGGCATCCAGCCTGTAGCTCAGCCAACTCCTTCGCTGAGTGCGAGTCATCTGCCACGATCCAGTAGGTTTCGCTGAAGCTCTGGTTACGTTCTACCATCTCATTGCGCCGAAATGCGCAGGGGTGCAACCTTTCCCAAAGGCCCTGCACACTGTAATCGTGCCCCCAGTACACCGCGGGTGAACGCGGTGGCGCCTGGACCAGGCAAGCTCCCGCATCCAGCGATTCCAGCCCCGCTCGGGCCTCGACCAGTGCCTGGCAGGCGCGTCCCATGTTCTGCTTCAGTGCCGAGCAGGTCGCGACCACATCCTGGATCACTCGCTTGCCCAACTCGGATTGGATGAGCCAGCCAGCCTCGCCCTTCATGCAATACGCGTCCGCGTTGCGCAGCAGCTCGACGGCAAGCCGGTTGGCCGTGCTGGCGCTGTCCGCGCGCTGCTCGCCGCGAGGCAGCTGGCCCCAGAGCCGCGAGATTTCCTGCAGCGCCTGGCGCTCGCCGGCGAGGCGCGCGTTCAGCGATGCGCGGTAACCGTCATAGGCTTGCCAGCCCGCGACTGCCAGCGACAGCACGACACCGGCGCCGACGGTCGCGCCGACAGTGCCGACCTGACGTCCCCAGATGCTTCGCGAGGCTTGGTCGGCCAGTGGCTTGCCGGGTACGCTTGGATGCGAGGTGATCTTGCTGGGGCCCAGGTCGAACAGCAATTTCAGGTGCAGCTTGAGCAGTGTGAACAGTTCGTTCGAGAGGTGCTTGCCCAGGTCGCTTCCCAAGGCGAAATAGGATTCCCACTGGCTTTCGCTGAAGAACTGGTCGCCCGTGGTTTCTTGCGGGAACACCGGGTTCTGGCGCTTGTAGTTGGCCACATCCATTGGCACGGAGCGGCAGATGTTCGGTTTGACCAGGATGAGAATGGCCGGCCGGGGGGAGGTATCGTCCGGGTAATCGATGGTGGCTAGCGCCAGGCAGGTTTCGTTGTCGTCCTTGGCCAGATCCTGCAGCGTGCCGAAGTACTTCCTGCACTCGCGCCATTTATCCATGAGTTCACGGGGAATGCTCGAACCCCAGAACGCGGCGTCATGGGGACGGCGGAACGTGATGCTGACACCCATGTCGATGCGTGCCTTGCGAACCAGGTTCTCGACGTCCTCGAACGAGAAGCCTGGATCGGCGCCGCAATCGGCGAGAACAATGACACGTGCCCGTTCGAGCAACAGCGGGTAGACCCCGGTATTTTCGAAGTGCCCGCCATCGGTGATGAACCAGTTGTCCTTGGGGCCCGCGTCGAATGTTGCGGACAACTCCGACAGCAGCGCGTTGGACTTTGCGAACCTTCGGCCAATGATGCTGCCCGCGATCTCGGCGCCGCCCCGTTCATGTTGCGTCAGCCAATAGCCTAGCCGCACACCTGCGAAAGTGAGCAGCGCCGCCAGGCCGCGTTGTGTGCGATAGCCAAGCCCAGGCGCCGCCGCCGCGCCCGAGATCGCCATCCAGGCACCCAGGCTGAGCCGGCCGATACCGGTGAATTCCTGGCGCCAGCCTTCCTGGCTCAGGCGCGAGCCTCCGCCGGCACGCACGCTCAGCAGCAGCCCCTTGCGGTCGCGATTGAACAACCGGCCTTTGGGATCCGCGGTCTGGTTCACGCAGGTGTTGATGATGTGGACCGGCCCGCCGGCTTCATGCGGCGCGTAATCCGCAAGGGCGACATCGTCGTTGGGGGCTACCCGGCCGACATTGCGTATTTTGCTGGTGGTCTGGTCGTGCGGGTCGACGGGGTCGAGGGCCGAGACGCTGCGCTCCTCGCTGAAACGCCAGTCGTTGGCCGCCCCGAGGTAGCTGCGCACCAGTCGTGCCTTGTAGAAGGTATGCAGGGACGAAAGGTTGAGAAACCCCAGGTTGGTTCCGGTCGCGGCCACGTAGAGTGCTGGAGGTATGCACAGGTACAGCAGCGCCAACCAGCCTGCGGCAAACTGCGGCGCAATGAGGTCCGGCGACGAGCCGTCGGATCTGACCAGTTCGGGAAAGACCGGGGTGAAGATGATTTTCAGGACCAGCGACAGCCACCAGACGAGCAACGCGGCGGTGAGCAGGTAGCCCACCAGCTGCAGCACGAGCGGCAGCAGGCGACTGGGTGCCTTGCCGTCTTGCTGCTGCCCTTTGGCCGTCCGGAGGTTGAGCATCAGCGCCTGGGCGACGGCCGATACGACCGCCAAAGTGATCCCCAGGTCGACTGTCTCGAAGCTCCGGGTCTGGAAAGCCAGCAGCCAGGCCAGGCGTTCGGCGATGCCCAGTACCAGGACCAGCAGACTGAACCTCAGGCAGTACATCAAGTACAAGGTCAAACGGTTGCGCAGCTCGGCCATCGCATCCATTTCCGGTTTGCCGCTGCCAAGCTGTTGTTCATTCTTTTCGAGCAAGGCCTTCAAGGCCAGGTAGCAGTGCGACAACGAGGTGAAGGATAGTACGACGACTACCCCGGCAAACGTGGGCAGCAAGATGTCCAGGCCTTCGGTGCCAGGGCCGGGGTCGAAGTGCCGCAATGTCTGGCCGAGTTGCCAGGCTGCGGCCAGCAGTACCCCGGCGCCTGCGACTTTCGCGGCGCAATAGCAGCGAAGCCGCCGCTGTATCCACTGTGAGTCCCAGTAGGTGAACACCAGGTGCAGTGCCACTGGAATCACCAGTAGCAGTATCAGCCAAGCGGTCGGGAGCCAGGGTCGCAGGAGGCTCAACCCGTCGAACAGGGCAGGGGTGGCCGCTCGAGTGCCCACTTCGCTGAGGGTCCCCCACACAAGCAGGTCGAATGCTGCCAGCACGCCACCGAGCAGGACGGCCAGCAGACCGAACTCGAAGTGCAACGCCAGCAGGTTGCGCAGGTAGAGCGTGATGGCAAACAGTCGGTCGAGGAACCCTGCTGGCGCAAGGTAGCGGCCGTTGGTGCGCATCCACCAGCCGAACCAGCGACGATCGGCCTGCGCCACCGCTTCCTGCACCCGGTCGGCGGCCGCCCTGCCGCTGTGCTGTGACGGCTGTTGGCGGGTGCGGTCGTAGAGGCGTCCCAGCATGCTGCCCACGTAGCTCCCGCCCGAGACCGTCGAGAGCACGTCGAAGCGATTGAGTAGCTTATGTTTGGCAAGCTCGCGCAACAAACCCAGGCTGAACGTTGCGCTGCGAATGCCGCCGCCGGACAACGCCAGTCCCCAGACGTCCGCCCCATTACCCCGCAGTTTGTCGGCGATGCAGGCACCGTCCTGATCCAGCTTCGTGCGCCGAATCTTGATCAGGTCGGCGGAGTGATTGGGCGGCGACGGGTTGGCAGGGGGTGTCGGGTTTGCAGGTGGAGGGACGCTGTCATTCATGGCTGACTCCTTCGCCAGTGTGCCGGGAACGCCAGTCGGGTCTGCTCGAATGCCATGGCAGCTATCGGTCGGCGGGGAGGGTTAGCGGTGCAGGCAGGGCTATGCGCGTGAACGGGCTGGGTAGATACACCGTGGCCGGTGGTGTCTGCTGGCGTGCAAGGTCTTCGACGGTAGCTTGCATCTCGGCGACTTCCTGCCCTTTCATCGGCTCAGGGGCGTCGGGGTCGTTGCCTAGGAAGTTTTCCCAGTGACCGAGCAGCACCATCCGTGGCTGGGTCGCGGCCAGTACCCGTTGCGGGTAGAGCCTGGCATGGCGCCAGGAGCCCACGCCGAGCACCAGCACATCGACCGGCGTGGCGTCCGGCGGCGTTGGCAGAATGCCGCATGGGGAGGAGGCGGCACTGTCCTGGTATTGAATACGGTAGGCCGGCTTGCCGTCCTCATTGAGCAGGTCGATCAACCAGGCCATGGATTGGCCTTGCTTCCAGCCGAACACGCTGCTGGGCGGCGTGCGCAAGTCGGCGTGGTAGTCGCCCTGGGCGAAGGTATGACCCAGTAGATGCGACGCGTGCATGCTCTCGATCGGCATGACGCGGATATGCCCGCCCTTGGAGGTGATCCAGTAACCGGGTCGGGCAGGTGGTTTACGGCCCGCGCAGCCGGGCACGGTTGCCATGTAGCCTCGGGCGCTCCTGACCCGGGCAGGGTCGAGCCAATTGTGTTGGCCGACTTGGCGGGGATCCTTGAACGCACGGAGCATGTGGACCACGGTATCCGAGCCGTAGACTTCGGCGTTGCGCGCGTACCAGTGCATCACCCAAGGCACGTCGAGCAGGTGGTCGTAATGGCCGTGGCCGACCAGCAGCAGGGTGACGTCGTCCGCGGGGGCGCGGCGCATGTAGGTATTGATGCGCTGCTTGTCGGCCTTGACCCACAGCGGCGGTACACCCTCGAACAGCGTTGCCGGGTTGCTGAAGGAGGGGGCGAGCATCACGCCTTCACCGCGCCAGTGCATGAGCCAGCCGCCCACGCCCAGGTACTGGATGCTCGGTTCGGTGGCGCTGGTGGCCGACCAGACCTGCGGTGGTGTCTCCCGCGCAGTGGCGATGCAGCAAACACAGAGAAAAAGGAGGGCAAACCCTTTGCTTGCGTGCATGGACGCTACCCCGCAGAGGCGTTTTCAGGTACGGCTCAAGCTCCAGCGTAGGGCAGGCAGTGGCAGGTGGCAAAATGATAGCTTGGGGTGGCTGCTCGCTTCCGATATATGGTCGTCGGCAGGTGCTGGATGATGTGTGGCGCTATGCAACTATTCGGCGTGGCCTGGCTGCCGACGACGCATTTCGGCCAAGCACGATCGCATTGGCTGATTACACTGTTGAAACCGCCACACAGAGAGTACCTGGGATGGGTTGCGTGTTGATTGATCGTGCAGCCTGGCTGGCACCTCGGTGCGTCGTGCTGCAGGCGTGGGGCGAACAGCCATGAACAACCGAGGGCGCAGCATCTCGCTGCAACTGCTGGTGGCACTGGCGATCATGCTCGGCATGCTGGTGCTCGGTGCGGCGTTGGCCTGGCAAGGCTATCTGGGCGTGCGCCAGACCTTGGTGGCGGCTGCGGGCGACGCTGCCCAGCAGGTCGGCAAGACCATCGAGGAGCGCGCTCGCCGCCTGGTCGATCCGGCGCAGAGCAGCCTGCGCCTGCTGGCGGTCGACCCGGTCGCCGGCAACCTTGCGCAACGCCTGGAGCAGTTGCCGCAGCTGGTCGAATGCCTCAACGCCAACCGCATGCTCAGCGCCACCTATGTGGGCTACCCCAACGGTGACTTCCTGCTGGTGCGGCGCTTGCGCGACCCACAGTTGCTGCAGCGGCTCGAAGCGCCACCGGACACGGTCTTCCTCGTGCAAAGTGTCAGCCACGACGCCGCCGGCGCCCCGCTTGGCGAGTGGCGCTTCTATGACCGAGCCCAAGTCTTGCTCAAGACCCAGGTCAAGCCGGACTACCGCTACGATCCGCGCTTGCGCCCGTGGTTCGTCGAAGCCTCCCGGCAAGCGAGTACCGTGCTTACCCGGCCTTACGTGTTTTTCACCACCCGTGAGATCGGCCTGACCATGGCCCTGCGCAGTGCCGATGGCGCGGCGGTGATCGGCATGGATGTCTCGGTCAACGACCTGGCCAGCGAAAGTCGCGACCTGCGTATCACCCCCGGCACCGAGATCGCCGTGGTCGATGACCAGGGCAGCGTGGTGGCGTATCCGGACCTGCAGCGGGTGGTGGTGCGCGAGGGCGAGGCGGTGCGCCTGACGCATATCGCCGAGCTTGGGGTGCCGAGCTTGCAGCAGATCCAGGCGGTGCTGCCTGCGGGCGGGCGGCCCCAGCCGTACCAGGTGGATGGGCAGACCTGGTACGGCATGCGCGTGCCGCTGGCCTTGGCCGGGCAGAACCTGCAGGTGCTGATTGCGGTGCCGGCCCACGAGCTGCTGGCCGGCGCGCGCAAGGTATTGTTCGACCAGTTGCTGTGGACGGCGGCGCTGATGGCGCTGCTGTTGTTGCTCGGCGGGCTGCTCGGGCAACGCATCGGCCGCCCGTTGCGGTTGCTGGCCGAACAGGTGCGAGGCCTGGCCGATTTCGATTTCAGCCGCGAGGTGGGCGTGACCTCGCGGGTCAGCGAGGTACGCGAACTGAGCCGCGTGCTCAGCCGCATGTCCGGCACGATCCGCAGCTTCCAGGCGATCACCCTCACGCTCAGCCGCGAGACCCAGCTCGAGCGCATGCTCGACGGCGTGCTGCGCCACCTGGTGGACGCCGCCGGCGTCAGTGCGGGGGCGGTGTACCTGTTCGATGCCGACCGGGGCGACTTGCACCTGGCCGCAGGCTGTCGAGGCGAAGCCTACCCCACGCAACTGCGGGTCGAGGCCAGCGAGGACCTGGCGGCCAGCGTGACCCAGGCCCTGGCCTTGCAAGGGCAGAGCCTGGCCGTGGTGCTCAACGATCGCAGCGAGCAGTTGCTCGGCATTCTGGTCTTGCAGCTTGAAAACACCCAGGGTGGCTCAGGTGAGTTGAGCCAGCCGTTCCGCCGTTTCGTCGAAGAGCTGTCCGGTGCCGCTGCCGTGGCGATCGAGACCCGCCAGCTGGTGGAGGCGCAGCAGCGCCTGCTGGACGGCATGATCAAGTTGCTGGCCGACGCCATTGACGCCAAGAGCCCCTACACCGGTGGCCATTGCGAGCGCGTGCCGCAATTGGCGCAGATGCTGCTGGACAAGGCCGTGCAGGCCGACCGTGGCCCCTACGCCGATTTCACCATGAGCGAGGCCGAGCGCTACGAATTCCGCGTGGCGGCCTGGCTGCATGACTGCGGCAAGGTCACCAGCCCCGAATACGTGGTGGACAAGGCCACCAAGCTGGAGACCCTGTACAACCGCATCCACGAAGTGCGCATGCGTTTCGAGGTGCTCTGGCGCGACGCCGAGATCGCCTACTGGCAAGGGCTGGCCAATGGCGAGGCGCAGCCTGCGCTGCAGCAGGCGCTGGCGCAATGCCGCGCCGAGCTGCACGAGGAATTCGCCTTCGTCGCCGAGGCCAATATCGGTGGCGAGTTCATGGCCGACGACGATGTCGCCCGCTTGCAGCGTATTGGTCAGCGCCGCTGGTGGCGGCACTTCGATAACCGCCTGGGGATCTCCCGTGACGAGGAGAGCCGCTTTGCCGGCCAGGTAAGCGCGCCGCTGCCTGTCGAGGAGCACTTGCTCGCGGACCGCCCTGAACACCGCGTGCCCTGGGGCGAGCGCAAGCCGCCGGTGGCCAGGGACGATCCCCGCAACACCTGGGGCTTCGACATGCGTCTGCCGAGCCATGCCAGCAACCATGGCGAGCTGTACAACCTGGCGATTCGCCGGGGCACCCTCAATGACGAGGAGCGCTTCAAGGTCAACGAACACATCGTACAGACCATCATCATGCTCACCTCGCTGCCGTTTCCGCGGCAGTTGCGTCGAGTGCCGGCGATCGCCGGTAACCACCACGAGAAGATGGATGGCAACGGCTACCCGCGGCGGCTGGGCGAGGCGCAGTTGGGCATAGCCGAACGAGTGATGGCGATTGCCGATATCTTCGAGGCACTGACTGCAGCGGACCGTCCCTACAAAGCACCGAAGACCTTGTCCGAGTCGGTGAAGATCCTGGTGTTCATGGCCCGCGACAACCATATCGACGCCCAGCTGTTGCGGCTGTTCCTCGGCAGTGGCGTGTACCGCGAGTATGCCGAGCGGTTCCTGCGGCCCGAGCAGATCGATGAGGTGGATGTGGGCTACTGGCTGGGGCAGATCTAGCCAGTAGCACCAAGTTCATCCTGGCCGTTCAGGACGGTTCGGCCACCAGACGATTGCTGACATTGCGCCCCAGCACCAGCACTGTGACGAAACCGCAGCCCACCAGGGCGGTGGCCAGGCTGAACAACACCGCGCTGCCCAGTTGGTCGACGATCTGCCCACCGAAGAACGAGCCCAGGGCGATGATCACCTGGAACATGGCGACGAACAGCGGCATGCCGCGTTCGACATCCTTGGGCGCGACGACGAACATCCAGATGCTGGCGCAGGCCGGGAAGGCGCCGAAGGCGAAGCCCCACAGCGCGATCAACATGGCGGCGCCGGTCAGGCTGGTGGCGAAGTAGGGGAACAGGGCCGTGCCGACACCGATCAGCAACGCCACCAGCATCAGCGTGTGACGCACGCTCTGGTTGGCGGCGAAGCCGGCGAACAGGTTGCCGATCACCCCGGCCACGCCATACAGCAACAGCAGCGAGCCAATGGTCGGCCCATCGAAGCTGGCGTTGTGCTTGAAGAACGGCGCGACGTAGGTGTAGGCGGCAAAGTGTGCCAGGCCGATCAGCAGCACGGCGATCAGGCCGACCCGGGCCAGGGGGTTGACGAACAGCGCCGGCAGGTCCCTGACGTGGATCGCCTTGTCCGGGGTCAGGCGGGGCAGCAGCAGCACCTGGGCCAGCAACACCGGTACACCCAGCAGTGCGGTGACCAGGAAGGTCATGCGCCAGCCCATCAGGCCACTGAGCCAGGTGCCCACGGGCACGCCCAGCACGGTGGCCAGGGTCACGCCGACCATGATGATCGAGGTGGCCTGGGCGACACCCACGCCCTTGGGGGCCAGGCGGCCACTCAGGGCAATGGCGGTGGCCCAGAAACCGCCGATGCTGATGCCCAGCAGCACGCGACCGACCAGCAGCAGGTTGAAGTCGGTGGCATAGGCCACCACCGAGTTGGCGATGATCATGATAAGTGTCAGGGCGCTGAGCAGGTAGCGCCGGTCCAGGGTGCCGATGCCCACCGACAGCAGCGGCGCGGCGAGGGCAGCCATGATGCCGGGCAGGGTCACCATCAGGCCTGCGTGACCCGCGCTGATGCCCAGGTCGCCGGCGACATCGTTGAGCACGCCCACCGGCAGGAACTCGCTGGTCACCAGGGCGAAGGCACCCACGGCGACCGAGAGGATCGCCAGCCACTGTTGCTTGAGGCTTTGTTGGCTATGTTCGGGAGGGCTGTGGGGAGAGTGGTTGGGCATGGTCTGGGTTTCCAAAAGGGAAAGTCGCCTGGAGCAGGCGATGGGGAGGGGGGGAAAGTGGACGCGATTATAAGAGCCGGTCTGCCGGGCTCAACAGCTGAGTGGGTTGATAGTAATCATCAGTGTGATCGATGAAACAGGCGGGTTAGAGCCGTTGGTTTGTAAGGAACAAATCGCCCCTGCCTTGCTTCGCGGGCAAGCCTACTCCCACAGCGACAGGGCCTGGCTTGAGCCTGGTGTGTTTGCTGCTGCCAAGATCTCTCAATCTGGTGCGAATCTTGTGGGGGCGGGCCTGATCAGCTGATGAAAATGATCTTCGACACCAGCTCCGCGCTGTTCTTGGCCTGCAATTTCTTCATCAACCGCGCCCGATGCACTTCCACCGTGCGATGAGAAATCCCGAGTTGGCGTGCCACTTCCTTGCAGGTCAGGCCGTTGACGATATGCAAGGATATTTCCCGCTCCCGCGCCGTCAGTTGCACCGTGGGCGCGGGCTGGCGGTCGATGCGCTCGAAATGCCACACCATCAGTTTGAATGGATCATCCAGGGTCAGGGTGAAACCATGGGCCCGGGCCCAGAACACCTCGCCGTTGCGATGCTGCATGAAACGCTCATCGGTATAGAACGCGCCCGGCCCGGCTTTGAGCCAATGCTCGCTGCGCTCGCCAATGCTCTGGTAATCGGCATGGGAGGGGTACAGCAGCAGGGTCAGGTTGCCGCGCAGTTCGTCCCGCTGGTAGCCGAACAACCGCACGAACGCCTGGTTGCAATCGAGCATGCGCCGATGGGCAGTGACCATCTGCGGCGCGGGGGAGGCCTGGAACGCCATGCGCTCGAGGTCCTGCAAGGGAAGGCTGTCTACGGTCATCGGGCATCCTGCCTCGGTACTTGGGGTCATGCCGCGTATGACTCACTACGTATTCGCGTACGTAGTTGCCCCAACTAGCATGGGGTTCGGGCGCTGCGCCATTGTAGGGAATACTCGCTTCAAGGACAGAAGAAAATCACCATGTTTCATGATTCAGTCTCCATCGTCGCCGCTGCTCACAGCCCGTTCGGTCGCCTGGATGGGCAAAATCTCGAAGACCTGGTCGTGCAAGTCACCCGCGATGCGCTCAAGGACGCCGGGATCGACGCCGCCGAGATCGACGCACTGTACCTCGGTCATTTCAACTCGGGCCTGGTGCCCGATGGCTTCCCCGCTTCGCTGATGCTGCAGGCCGACCCGCAACTGCGCTTCAAACCCGCCAGCCGCTGTGAAAACGCCTGCGCCTCTGGTGCGGCGGCAATCCAGGCGGGCATCAATGCCATCCGCAGCGGCGCCGCCGAACTGGTGCTGGTGGTCGGCGCGGAGAAAATGACCAGCAACAGCACCGCTGAAGTCACCCAGGCCCTGGCCGGGGCTGGCTACCAGCACGGCCTGGATGAAACCGGGCTGAGCTTTCCCCAGTTGTTCGGCCAGGTGGCGCAGCAATATACCGAGCGCTATCACAGCCCGCTGGCGTCGATGGCGGCGATTGCGGTGAAGAACCACGCCAATGCCATGGCCAACCCATTGGCGCAGATGCACCGGGTGATGGATTTCGAACACTGCAACAACGTGTCGCCGAGCAACCCGCTGATCGCGGCGCCGTTGCGCCTGACCGATTGCTCGCTGATCAGCGACGGCGCGGCGGCGATCATTCTCGCTTCGCCCAAGCGTGCTCGCACCCTGCGTCGGCAGGTGGCGATCCGCGCGATGACCCAGGTGAATGATTTCCTGCCGCTGGCGCGACGCGACGTGCTGGCCTTCGAGGGGCCGCAGCGGGCGATCCATGGGGCCCTGCGCGAGGCGGGCGTGACCCTGAACGACCTGAGCTTCGCCGAGGTGCACGACTGCTTCACCATCGCCGAGCTGCTGATCTACGAGGCCATGGGCCTGGCGCCGCGCGGCGAAGGGCATCGGGCGCTGGACGATGGCACCGTGCGCCAGGGCGGGCGCTTGCCGGTGAACCTGTCCGGTGGGCTCAAGGCCAAGGGCCATCCGGTCGGGGCCACGGGGGTGTCGATGCATGCCCTGGGCTTTGCCCAGCTGACTGGCAACCCCATCGGTCTGGGGGTACCAGGCGCGGAGTTCGGCTTGCTGTTCAACATGGGCGGGATGGCCGTGGCCAACTATGCCAGCGTGTTGCAGGCGGTGCGGGTCTAGCCCATGAACATTGCCCACTGGCTGCTTGATGCCGCGCAACGCTGGCCCCAGCGCCCGGCGCTGTTCGAGGGGACCCGCCAGGTCGCCGACTACCAGGCCTTCGCTTCACGGGTCAGGGCGCGGGCCCAGGCGCTGCGCGATACCCACGGCATAGGCCCGGGCGACCGGGTCGCGTTGCTGATGAAAAACAGCTGCGCTTACCTCGAACTGCTCTACGCCATTTGGTGGAGCGGGGCAGTGGCCGTGCCGATCAACAGCAAGCTGCACGCCCTGGAGGCCGCCTGGATTGCCGAGAACGCCGGGGCGCGGCTGGTCTACACCGATACCGGCGATGTTTTCACCGAACTGCCAGGCGAGTGCCGCGAACTGGTGGCGCCCACGCAGGACGCCCCGGTATCCGGCGATGAGCTGCAGGCCCCGTTCCCACGCCAGGACAGCGACCTGGCCTGGCTGTTCTACACCTCTGGCACCACCGGGCGCTCCAAGGGCGTGATGCTCTCTCATGGCAACCTGATGGCCATGTCGCTGTGCTATCCGCTGGATGTCGACCCGGTGTCGGCCGATGACGCGGTGGTCTACGCCGCGCCGATGTCCCATGGCGCTGGCCTGTACAACTTCATTCATGTGCGCTGCGGCGCCCGCCATGTGGTGCCCGTGTCACACGGATTTCAGGCCGAGGAGTTGTTCGGCCTGGCGCGGCAGCTGGGCCAGGTCAGCCTGTTCGCGGCACCGACCATGGTCAAGCGCATGGTCGAGCAGGCCCGTCGCCAGGGCTACGCCGGCGATGGCATCAAGACCATTGTCTACGGCGGTGGGCCTATGTACCTCGCCGACCTGAGCGAAGCCCTCGACACCTTCGGCCCACGCCTGGTGCAGATCTACGGCCAGGGCGAGTGCCCGATGACCATCACCGCCTTGCCCCGCGCGGTCATTGCCGACCGTGCCCAGCCCGACTGGGCGAGCCGCGCCGCCTCGGTGGGTCGGGCCCAGTCGTGCGTCGAGGTGCGCGTGCTGGATGCCGACGGTCAACCCCAGGCGCCCGGCGTCGCGGGTGAGATCGCCGTGCGCGGTGCAGCGGTGATGCAGGGCTATTGGGCCAACCCGCAGGCCACCGCGGCCACCCTGGTGGATGGCTGGTTGCGCACCGGCGATATCGGTTGCCTGGATGCCCTGGGCTACCTCACACTCACCGACCGCAGCAAGGATGTGATCATCTCTGGCGGCAGCAACATCTATCCGCGCGAGGTCGAGGAGGTGTTGATGCAGCACCCCGAGGTGTTCGAGGCCTGCGTGGTGGGCGAAGCCGACGCCGAATGGGGCGAGTCGGTGGTGGCCTTCGTGGTGTCACGTGCGCCCGGTAGCCTCGATGCCCAGGTGCTGAACCATTGGTTCCTGGCGCGCATGGCCTCGTTCAAGAAGCCGAAGAAGTACCTGTTCTGCGACGAGTTGCCCAAGAACAGCTACGGCAAGGTCTTGAAAACCCGCCTGCGCCAGTGGTTGCAGGCGCCGGACACGCCGTTGGGCGATCGCTGACGCGCTGCATTTCATGGACAGTTTCACGACAGGAGTTCCCTAGATGGGCATGTCATCTTCCAATACCCTGCGCCAGCGGCGCCGGGCGTTCCTCGGCGCCACCTCGGGCCACTTGATCGAGTGGTACGACTACGGCGTCTACGGCTTCCTGGCCTTGTACATCGGCAAGGCCTTCTTCGTTTCCGACGACCCGACCACCAGCTTGCTGGCCAGTTTCGCGGCGTTCGCCTTGAGCTTCTTCATCCGCCCCCTGGGTGGTTTGTTCTTCGGGCCGCTGGCCGACAAGATCGGCCGGCGCAAGACCCTGGTCACGGTGCTGGTGATGATGGCCGGCTCGACCTTCCTGCTCGGGCTGCTGCCCACCTACGCCAGCATCGGCATCGCCGCGCCGATCATCCTGGTGCTGATCCGCTGCGTGCAAGGCTTCTCCGCCGGGGGCGAGATCGGCACCATCACCAGCTTCATTTCCGAGTATGCCGGCCCCGGGCGGCGCGGTTTCGCCACCTGCTGGCTGATGGTCACCGCAGTGCTGGGCCTGGTACTCGGCGGCGTGGTGGCCAATGGCATGACCTGGATGCTCGGCGCCGACCTGATGCAGGACTGGGGCTGGCGCATCCCGTTCCTGGTGGCCGGGCCTTTGGGCTTCATCTCGCTGTACATTCGCCTCAAGCTCGAGGACAGCCCGGAGTTCGTGGCCCTGGTCGAGGCCGGCAAGACCTCCAAGGCGCCGCTGCGCGAAGTGTGGCAGTGGAAGCGGGCGATTGCCCTGGTGTTCTTCATCATCACCTTGCACAGCTCGATTTTCTATCTGGTGCTGACCTTCGCCTCGACCTACATGTCCAACACCCTGAAGTTCGACAGCGGCACCACCTTGCTCTATGTGTTCGTCGCCAGCCTGTCGGCGGCGTTGGTGATGCCGTTCGGCGGCGCCTTCACCGACCGTTACGGGCGCAAGCCGTTCCTGATGGTGATTGGCGTGCTGGCGACCCTGGCCATGTACTGGTTCTTCAAGGCCGCGCCCACGGCCACCCCGGCCACGCTGTTCTGGCCGTTGATGGCGGTGGCGATCCTGTTCGGGCTCTATGCGTCGTCGACCTACGCATTGATGAGCGAGCTGCTGCCCACGCGCATCCGCTCCACGGGGATCGCCGTGGCCTACAACATCCCGGTGGCGGCCTTTGGCGGCAGCGCGCCGTTGATTTCCACCTGGCTGATCAAGGTCACCGGCGATATTTCCGCGCCCTGGTACTTCTACGTCGCCACCGGGATCGCCTCGCTGGTGGCGCTGGTGGTGCTGCGCAAGGAGGATTTCGTCGCCACCACGCACCCGACCCAGGTTGCGCCAGACCCGGCCCCGGTGCTGGCGGCCGAGCCCCAGGCCTGACTCACAGCAGCCCGGCGGCCCGCGCCAGGCCTCGCCTGACCGCCACACGCCCGGCGATCTGTTCCAGCCAGTCGCGCACCTCGGGGAAGGGTTGCAGGTCTAGGGCCAGTTCCTCGTGGGTGCGCAGCCAGGTGAACAGGGCAATGTCGGCGATGCTGTAGGCGTCGCCGGCGATGAAAGGCCGCTCGGCCAACTGTCGTTCGACCACCCCATACAAGCGCAACGCCTCGCCGGTATAGCGTTCCAGCGCTTCACGGTTGTGGCTGGTCGAGCCGTGGCGGAACCACCAGAGCTGGCCAAGCATGGGGCCGACGCTGGCGATCTGGAAACACAGCCATTGCTGCACGATGCGTCGCTGATCCGCCGTGTCGCCTGCCAGCATGCCTTGTCGTTCGGCGAGGTAGCTGAGAATCACGGCGCTTTCGAACAGCACCAGGTCGCGGTCCTGATCGACCAGCACCGGAATCTTGCCATTCGGGTTCAGGCGCAGGAATTGCGGCGTCTTCTGCTCGCCCTTGCTCAGGTCAATGTCGGTTTGCCCATAGGCCAGGCCCAGTTCCTCCAGGGCAATAGAGATCTTTTGCCCATTCGGGGTGTTGGCGGTGTACAGCTGCAGTGGCGTGGAGGTCTTCATTGGTGCTACCTTTTTGGTTGCAATTGCAATTAGATTGCCTCAGCCATCACGCCCGCGCAAGGGCGGCAACGGGAGGGACGCCCCATGGACACCCTGCATCTGCAACGCACGCAACACACCGGACACGCCGCGGCGGCCTGCCTGCGCGGGCTCGCGCAGACGGCGCTGGAACCTGGCTCGCCACGGCGTACCGCGCTCAGCCTGGTCGAGACACTGCGGCGCAATCCGCAGGCCAACGGCCAGTTCTGGTTGATCGACGACCGCGCCGACCCCGAGCAACCGGGTCTGGCCATCAGCGCCTGGCCGCTATGGTTCAGCGACAGCGCCCGCAACGATGAACGGCCACTGTTCTACTTCACCCGTTCGGCCACCTCGGCCCACCTGGAGATGCTGACCGCGCAGACCGCCGATCGCGGCATCATCCTCAACGACATCGAGTCGCTGCCTTCGCGCTGGGCGAAGGGCGCCCACCCGTGGTTGCCGTTGTGGCTGGCGGCGAACTGGCACTGCCTGCCGTTCGACCCGGCCAACGGCGCGGAGGCCCAGGCGATCATGGAAGGGGCACTGCGCGAGTTCTACCTGGAAGGGCGCCAGGGCTTCTGCTACCTGACGCTGCACGATGCAGTGGATGACGCCAGCGAATGCGACCCTCGCGCGGCCTACCGTGGCATGTACCGGCTTTGTGGCAGCGTTGCGCCGCAGGTTCGCCTGTTGGGCGCAGGGCACATGCTTCAGGAAGTACGGGCGGCGGCGCGTCAGCTTGAGCAGGACTGGGGCATGGCTTGCGAGGTCTGGAGCTGTCCCAGCTATACCCGCCTGGCCCGCGAGGCCGCCGCCGTGCTGCAGTGGAATCGCAGCCATCGGCAGCACGCCGCGCGGCGTTCACACCTGGACGAGTGTCTTGGCAGCTCGGGGGTGCCGGTGGTGGCGGTGACCGGTTACGACGCGTTCGTGGTGAACCAGCTGGCGGCGCATGTCGATGCTCCCTTCACCGCGCTGGGCAGCGATACCCTGGCGCTCGGCCAGGACCTGGGCCGTCACTGGATCACCTTCACTGCGCTGCAGGCCCTGGCCCGCGAGGGAGTGGTCGGGCCCCGTGTGCTGAGCCGGGCACTGCGGCGTTACGGCCTGGCTTGAGCGTTTGCGGCAAACAACCCTTCGCGCTGTAGGTCTTTCGCGCCAGGGGAGGTCAGTGAATGATAGCGATACTGTATGGATGTCCAGTATTTGCTGGTGATTGCGCCAACTGGCCGCCGAGGACCGCAAAAAGGGCCCGTGGACAGAAAAAACGGCTCGGTTAGTTTGAAGGCCTCTCCTTAGGAAAGGGAGAGTTCTCAAACTCAATGGAGCACTACTCATGAACAAACCACAAACCGATAACCCACTGCGTCATGGTCGCGTCACCACCCCAGCCTCGCGCGGTGCCGTGGCCATCGACCTCGGTGTACTCAGCGGCTGGCAGGTCGACGAGATGGAAGGTGGCAAGAACTTTCCGGCCCTGGCGGCCGGCCCGTTCCCCGCGCCGTTCCAGACCGACAACCCCAGCGTCGCGCCACCTGCCGATGGCCATATCCTCAGTGGCGGCAAGACCGACGCCCGCGACTGCGTCAACTTCACCGACGAGGAAATGAGCAAGAAGCTCAACCGCGCCTTCACCTGGCCGCTGATCAACGTCGACGCCGGGCAAGTGTTCAAGGTGACCTGGAAGTACACCGCGCCGCACACCACCCGTGGCTACCGCTGGCTGATCACCAAGGACGGCTGGGACCCGAAACAGCGCATCAGCCGCGCGCAACTGGAAGCACAACCGTTCGCCGAGGACTTCTACCCGCAGGTGCCGTACTACAGCCATGCCGGCGAGTTGAAAGCCAAGGTCGACCACGAGGTGAAGCTGCCGGCCAACAAGAAGGGACGTCACGTGATCGTGCTGATGTGGATCGTCGCCAACACCGGCAACGCCTTCTACCAGGCCTTCGACGTCGACTTCCAGTAAGTCGGCGGATCGTCCACAGGTTCTAAAGGATTGGAACATGTCGAACATTGACTTTACTCAGCACAAGGCATCGTACGACGATGCCGCCGCGCCGATGCCCAGCCTGGAGGGCAAGAAGATCCTCATGGGCTACTGGCACAACTGGCCGGCCGGCCCCGCGGACGGCTACCAGCGTGGGCAGTTCGCCAACATGAGCCTGGAGGAGGTGCCGCGCGACTACAACGTGGTGGCAGTGGCCTTCATGAAAGGCAGCGGCATCCCGACGTTCAAGCCGTACAACCTGTCCGACGCCGAGTTCCGTCGCCAGGTCGGCGTGCTGAACAGCCAGGGCAGGGCGGTGTTGATGTCCCTGGGCGGCGCCGATGCGCATATCGCCTTGAACAAGGGCCACGAGCAGCCACTGGCCAATGAAATCATCCGTCTGGTGGAAACCTACGGTTTCGACGGGCTGGACATCGATCTTGAACAGAGCGCGATTGATTTCGCCAGTAACAAGACCGTGTTGCCTGCCGCGCTGAAGCTGGTCAAGGACCACTACAAAACCCAGGGCAAGCACTTCATCATCAGCATGGCGCCGGAGTTTCCCTACCTGACCAGCGCCGGGCGCTATGTGGACTACCTCAAGGCGTTGGAGGGCTACTACGACTTCATCGCGCCGCAGTTCTACAACCAGGGCGGCGACGGCCTGTGGGTCGAGGAGGCCAACAACGGCAAGGGCGCCTGGATTGCCCAGAACAACGAGGCGCTAAAGGAGGACTTTCTCTTCTACCTGACCGAAAGCCTGGCCAAGGGCACTCGCGGTTTCACCCGCATAGCGGCCGACAAGCTGCTGATTGGCCTGCCGGCCAATGTTGACGCCGCGGCGACCGGCTACGTGAGCAACCCGGCGGCCGTGACCAATGCCTTCAAGCGGTTGTACGCCAAGGGGGTGTCGATCAAGGGGCTGATGACCTGGTCGGTCAATTGGGACAGCGGGGTCAACAAGGACCATGTGCCTTACAACCAGGAGTTCAGTCGGCGCTATGGGCCGTTGATCAACAGCGCCAGCGTCGGGCATGAGGCCGTGTCACAAGGCGCCTGACAGTGGCTGTGCGCGGCGCCACCGGGCAGACGTGCCAGGCAGGTGTAGCGCGAATAGCCTGCAATACCAATCCGCTGCCGTGAGGCAGCGGATTCTTTCATTCTGGGCCTGGCTCGAACAGCAGTTCGGCGAAGTGGTCGGCCATGGTCATCCTGGACTGCGCCGGCCAGAGGGCGCTGAGTTCGAAACTCGGCAGGTCGGCGCCGTCGCGGATCTCACTGTAGCGGGTGCCTTCGAATTGCAAGGCTTGCACGGTCGCGGGCAGCAGCGAGACACCCCGTCCGGCTGCAACATAGGCCACCACGGTCAGGGTGCGGTTGGCTTCCTGGATGATCTCGATAGGGTGGCCACTGCGGCGAAAGGCGCTGAGGATGGCATTGCGGATCAGCGGCAGTTGCTGTTCGGGGAACCACACCAGCCCCGTGGCCGCGAGTTGCGCCAGGCCGACCTTGCCGTCGTCGCCCAGTGGGTAGTCGCTGGGCAGCACCGCGATCAGTGGATCCTGGTTGATCCGCTGTTCGCGCATGTTGCCCTGGATCGACACCGGCGTGTGCAGCAGGCCGATGTCGATTTCGCCACGTTGCAGGGCCAATGCCTGTTCAGCGTTGCTCATCTCGCGCAGCACCACATCGACACCGGGGTAGCGCGCCTGCATGCGGTCGAGGGCGCGGGGCAGGGTGCCGAACAATGCCGTGGAGACGAAACCAATGATCAGCCTTCCTGCGCGCTTGGCGCCGATGGCGCGGGCGCGCTCGGTGGCCGCGTCGATTCTGGCCAGGCTGGCGCGCAGGTCATCGATGATGGCGGTGGCGGCAGGGGTCAGTAGCGCGCCGCGCCGCGAACGCTCGAACAGCTTGACCCCCAGTTCTTTTTCCATACGTACCAAGGCTTGGCTGAGGGCAGGCTGGGCGATATCCAGCTGTTCGGCGGCGCGGGTAATGCTGCCGCTGTCGGCAATGGCCAGGAAGTATCGCAGGTGTCGGGTTTCCATACGCTCACGTTATGTTTTTTGATTGTTCGCATAATAGATATCAATTCAATCTTTTCATAGGATGGCGCCATGGATTGGATCCAATGCTTTGGGTGTTGGGCCACAAGGAGCATGCGATGGACAGTGAGGTCGAGATCATCAGATCACCGCTTGGCGAGGCCGCCGCCGCTGGCGACAGCTTCACCGATCGCTGGCATGCCCAGGCGGTTGCGCCGGTCAGCGCCATCGATGGTCATGCCCACGTGTTCGTGCAAGGCCTGCCCATGGTCCGCGAGCGGCGCCATACCCCCGACTACAACGCCACAGTGGACGACTATGCCCGGCACCTGGCGGCCAACCGGGTTTCCCATGGGGTTCTGGTGCAACCGAGCTTCCTGGGCACCGACAATGCCTTTCTGTTGGAGGCGCTGGCGCGCTATCCCAAGCGTTTCCGTGGTGTGGTGGTGGTCGAGCCCGGGATCGACGAGGCGCGGCTCGAGGCATTGGCCCAATGCGGCGTGGTCGGCGTGCGCCTGAACCTGCTCGGCACCGCGTTGCCCGACCTGGCGCAGCCAGGCTGGCAGCGCTTCATGGCACGGATCAAGGCGCTGGACTGGCATATCGAAGTGCAGCGTCAGGCGGCGGACCTGCCGTACTTGTTGGGCGCCATGCTGCGCAGTGGTTGCAAGGTGGTGGTCGACCACTTTGGCCGCCCGGACCCACGCCTGGATATCGCCGACCCTGGTTTCCAGTACCTGCTGGAGCAGGGTGCCAGCGGGCAGGTGTGGGTCAAGTTGTCTGGCGCCTACCGCTGCGCCATGAACGATGCGCACGGCGCCGGGAATGTGTTCGGTGAACGCGCCAGCCGCTTGCTATTGCGGGCTTTTTCCAGCGCACGGCTGCTGTGGGGCAGCGACTGGCCGCATACCCAGCATCGCCAGTGGGTCGACTTTGCCGCGGCGAAAGCGGCCCTGGCTGACTGGGTGCCGGACCCGCGGCAGCGCCAGGATGTGCTGTGCCACACCGCCCAGGACCTGTTCAAGTTCACTCAATGAGGTGTTTCCATGACTGATTCAAGCTTGCAGCGCAGAGCAGCGTTCCGTCGCCAGGTCGAGGCGCGCCAGGGGCTGCTGGTGGCCGGCGTGTTCAATGCCCTGAGCGCCCGGATTGCCAGTGATATCGGCTTCCAGGCCTTGTACCTGAGTGGTGCCGGGGTCACCAACATGTCCCTGGGCCTGCCCGACTTGGGGTTCGTTGGCCTGGACGAGATGGCCGGCCATACCGCCCGTGTGCGCGATGCCGTCGCGCTGCCGCTGATCGTCGATGCCGACACCGGCTTTGGCAACGCGCTGAACGTGCGCCATGCGGTGCGCGTGCTTGAACGCAGCGGCGCCGACGCCATTCAGTTCGAGGACCAGGTGTTGCCGAAGAAATGTGGGCACTTCAACGGCAAGGAGGTCATCAGCAGCGCCGAGATGGTCGGCAAGCTCAAGGCTGCGGTGGATGCCCGTGAAGATCCGAACCTGATGATCATTGCCCGCACCGATGCCTGCGCGGTGGAAGGCATGGAGTCGGCCATCGAGCGCGCCCATCGCTATGTGGAGGCCGGGGCGGACATCCTGTTCATCGAGGCCACCGAGCGCCTGGGGGACATTCGCCGCCTGCCTGGGCTGTTCCGCACGCCGAACCTGATCAACATCGTGATCGGCGGCAAGACCCCGACACTGGATCGGGCCGAGCTCGCCGACCTGGGTTACGGCATCGTGCTGTACGCCAACGCCGGTTTGCAGAGCGCGGCGCTGGGCATGCAACGCGCCCTGAAGACCTTGCTCGAGCACGGCCGCCTGGATGAAGACCCAGCCCTGGTCGTGCCGTTCGCCGAGCGCCAGCGGTTGGTGGACAAGGCACGGTTCGACCAGCTCGAACGCGCCTATGCCGGCCAGGACCGCTAGCCCCGCGGCGTGATCCACGGCACGCCGTTGAGCGACATCGCGGGCGGTTCCCGTCTGCTGTGAGCAGCGTCAGCCACAGCTGAATTCGACAGTGTGAAACGCCGGGTTGATGCAGACCCGGCGGCGGTTTGCTTCGTCTGGAAACTGACTCAATACAACTTCAATAAATGAGGTCGGAACTGGTGATGGACAACCTGATAACCAAGGTTTCAGCCAATGAAACCTACAACCTGATGCCCACCGTGCGCCGAACGCAGTTGGCATCTCCACCCATGCGCGTGTTCAGCCACCAGCGGCTCGGGCAAATTCCGCAACTGGTCAAGCATGCACCGCAGTTGATGGAGGCGATCAGCCTGGTGGCGCGGGTGCTGCCGTTCAAGGTCAACGACTATGTGATCAAGCACCTGATCGATTGGCATGATGTGCCAAACGACCCGATCTTCCGCCTGACCTTCCCCCAGGCCCAGATGCTCGACGCCGAGGATCTCGAGCGGCTCGCCCATTGCGTGCGCAGCGGTGCTGGCGAGCAGGCGCTGGACACTTTGGTGCAACGCTTGCGCGACGGCATGAACCCGCATCCGGCCCAGCAGCAGCTCAATGCGCCGCTGCTCGATGGCGAGCGTTTGCACGGGGTGCAGCACAAGTATCCGCAGACGGTGTTGTTCTTCCCCAGCCACGGGCAGACCTGCCACAGCTATTGCACCTTCTGTTTCCGCTGGCCGCAGTTCATTGGCGACAAGTCGCTGAAGTTTGCCTCCAACGATGGTGAACAGTTGCACCGCTACCTGGCGCGCCACCCCGAAGTCACCGACGTTCTGTTTACCGGCGGCGATCCGCTGGTGATGACCGCGGCCCACCTCAAGCGCTACCTGGAACCTTTCCTGGACCCGGCCCTGCGCCATGTCACCACCATCAGGATCGGCACCAAGGCACTGACCTACTGGCCCTACCGTTTCGTCAGCGACGTCGATACACCGCAGCTCATGGCCGTGCTGCGGCGCCTGGTGGACAGTGGCAAGCATGTCGCGCTCATGGCTCACCTCAATCATTGGCGCGAGCTGTCCACGCCGATCGCCCAGGAAGCGGTGGCCGCGCTGCAGCAACTGGGTATTGTCATTCGTGCGCAGGGCCCGGTACTCAAGCACATCAACGACAGCGCGGCGACCTGGAAGCGCAATTGGGAAGAGCAAGTGCGCCTGGGCATAGTGCCCTACTACATGTTCGTCGAGCGCGATACCGGGCCGCGCGACTACTTCCAGATACCCCTGGCCCGCGCGCTGTCGATCTACAGCGAGGCTATCGAGTCGGTGTCGGGGCTGGCCAAGACTGCGCGGGGCCCGTCCATGAGCGCGGGGCCTGGCAAGGTCGAGGTCAGCGGTACCCTCGAACTGCATGGACAGCGCCACTTCCTGCTGAAGTTCATCCAGGCGCGCGATTCGCGTTGGCTTGGCAGGCCGTTCCTGGCGCGGTACTCCGAAACGGCCTGCTGGCTGGACCAGTTGCAGCCGCCCGAGGGGCAAGCGGAGTTCTTCTTCGAGGCCGATTACCGGCGCTTCATGGCGCAGGCTTCTACGGGAGGTGAGGCGTGAGTGCTCAGGGCCGGTCAGCGGCCAACGACGCAGTGATCATCGGTGCTGGCTATTGCGGCCTGAGCGCGGCCATCGAACTGGCAAGGCAGGGCGCGCGGGTGCGCGTCCTCGACCGTGGGCAATGGGGCGACAACGCCAGTGCGTTCAACTTCGGCTCGGTGGCGGTCATGCCGCCGGCGTTGCCTGCGACGGCTCACGGCGACCACGATCCGGCGCAACGTCTGCAGGCAACGCTGGCTCCGGTGCGCGCGCTCAAGGAACAGGTCGAGGCGTTCGGTTATGACTGCGCCTGGACGCAGCCTGGGCATATCACCCTGGCGCTGGATGAGACTTCGGCGTCGACGCTCAGGCAACGCGGCCTCGATGCCCAGGCGCTGCTCGGTGGTGGGGTGCTCTGGCTGGATGCCCACCAGGTCGCCGGCCAGACTGGCGCGCAAGGCCTGATGGGCGGGTTGCTCAATGAGCATTTCGCCTTGATCGAGCCGGCGCGACTGCTACTTGCCCTGCGTCACCATGCCGAGTCCCTTGGTGTGTGCATCCAGTATGCAACCCCGGTGTTGGCGCTCGAGCCTGGGCTCGACGCGGTCGACCTGGTGCTGGCGGCGGGGCGGATCAGCACAGCGCGAGTGCTGATCGCCAGCGAAGAGGCCTGGTCGCTGTCGATGGCCGCTGCCCGCGAGCCCCTGACGCTGCACCAGACCCACCTGTTCGAAAGCGCGCCACTCGCCACCGCGGCGCTGCAGCTGATCAGCCGGCAACCACGGGTCTATGGCACGGCGACCGCCGACAAGGATTATTTCCGTGTGCATCAGGGACGCTTGCTGTTCGGCAGTCGCCTGGGCCTGGTGCCCCTCGAGGCCGAGCCGCAGGCCGTGGTGGCGGCGTTGCGCCAGCGTCTGGTCGGCTACTTCCCGTCGCTGGGTGATATCGAGGTGCGCCAGGTGTGGTCCGGCAGCCTTGGTTTCACCCCTGATGGCCTGCCGCGCACGGGGCGCAGTGGCCCGGTGTGCTGGGGCGGTGGTTACTGCGGCAGCGGCATCGCCACGGCGGTGAGTTGTGGCCGACAACTGGCCCACATGGCACTCGCCAACGCCACGCCCGCATTCACCGTGGGCGAGGGCGAACCGCCGCAACGCTATTGAGGCCGCCAGGGCTCGCAGCCCTTTCCTGAAGCTTGCAGGAGTGACTCCAATGAGTACCCATGAAATCCCGTCGATGGCCGGGAAGGCCGTGTCGCGTCATGTCGAACGCTTCGATGTCATCGGTCTGGGCATTGGCCCGGCCAACCTGAGCCTGGCCGCCTTGCTGCAACCGTGCAAAGGCTTTCGGAGCATGTTCTTCGAGCGCCGCGCGGATTTTCGCTGGCACGAAGGCATGATGCATGTGAATTCCTCGCTCACCACCAGCTTTCTCAAGGACCTGGTCACCCTGGCCGATCCATGCAGCCCGTATTCGTTCATTGCTTTCCTGAAGAAGACCGAGCGGCTCTACGCATTTCTCAATGCCCGTTTTCCCACGGTGCGGCGCAAGGAGTTCGAACAGTACATGGCGTGGGTCTGTCGTTCGCTGTCGAACCTGACCTTTGGCAATGAGGTGCTGCGTGTCACCCGCGAGGGCAGCGAGTGGTTGGTGACCCATGCCAGGGGTGTCGCGCGAACCCCCAACCTGGTAGTCGGTACCGGGCATCGGCCGAGTATTCCCAGTTGCGCGCAGGCGTGCCTGGGGTCAGCCGTGATGCACTCTTCGCGCTTTATCACCGATGCCCCGCCCGTGGCCGGCAAGCGCGTGGTGGTGGTGGGCGGCGGGCAGAGTGGGGCCGAGCTGATGCAGATGATGCTCAACCTGCCGGAATCCGCGGCACCGACCTCGCTGGTCTGGGTCAGCCGGCGCGGCAACTTTCTGCCGATGGATGATTCGCCGTTCGTCAACGAATGGTTCGTGCCTGGCTACAGCGACCACTTCTTCGGCCTGTCCGCCGAGCAACGCCAGGCCGCGCTGGCCCAGCAGCACATGGCCAGCGACGGCGTGGTCCAGCCACTGCTCGAGAGCATCTACAGGCGATTGTACGAAGTGACCTACATCGAAGGGCGCAAGGCGTTCTGCCGCTTGTTGCCGGGGGCGACACTGCAAACGCTGCGGCAACTGGACGATGGCCTGGCGCTGCGCATCGACAGTGCCACGGGTAGCCGTCAGCTGGAGGCTGATCTGGTGCTGCTGGCCACGGGGTCCGAGTTCCAGATGCCGGCCGCGTTGCAACCGCTGCGTTTCGAGATGGCAACGCGCAATGGCCTGCCCGAGCTTGACCACGACTATGCGGTGAAGTGGTCGCGGGCCGACCACCCACGGCTGTTCTTCCAGAACGCTGCTCGGCACATCCGCGGCATCGCCGACCCCAACCTGAGCCTGGCCGCCTGGCGCAGCGGCAAGATCGCCAACCGTTTGCTGGGCCAACCGCTGTACGACGTCAGCACGCCGCCGGGCCTTGTGGAATGGGGCCTGGAGCTGGCCGAGCCTGGCTGCCTGTTGCACGACCATCAACTGACTGAATGAAGGATCCGAGCATGTCTGAAGCACCTTATATTCTGTACCTCGACACCCGCGCCCTGGCTGGCGAGCGGATCGCTGAAATCGCCGCGGGCCATGAGCTGGGCTACAACGTGCTGGTGGCCACGCCGACTCCCGAGCCATTTCGCTCCATGGGCTGTGCCGGTGTGATCGTCACCCGCCTGGGGGACTACGACGCGGCCCAGGACGCGATCCTGCGCTACCTGGACGAACAGCGCATCACCCTGTCCGGGGTGGTCGCCTGGAAAGACCTCGAAGTGGAGTTGGCCAGCCGCCTGAGCCAGCGCCTGGGGTTGGTTGGCAGCAGCGCCGAGGCCGCTGCCAACGTCCGCGACAAGGCGCGCACACGGCGCTGCCTCGACGCGGTGGCCAACGCCAACCCTCGCTATGCCGTGGTCAGCGATGAGCAGGCTTTCCTCGAAGGCTTGCAGCACGTCGGTCTGCCTGCGCTGCTCAAGCCGGCGGGCAACTCTGGCAGCCGCGGCATCTTCATGCTCGAGCAAGGCTGTGATGCGTTGGCGATCTATCGTGAATTTCGTGCCTACAACACCCCGGACAAAGGGGAGATGTACGCCCTTTATGGTCAGCACGCCCTGCTCGAGGAGCAGTTGGTGGGGTCGGAGCATTCCATCTCTGGCCTGGTCGCCGATGGCCGGGTGGTGATCAATGCGATCATCGACAAGCAGTTCGACCGCAGTATCCCGATCCAGTACGAGAACATCACGCCTTCGCGTCTTGACGCGGCGCTGCAGGATCGCATCTGCGACCTGGTGCGCCGCGCCGTCACGGCCACGGGCATCGACTGGTGCGGTTTCCATGTCGACCTGATGGTGACCGCGCAAGGGCCGAAGATTCTCGAAATCGGCGGCCGCCTGGGCGGGGAGTTCATCAACTCGCACCTGATCCCCAACAGCGTGCTCGGTTTCTCGCCATACCAGGCCGTGTTGCAACTGGCCTGCGGCGTGATCCCGGACGGTTGCGCCGATCGGATCGGCAGCGCCACCTGTCGTGCCGGGCAACGGGTGATCATGCCGCCGCGCACCGGACAGGTCACCCGCGTGGAGGGCTTCGAGCGGCTGTGGCGCCATGGCGAGACCCGTTTTCTCCAGGTGGTGGCGGGCGTTGGCGCGCAGATGGCACGACCTGCCGAGCGTTTCAAGGCCTACGAAATTGCCTACGTGATCGCCCAGTGCGCGTTGCAGGATGATATCTGCGATGTGTTGGAGCGGTTGGCCGAAGAGGTCGTCGTCGAGGTCGCCAATGACCAGGGAGCGCGCCATGACTGACACCTCGGCGAAGCAGTACCTGCTGGTCCCGGCCATGCCCGCGCCCAATGGCCGGCTGCACCTGGGACACGTTGCCGGCCCCTACCTGAACCTGGACATCCTGGCACGCCACCTGCGTCGGGACGGCCACAAGGCCAGCATTGTCTGTGCCAGCGACCCGTTCGATTCTTACATACCCTTGCGGGCCCAGCAGGCCGAGGTCGACCCGGCTGCGTTGGCCCAGGAGAGTTGTGCCGGCATCATCGACGACCTGGCCTACATGAATGTGCAGATCGACCTGTTCATCGACCCTCTGGCCGCGGAGCACCGAGATGCCTACCTGGCCGCGCACCGCGATCTGGTCGAGCGCCTTGACGGCGAACACGCCATTCGCTGCGTCGAGGAGCAGATGCCATGGTCGCAGTCGCGTCAGCAGTTCGTCAGCGGCAGCTACCTGACCGGCCACTGCCCGGCATGCGAGGCGGCTGTTTCCGGATTCTTCTGCGAAGACTGCGGCGCGCACTTCGAGCCGGATGAAGTGCGCGCTCCCCGCGCACGCTGGGGCGAGGAGGTCCCCGGGCGGGCGCTGGACAACCTGTTCTTCGAGATCCGCCAGCCCGAGGCGCTGATCGAGCAGTTGCAGGGTACCCAGACACCGGAGGTCTTCCTTGATATCGCCAGGCGCCATGTCCGTCGGCCATCGCCCCAGGTCCGGGTCACCAACCATGCAGGCTGGGGCCTGCCCTGCGAGGTGCGCGGCCAGGCACGCACCTTGTTCGGCCATGGCCTGCTGTTCGGCGCGGTGCGTTTTGTCGGTGACTGCTTCGCCCGCGCCGCGGGCCTGGCGTGCAACCCCTTCGATTGCGATTCGCCGGTGATCACGGTGAATGGTTTTGGTATCGACAACAGCGTGTCGCACCTGGTGAGCATCCAGGCGATGGCCATGGCCGATGGTATTTCCAAGCCGTTCGACCATTTCCTCATCAACCATTTCTATACCCTGGAGGGCCGCAAGTTCTCCACCAGCCAGGGCTGGGCGATCTGGGTCGAGGACATTGCCCGCGAAGGGCGCATCCCGTCCGATGCATTGCGCTACTTCCTGGCCAGCACCAGCCCGATCCATGGGCGCACGGACTTCCGTCGCGCCGACTTCGAACGTTTCCTGAGCGAGGACTATGCTGGCCTGCTTACGCGCGCAGGCTCGGCGCTGGCCGCCGTGGCCGCGCCGCGCCAGACGAGTCAGGTATGGCTGGCGCCGGTCATGGCGGCCTGTGACGAACAGGCCCAGGTGCTGTCCTTCGCCCATTTCGACCCACGAGCGTTGAGCCAGAGCATTGCGCGCTGGGAGAGACGCTTCGACACCTTGGCCGATGAACTGGACCGTTACTGGTGGGCCAAGGGCCTGGCGTTGTTGGCTTATCCCTTGCTGCCGAGCCTGTCGCTGGCGCTGTGGCACGCCCTTGGCCATGTCGGTGAGGTCAGCCGTGAGGCATTCGGCCAGTGCACCACGCCGTTGCCTGGTGGCCTGCCCGCGCCGTTCGCCGTGGCGGTCCGCGCTCCCGCCAGCCTGGAGGCCCTGTCATGAAGCCCGCACTCGAAGGTTTGCTGATCATCGACCTGACCCGGGTATTGGCCGGGCCATTCTGCACCATGCTGCTTGCCGACCACGGTGCGCGGGTGATCAAGGTCGAGCAACCCGGCAAGGGTGACGATGCCCGCGCCTATGGCCCGTGGTTCGGCGAGAAGTCGGCGTACTTTTCCTCGCTCAACCGTGGCAAGGAAAGCATTGCCCTGGACCTGAAGCAGCCCGAGGACCGCGCCATCTTCGAGCAGTTGCTCGAACAGGCCGACGTGCTCACCGAGAACTTCCGCCCCGGCACCATGGAGAAACTCGGGTACGGCTGGGACACCCTGCATGCCCGTTACCCACGCCTGATCTACGGTGCGGCCTCGGGCTTCGGCCATACCGGTTCGTCCTCCCAGCGGCGGGCCTACGACATGATCGTCCAGGGCATGGGCGGGATCATGAGCGTCACCGGCGAGCCGGGGCGCTCCCCGGTGCGGGTAGGGGTGTCGATCGGCGATATCAGCGCCGGCCTGTTCCTCACCTGCGGGCTGCTGATGGCGCTGCTCAAGCGCCAGCAGAGCGGGCTTGGCGCGAAGGTCGACATTGCCATGTTCGACTGCCAGCTGGCGCTGATGGAGTATTTCATCGGGCGCTATTTCGCCACCGGTGAGGTAACCGGCCCGGTAGGCAGCTACAGGCCGGCCATTGCGCCGCCATTTGGCGTCTACCAGGCACAGGATGGCGGGCTGGTCATCGCCGCTGGCAACGACAAGCTGTTCGCCCTGTTGTGCCAGGCCATCGGTCGGCCCGAGATGGCCGAGGACCCGCTGTTTGCCAACGGGGAGGCGCGCAAGGACAACGAAGCCCTGCTGGCGCGGCGGCTCGATGATGCCCTCGCCGCGCACTCGGTCAGCCATTGGACCGAGCACTTCGCGGCGGTCGGCTTGCCTGCCGGGCCGATCAACCGCGTCGACCAGGCGGTGGCGCACCCTCAAGTGGCCGAACGCAACATGTTGATCGATGTGGATGACCCGCAGGTGGGCCGTTACCGCCTGGTCGGCTCGCCGATCAAGATCTCCGATGCCCCGGACCCGCGGCAACGGCGCGCAGCGCCTGCGCTGGACCAGGACCGAGCGGCCATTCTCAAGGCGCTGTCGCCATCTCGCAGAGAGGTTCAGGCATGAACGCAAGTGATCCAAAGGTCCGACCAATGGCCGCCGAAAGTCATGTGCCGGGAGTGGTGTTGCATCAGGCTGATTTCGCCAGCCTGGGCGAGGGTGTCACACCGTTTCGCGGCGGGTTGTTCACCGTCGCCCCGCAGTGCACGTCACGACCTGACATACATGCGGTCCGCGAGTGCTGGATGATCGCCAGCGGTGGCGGCGTGCTGGACTACCACGGCAGCACGCTGCGGGTGGCTCAGGGCGATGTGCTGGTGTTCGAGTCGCATCACCGGCATCAGATTCACAACGATGGCCATGAGCCGTTGGTGATCAGCACGGTCTGGTGGGATGTCCATGGCGACTGACCTGGTGGTGCTTGGTGCTGGCATTGTCGGTGCCAGCGTGGTGGCCGAGGCGCGTCGGCGTCTGCCTGGGCTGTCCATCGTACTGCTGGACGATGGCCGGCGGGTCAGCGCCAGCGCCCTGTCGGCCGGGCTGGTCACGCCATTCTGTGGCGAAGGCTTGCGTCGTCGGCGCTCGTTGCAGGCGTTCGCCCATTACCAGGCCTTGGGCCTGGGCTGGGCGGGGGTAAGCCAGCTGCCCTTCAGCTATGTCCATGACCCGGCGCAGGCACCAAGGCCGTTGCTGTTCGAGGCCCGCTCTGTGGCGAGCCCTTTGGCCGAGGTGCTGGGCCGTTACCGAGGCCAGCGGACGCTCGGTACGCTGCTGCAGGCCGGCCATGCCTTGGCGGTCGACGTACCGGGCCTGGTGCGGGCGTGCCTGGCGCTCGGGGCGACTGGGCCCGGGCGCTTTGAACGGGTCGAAGCCCGGGTCGAACGGGTGAGCCGGGAGGCAGCGGGTTGGCGCCTGCAAGCGGCTGGCGGGACGTTGCAGGCGCGCCACCTGATCGTTGCCGCAGGGGCGCGCGGCAACGCCTTGGACGGCGTGGTTCAGGGCGGCTCGATCAAGAAAATCGTTGCCTTCGACCTGCAGGGCCCGCGTCCACCGGACACCGCGGAAGGGGTGATCTACCTGCCGGGCCGCAAGGCGTTCGTGATGCGTAATCGGCAGGGTGATGGCTGGTTGCTCAGCATTACCTCCGAGGATTGGCGCAACGATGCCGAGGGCGACCTGAGCGTCCACAGCCACGAAACCCGGCAGGCCCGACGTATCCTCGATGAAGAACTGCCAGGCCTGGATATTCACACGTTGCGCCCACGGGCGGCATTCGACAGCTATTGCAGCGATTTCGAGCCGCAGGTCGTGCGTTTGCCCCAAGGGCCCGGTGCCTGCGCGCTGGTCGGTGCTTCCGGCTCGGGGGTGCGCTTTGCCCCAGCCTTGGCCTGCGAAGCCTTGGCGGCGGTGGGCCTGATTGATAGTGATTCACCGAGTTCGCCCGTCAACAGCAGGGAAGCCTAAGCACCATGCACGTAGGAACAGCCTTGGCGGCCATCGCGCCGTCGTTCATCTTGATTCTGGTCGGTGTGCTCGTGCGCCGCTGCGGTTGGGTAGACAACGGCTTCTGGGCGGGCGCCGAGAAACTGACTCATTGGGTGTTTTTCCCAGCCTACCTGGTTCATACCATCGGCAGCGCCGGCGCCATGGGTAGCGCCGCGCGTGCGACGGTGCTGGTGCTGGGGGGCGTGACGCTGCTGATTACCGCCGGGGTCGTGCTGGGATGCCGTTACCGACGCGTGTTGCACGCAACCTTTACCTCGATCATGCAGGGTTCGGTACGTTTCAACAGTTTCATTTTCCTGGGCGTGGCCTCGCAGTTGCTCAGCCCCGAGGACTATGGCGTGGCGGCCGTGGTGGTGGCCTATATGGTGGCCATTTCCAACACCGTGGTGCTGCTGGCATTCGGCAATCGGGGCGGTTCGACCTGGGCGGTGCTGCTCAAGGTCTGCCTTAATCCGTTGATCCTGGCCAGTGGCCTGGGCCTGGCGCTCAACCTGAGCGCAGTGTCGTTGCCGGCGGCATTGGGCCAGCCGCTGCAGGCGCTGGGGGCACCGGCATTGCCCCTGAGCCTGATCTGCGTGGGCGCTGCCTTGCAGTTTCCGCGCGCAGAGTTCGCGCGTTTGTGCAAAACCGGCTTGCTGACCGCCGGCATCCGCTTGTGCCTGTTCCCGTTGCTCGCCTATGGCCTGATCAGCACCTGGTCGGTGCCGCCGCTGGCCGCGACACTGGTGCTGCTGTATTCGGTATTGCCTTGCGCCAGCAATTCCTATGTGCTGGCAACCCAGCAGGGGGGCGATCATCGCTTGATGGCATTCGTCGTGGCGGTGTCGACGGTGCTTTCGTTCGTGCCGATCTTCCTGGTGGCCGGTTCCCTGTAGACCTGCTCGCTTGCGCGCGGGCCTGGCGATGAAACACTCAATGATAGCCGTCGCCGACCTTCACCTTGCCCCTGAACACGTAGTAGCTCCAGGCGGTGTACACCAGGATGAACGGCAGGATGAACAGCGCGCCGATCAACGCGAACAGCTGGCTGGCCACCGGCGAGGCCGCCTGCCACAGGGTGACCGAGGGCGGGATGATATTCGGCCAGATGCTGATGCCCAGGCCGCTGTAGCCGAGGAAGATCACCAGCAGGGTGAACAGGAACGGCGCGGCGGTGGCCCGGTGCGCCAAGGTGGTGAGGGTGCCGAAGAAGCAGACCACCAGCAGCAGTGGCACCGGCAGGAAGTAGAACAGGTTGGGCAGGCTGAACCAGCGCTGGGCGATCTCCGGGTGGGCCAGCGGCGTCCACACGCTGATCACCGCGAGGGCGCCCAGCAGGCCCCAGATGAAGTACGAGGAATAGCGGTACATCTCTTCTTGCAGGCGGCCCTCGGTCTTCATGATCAGCCAGGTGCTGCCGAGCTGCGCGTAGGCCAGCAGCAGGGCGAAGCCGCAGAACAGCGGGAAGGGCCGCAGCCAGTCGAGGGCGCCACCGGCGTACATGTTGTTTGCCACCGGGATGCCATCGAGGAAGGCGCCCAGGGCGACGCCCTGGGTGAAGGTGGCGACGATCGAGCCGCCGATGAACGCCTTGTCCCACCAGTGGCGGTTGCGCTCGCTGGCCTTGAACCGGAACTCGAAGGCCACGCCCCGGAAGATCAGGCCCAGCAGCATCAGCACCAGCGGCAGGTACAAGGCGCTGAGGATCACCGAGTAGGCCAGCGGGAAGGCGCCGAACAGGCCTGCGCCGCCGAGCACCAGCCAGGTCTCGTTGCCGTCCCACACCGGGGCGACGGTGTTCATCATCACATCGCGCTCTTCCTTGTCCTTGATCGCCAGGAAGAGAATGCCGATGCCCAGGTCGAAGCCGTCCATGATGACGTACATCATCACGCCAAAGATGATGATCAATGCCCAGATCAAAGTGATATCCACGCCCATGGCCATCGCTCCTCAGGTTGCCGTCGCCTTCGACAGGGTCAGTGATCGTCCGCCGCGGACAGGGGGCGCGCGGGGGTCTTGGCCTGGCCCGCGCCACCTTCGATCGGGTGCTCGCCTTCGTGGCGCTGCGGGCCCTTGTGCACCAGCTTGAGCATGTAGGCGATGCCGGTGCCGAACAGCACGAAGTACACCACCACGAACGCGGCCAGGCTAACGCTCATCTGCGCGGTGCTCAAAGGCGAGACCGCATGCTCGGTGCGCATCAGCCCGTAGACCACCCAGGGCTGGCGGCCCATCTCGGTGGTCACCCAGCCGGCCAGCAGGGCGATCAGCCCTGCCGGGCCCATGCACAGCATGAACTTGAGGAACAACGGCGTGCTGTGCAGGCGGTCGCCACGGCGCAGCCACAGGCTCCATACCCCGGCGAGAATCATCAGCAGGCCCATGCACACCATCAGCCGGAAGGTCCAGAAGATCACCGTGGAGTTGGGCCGGTCCTCGGGTGGGAACGACTTGAGCGCCGGGATCTGGCGGTCGAGGCTGTGGGTCAGGATCAGGCTGCCCAGGTAGGGGATCTCGATGGCGAAGTGGGTCTTCTCGGCCTTCATGTCCGGCCAGCCAACCAGGATCAGCGGCGATGGTTCGCCGGGCATGTTCTCCCAGTGCCCTTCGATGGCGGCGATCTTCGCCGGCTGGTGCTCCAGGGTGTTCAGGCCGTGGGCATCCCCGACCACCGCCTGGATCGGCGCCACCACCAGGGCCATCCAGCAGGCCATGGAGAGCATGGTGCGGGCCGGCTCGATGTGCTGGCGGCGCAACAGGTGCCAGGCCCCCGAGGCGCCGACGAAGAACGCGGTGCTGAGGAACGCGGCGATCGCCATGTGCGCCAGGCGGTAGGGGAATGATGGGTTGAAGATGACCGCCAGCCAGTCCACCGGCACCGCGCGACCGTCGATGATCTCGTGGCCCTGGGGGGTGTGCATCCAGCTGTTGGAGGAGAGGATCCAGAAGGTCGAGATCAGCGTGCCCAGCGCCACCATGCAGGTGGCGAACATGTGCAGGCCGCGGCCGACCCGGTCCCAGCCGAACAGCATGACGCCGAGAAAGCCGGCTTCGAGGAAGAAGGCCGTGAGCACTTCGTAAGTCAGTAGTGGCCCGGTAATACCGCCGGCGAAATAAGAGAACTGCGACCAGTTGGTACCGAATTGGTAAGCCATGACCAGGCCGGACACCACGCCCATGCCGAAATTCAGCGCGAAGATCTTTATCCAGAACATGTAAAGGTCGCGATATACATCGCGACCGGTCTTCAGATACAACCCCTCGAGAACGGCGAGGTAACTGGCGAGGCCAATAGTGATTGCCGGAAAGAGGATATGCATCGCCACGGTGAAGGCGAACTGAAAACGAGCCAGATCAAGTGCCGTAGAGCTGAATGTTTCCATGTTTCTCGGCCTCACAGGGCGCGGTTTCAGGGCCGCGGTGCGAATGAGACGCAACGAGAAGATGAGCAGCTCATCGAACCGTTGCCTTGACATGTCGAAGGAGTGTGGCTTGATTCTAGAACACGATTTTGCCGGTCGACTGAACTTTTCACTGCACATCGAGCGTAAGTCGGATTGCGCTTTGGCAGTTGTCTTTATTCAACAAGGTTGTACGCTTTTCTTGGGCTCTAGAAACTAAGCAACTTCCTCAGGTCCGCTAGTGCAGCGGTTTATTACGCAACTAACGCTTTATATCGAATACCTATAAGGCGTTTAAGGAGCGACCATGACGACTCGACGCAAGGTACCCGGTGTACGTAACTACGATGGCCCCGCAGGCGGCTGGGGAGCGCTCAAGGCGACGGCGACGGCGGTGCGCGAGCAGATGGACACGCTCAAGGCGCCGCTCACGCTGATGCGCACCAACCAGCCGGACGGTTTCGACTGCCCGGGGTGCGCCTGGCCCGACAAGGAGCACAAATCGACCTTCCAGTTCTGCGAGAACGGCGCCAAGGCCGTGACCTGGGAGGCGACCAACAAGCGGGTGCCCCCCGAGTTCTTCGCCAATCACCCGGTGGCCACGCTGCTGCACCGCACCGATTACGAGCTGGAAGACCTCGGACGGCTGACCCACCCGATGGTTTACGACCACGCCAGCGGCACCTACAAGCCGGTGGAGTGGGAGCACGCCTTCGCCCGCATCGGCGAGATTCTTCGTGGCCTGGAACCGAACCAGGTCGAGTTCTACACCTCCGGGCGCGCCTCCAACGAAGCCGCCTACCTGTACCAGCTGTTCGCCCGGGCGCTGGGCACCAACAACTTCCCCGATTGCTCGAACATGTGTCACGAGCCCACCAGCGTGGGCTTGCCACGCTCGATCGGCATGGGCAAGGGCTCGGTGTCGCTGGACGATTTCGAGTCGTGCGAGCTGGTGATTTCCATCGGCCACAACCCGGGCACCAATCACCCGCGGATGATGGGTACCTTGCATGAGGTGTCGCGGCGCAAAGTGCCGATCATGGTCCTCAACCCGCTGCGCGAACGGGCGCTGGAGCGCTTCGCCGACCCGCAGGACATGATCGAGATGGCCACCTACGGCTCCACCCGGATCGCCTCGACCTACCTGCAGGTCAAGGCCGGTGGCGATGCGGCGGCGATCAAAGGGGTGATGAAGTCGCTGCTGGAGATGGAGGACGCGCTCGGTCAGGTGCTCGACTTCGAGTTCATCGCCCAGCACACCAATGGCTTTGATGCGCTCAAGGCCGACCTGTTGGCCACGCAATGGCCTGATATCGAACACGCCAGCGGCTTGACCAAGGCCGAGATGGAGAAGGTCGCCGCAGCTTACGCCAAGTCCAACGCGACCATCGTCACCTACGGCATGGGTATCACCCAGCACAACGAAGGCACCGCCAACGTGCGGCTGATCTGCGACTTGTTGATGCTGCGCGGTAATATCGGCAAGCCCGGTGCCGGCATCTGTCCGCTGCGCGGGCACTCCAATGTGCAGGGCAACCGCACCGTCGGCATCACCGAGAAGCCCTCGGCCGATTTCCTCAACAAGATCGAGCAAGTGCTTGGTTTCAAGCCACCGGCAGAGCATGGGCACGATTCGGTGCAGGCCATGCAGGCGATGATCGCCGGCACCTCCAAGGCGCTCATCTGCCTGGGCGGCAACTTCGCCGTGGCGCTGCCCGACCCCGGCCAGTGCTTCCCGGCCATGGGCAAGCTCGACCTGAGCGTGCACATCGGCACCAAGCTCAACCGTACCCACCTGTTGGTGGGCAAGGAAACCTACCTGTTCCCGTGCCTGGGACGCACCGAGCTGGACGTGCAGAACGGCGAGCGGCAGGCGATCACCGTCGAGGACTCGATGTCGATGGTGCATGCCTCGGCGGGCAAGCTGACCCCAGCATCGGAGTTCCTGCGCTCGGAGCCGGCGATCGTCGCCGGCATGGCCAACGCGACCTTGCCGGACAGCCCGGTGCCTTGGCTGGAGCTGGGTGCCGACTACGACAAGATTCGCGACCTGATCGAGAAGACCTTGCCGGGCTTCGATGACTACAACGCGCGCATCCGCGTGCCGGGCGGTTTCCGCATGCCGCTGCCGGCCACCGAGCGGGTGTGGCTGACGCCTTCGGGCAAGGCCGAGTTCTTTGTGTTCCCGGGCTTGCACGAAGACAAGGAAGTCGATGGCGACGATGTACTGCGCCTGATCACCTTGCGCAGCCATGACCAGTACAACACCACCATCTACGCCATGGACGATCGCTACCGCGGTGTGTTCGGCCGTCGCGACGTGCTGTTCATGAACCCCGCCGACCTGCAGGCGCGCGGCCTGGCCCACGGCGACCTGGTGGATATCGAGACGGTGACCCAGGGGCGCAAGATGCGCTACGAGCGGATCACAGCCATCGAGTACAAGATCTCGCCCGGCTCGGTGGGGGCCTATTACCCTGAGGCCAACCAGTTGGTGCCGCTGGACTACATCGACGTGGACAGCGGCACGCCGTCCTACAAGTCGGTACCGGTGCGGGTGATGCGTTCGGAGCTTAACTGAGGGGAGGGTGGTTGCATCCTGCATCCACTTGCACAGTGTGGGAGCGGTCCGACAAACCTGCTCCCACAGCGACCGCGCCGACCTCGGGGCATGCACTACACCTGTGGGAGCGGGCTTGTCGGACCGCCGCACCGCCGCGAAGCAAGCGCTGCAGTGCCTGGCACCGGCTATGCCGGTGTTCGCGGCTGAAGCCGCTCCCACAGGGACCGCGCTAGCTTTAGCAGGTGAGCAAGACAGTTGCTCCCACAAGGATCGCGCCGACCTCAGGGCATGCACCACACCTGTGGGAGCGGGTTTATCGGGGCGCCGAACCGCCGCGAAGCAAGCGACGCGGTGCCTGGCACCGGCTATGCCGGTGTTCGCGGCTGAAGCCGCTCCCACAGGGATCGCGCAAGCTTCTGAAATTTGAGCAAGAGAGTTGCTCCCTCAGGCCTTGAACCATGCACTTCTTTTGTGGGAGCCAGCTTGCTGGTTCCTACAATCCTCAAGCCGTGCGCGCCTGCTTGAATGTTTCCCTGAAGTGCTCCAGCGCCTGGCGGAACTCCGCCTGCCGTGGCTTGAAGCGCGCCGTCGGCACGACCACCGTCACCGCATGAGGGCCCATGAAGGTCGGCAGCAGGATGCTCATCGCGCTGACCCCCGGGGTGTGCTCCTCGACATCCACCGCGATGCCCTCGCGACGAATCTCCGGCATTTGCGCGAGCACGCCGCACAGGTCGAGCGTATTGGCGGTCAACCGCTCTGGGTGCGGGGTGATCCAGCGGCCGATTTCTTCGTCGCTCAAGGTGGAGAGCAACACCTTGCCATCCGAGGTGGCGTGCATCGGCAAGGAGCGGCCCAGGGCGACCACCACGCGCAGTTCGTGCTCGCCGATGGCGCGCACGATGACCGTGCTCTGCTGCCCGCGAATGCACGACAGCGCCACGGTCTCCCCCAGCGTCGCGCTCAGTTGCTCGAGGGATTCGCGGACGATGGAAATGATGTCGCCATGGGCATGGTGGATCAATTGGTGCAGCCCCGGCCCCAGGCGATAGCCGCTGCCCGGCAAGGCTTCCACCAGGTCCTCGACTTCCAGCGCGCCGATGATGCGTTGCACGGTCGAGCGCGGCAACCCCACCGCCTGGGCGATGGCGGCCAGGCTCAGGCCCTGGGGCTGCGCCGCCAAGGTGCGCATGACCGCGCTGGCCCGGGCGATGACCTGGATCCCGCCGCTGCGCTGTTCTTCCGCTGCGTTGTCTTTTTCAACACTCATCACATTCCTCGAAAACGGCCTTGCCACGCGCCTTGCGGCGACCCGGGCAGTGTACAGGTTCGTCACCGGTCCGGCAGTGGCTGTTTATTTTTACCTGAGCTTGTGTATCATAATGCGATACATAGAATCGTAATGCGATACATGAAGTCTGCCAAATGGTTGCCCAGTGGTTGGAGAACAGCTCCAGAAGCAGGTGTTTGGCGCTGTCCCTTAGGAGAGAAGATGAAGATCAAAACCCTGCAGAGCCTCGGCGCCTTGGTGTCGGTGACGCTCCTGCTGTCGGCGTGCGAAAAGACTGAACAGACCGTGGCGGCGCCACCGCCAGAAGTCGGCGTGGTCGAACTCAAGGCCCAGGATGTGCTGCTCAGCAGCGACCTGCCGGGCCGCACCACGGCCTATCGCGTGGCCGAGGTCCGGCCCCAGGTCAGCGGGATCATCCAAAAGCGCCTGTTCACCGAAGGCACCGTGGTGCGCAAGGGGCAGCAGCTCTACCAGATCGATCCGGCGCTCTACCAGGCGACGGTCGAGAAGGCCGAGGCGAGCCGTGACACCGCGCGCAACCTGGCCCAGCGCTACCAGCGGCTGCTGGACACCAAGGCCATCAGCCGCCAGCAGTTCGACGATGCCCAGGCCAGCTGGAAGCAGGCCGAGGCCGAGCTGAAGACGGCCCGCATCAACCTGGAATACACCCGCGTGCTGGCACCGATCGACGGGCGCATCAGCCGTTCCAACGTCACCGAGGGCGCCTTGGTCAGTGCCCAGCAGAGCCTGGAACTGGCCTCGATCAACCAGCTCGACCCGATCTATGTGGACGTCACCCAGGCCTCCACCGAGGTCCTGCGGCTGCGTCGCGAACTCGATGCCGGGCACCTGACCATGGCCGGCCCGGGTCAGGTGAAGGTCGACCTGACGCTGGAAGACGGCACGCCCTATGCCCAGCAAGGTGCCCTGAAATTCTCCGAGGTCACCGTGGACTCGAGCACCGGCGCGGTGACCCTGCGGGCGCAGTTCCCCAACCCGGACGGCCTGCTGATGCCGGGCATGTTCGTCCACGGCACCTTGGCCGAAGGCGTGCGCCAGCAAGCGGTCCTGGTGCCGCAGCAAGGCGTCAGCCGTGACCTCAAGGGCGAGGCGACCGCCTGGGTGGTCGGCGAGGGCGACAAGGCCGAGCTGCGCCATATCAAGGCTACCCGCACGGTGGGCAACCAGTGGTTGGTCGAAGCGGGCCTGAAGGCCGGCGAGCGGGTGATCACCGAGGGTGTGCAGCGCGTGCGCCCAGGCATTGCCCTCAAGCCCGTGCCCGCCAACAACGTCGCGCCCGTGCAGTCCATCGTCAGCGCCAAGTAACAGCGCAGCCCCGGCATCGCCGTCACTACCCGGTATATCCCCATGTCTTCGTTTTTCATCAACAGGCCCATCTTTGCCTGGGTGGTCGCCATCGTGATCATGTTGGCCGGTGTCTTCAGCATCATGAAGCTCCCGATCAACCAGTACCCCAACATCGCCGCCCCCGCGGTGAGCATCACCGTCAGCTATCCCGGTGCCTCGGCGCAGACCGTGCAGGACACCGTGGTGCAGGTGATCGAACAGCAACTGAACAACCTCGATGGCTTGCGCTACATCTCTGCTGAAAGCAACAGCGATGGCAGCATGAGTATCATCGTCACCTTCGACCAGGGCACCGACGCGGACATCGCCCAGGTGCAGGTGCAGAACAAGCTGCAGCTGGCGACCCCGCTGCTGCCCGAGGAGGTGCAGCGCCAGGGCCTGCGCGTGGCCAAGTACCAGATCAACTTCATGCTGGTGGTCGGCCTGTACTCCGAAGACGGCAGCATGGACGACTTCGACATCGGTAACTACATCGTCTCCAACCTCAAGGACCCGATCACCCGGGTCAAGGGCGTGGGCGACTACCAGATGCTGGGCGCGCAGTACGCCATGCGGATCTGGACCGATCCGCAAAAACTGCTCAGCTACCAGCTGACGCCCCAGGATGTGATCGACGCGGTCAAGTCGGAGAACGTCCAGGTCTCGTCCGGCTCGCTGGGCGGCCTGCCGACACACCAGGGCGTGCAGCTCAACGCCACCGTGCTGGGCATGTCGCGGATGAAGGCCGCCGACGAATTCCTCGAGATCCTGCTCAAGGTCAACCCGGACGGCTCGCAAGTACGCCTGAAGGACGTCGCCACCGTCGGCCTGGGCGCCGAGGACTTCTCCATCAGCGGCACCTACAATGGCAAGCCGGCCTCGGCCATCGCCCTGCGCCTGGCCACCGGCGCCAACCTGCTGGAAACCGTGCAGCGGGTGCGTGACACCGTCGACGAGCTGGCGCCGTTCCTGCCGCCGGGCTTGAAGGTCGCCTATCCGTACGACACCTCGCCGGCGGTGGGCGCCTCGATCCATGAGGTGGTCAAGACGCTGTTCGAAGGTATCGTCCTGGTGTTCCTGGTGATGTACCTGTTCATGCAGAACCTGCGCGCCACCCTGATCCCGACCCTGGCCGTGCCGGTGGTGCTGCTGGGCACCTTCGGCGTGCTGGCGGCGTTCGGCTTCACCATCAACATCCTGACCATGTTCGGCATGGTCCTGGCCATCGGCCTGCTGGTGGACGACGCCATCGTCGTGGTGGAAAACGTCGAACGGGTGATGGTCGAGGACAAACTCTCGCCACGCGAAGCCACGCGCAAGTCCATGGGCCAGATCCAGGGGGCGCTGGTGGGTATCGCCATGGTGCTGTCGGCGGTGTTCGTGCCGATGGCGTTCTTCGGCGGCGCGACCGGTATCATCTATCGCCAGTTCTCCATCACCATCGTCTCGGCGATGGCGCTGTCGGTGCTGGTGGCAATGATCTTCACCCCGGCCCTGTGCGCGACCCTGCTCAAGCCGATCGGGCATGATCACCACGACAAGAAAGGCTTCTTCGGCTGGTTCAACCGTACCTTCGAGCGCAATGCCGATCGCTACAAGGTCGGCGTGCTCGGCATCGCCAAGCGCAAGGTGTTGTTCCTGGGCATCTATGGGCTGATCGTGGTCGCCCTGTGCTGGCTGTTCCCGAAGATCCCGACCTCGTTCCTGCCGCCCGAGGACCAGGGCACCCTGTTCGTCCAGGTGCAGATGCCCACCAACACCAGCGCCGAGCGTACCCAGGTGGTGCTCAACGAGATCCGTGACTACCTGCTCGAGGACGAGCGCGGGGTGGTGGCGAGCGCCTATACGGTGAACGGCTTCAACTTCGCCGGCCGTGGCCAGAGTTCGGGGATGCTGTTCGTCAGCCTCAAGCGCTGGGAAGCGCGCAGCGACCCGCGTGGCAGCGAAATCTTCGCCCTGGGACAGCGCCTGCAAGCGCGTGGCGCACAGATCAAGGACGGCATCGTGATCGCCATCGTGCCACCGGCCATCCTGGAGATGGGCAACGCCATGGGCTTCGACTTCTACCTCCAGGACCGCGCGGGCCTGGGCCACGAGAAGCTGATCGAGGCGCGCAACCAGTTCCTGCAGATGGCCGCCGCCGATCCGGTGCTGGCCAACGTGCGCCCCAATGGCTTGAACGACGAACCGCAGTACCAGATCGTCATCGACAAGGAAAAAGCCCGTGCGCTGCAGGTGAGCATCGCCGATATCAACAGCACCATGAGCACCGCCTGGGGCTCGTCGTATGTCAACGACTTCATCGACCGTGGTCGGGTGAAGAAGGTCTACGTGCAGGGTGAGATCAGCGCGCGCATCGCGCCGGAAGACTTCGACAAGTGGTACGTGCGCAACGCCAAGGGCGAGATGGTCAAGTTCTCTTCCTTCGCCAATGGCTACTGGACCTACGGTTCGCCGAAGCTCGAGCGTTTCAACGGCGTCTCGGCGGTTGAGATCCAGGGCGAGCCCGCGCCGGGCTACAGCTCGGGTGATGCCATGCAGGCGGTGGCGCGCATCGTCGCCAAGCTGCCCGACGGGATCGGCCTGCAGTACACCGGCATGTCCTTCGAGGAGCGCTTGTCCGGCTCCCAGGCACCGGCGTTGTATGTGGTCTCGGTATTGATTGTGTTCCTTTGCCTGGCGGCCCTCTACGAGAGCTGGTCGGTGCCGTTGGCGGTGATCATGGTGGTGCCGCTGGGCGTCATCGGCGCGGTGCTGGCGACCCTCGGCCGTGGCTTGGAAAATGACGTGTTTTTCCAGGTTGGCCTGTTGACCACCGTGGGCTTGTCGGCGAAAAACGCCATCCTGATCGTCGAGTTCGCCAAGGCGTTGCACGAGCAGGGCATGCCGTTGCTGCAAGCGGCGGGGGAAGCGGCGCGCCAGCGTCTGCGCCCGATCATCATGACCTCCCTGGCCTTCGTGCTCGGGGTCCTGCCCCTGGCGATCTCCACCGGCCCGGGCTCGGGCAGCCAGCACTCGATCGGCACCGGCGTGGTCGGCGGCATGTTGACCGCGACCTTCCTGGCGGTGTTCTTCGTCCCGCTGTTCTTCGTGGTGATCACCAACCTGTTCACCCGCAAGGCTCGCCAAGCAGATGCCCAAGCCCAAGGAGAGCAAGCATGAACCACGGCACCCTGAAAACCGCCCTGGCCCTGGCCGTCGGGCTGCTGGGCGGTTGTTCGTTGATCCCGGACTACCAGCGCCCGACGGCGCCGGTGGCCGACAGCTGGTCCAGCGCACCCGTCGACGCGCAGGCGCTGCTGCCCTGGGGGCGTTTCTTCAAGGACGAGCAGCTCAAGGGCCTGATCGGCGAAGCGCTGGCCAACAACCGCGACCTGCGGGTGGCGTTGCTCAATATTGAAAAGGCGAAGGCACAGTACCGCATCCAGCGCGCTGACTTGCTGCCGACAGTCGATGCCAGTGTGTCCGGCACCCACCAGCGAACCCCGGCGGACCTGTCCACCACTGGGCGTAAGCAAACCACCCACAGCTATGAAGCTGGGGTCGGTTTCACCTCCTACGAGCTGGACTTTTTCGGCCGCGTGCGAAGTCTCAGCCAGGAGGCGCTGGAAGAGTACCTGCAAACGGTCGAAGCACAGCGCAGTACGCAGATATCCCTGGTTGCCGAGGTCGCCAATGCCTATTACCAGCTGCAGGCAGACCTGCAGTCGCTGGCGTTGAGCGACCAGACCCTGGAGAGCCAGCACCAGAGCTACCTGACAACTCGCAGCAGCTATCAGGAGGATGTGGTATCTGAGCTCGACCTCAGCCAGGCCGAGAGCACCGTGCGTTCCGCCCAGGCCAGCCAGGCGCAGTACCAGCGCCTGGTGGAGCAGGACCGCAATGCCCTGGTGCTGCTGGTCGGCAAGCCGCTGACGGCCGAGCAGATGGCGCCTTCGGCGTCGGCGGCGCTGGCGCTGGACGCCGCCTTACCGGCGGGCCTGCCGTCCCAGGTCCTCAGCCAGCGCCCGGACATCCTCGCCGCGGAGCATGCGCTCAAGGCCGCCAACGCCAATGTCGGCGCCGCCCGTGCGGCGTTCTTCCCGAGCATCAGCCTGACTGCCTCGGCAGGTTCGGCCAGCGGTCAACTGGGCGAACTGTTCGCCGGTGGGCAGGGGGCCTGGAGCTTCGTGCCTTCGATCAACGTGCCGATCTTCAACTGGGGGCGCAATCAGGCCAACCTCGACGTGGCCAAGGTGCAGACGTCGATCGAGGTGGCCAACTACCAGAAGGCCATCCAGGAGGCGTTCCGCGAGGTGGCCGACGGCCTGGTCGCGCGCGGCAAGCTGGACAGCCAGGTGACCGCCCAGCAATTGCTGGTCAAGGCCAACGATCGCAGTTACGACCTGGCCCGGCAGCGTTACGAGACGGGCGTCGATACCTACCTGAATAGCCTGGATGCCCAGCGCAACCTGTTTGCCTCGCAGCAGGAGCTGGTCGGCACCCAACTGGCGCGCAGCCAGAACCTGATCGCCCTGTACAAGGCGCTGGGAGGTGGCAGCGAATGAGACGGCCAGGGAGGGCCTTGCGATGAGACGCACCAAGCTCGAGATGGAGCGGACCCGCCAGCGCTTGCTGGACGCCGCCGAACGGGTGTTCAGCGAGCAGGGCTATGCCACCGCGAAGCTGGAGCAGATCGCCGACGCCGCGGGCTTGAGCCGCGGCTCGATCTACTGGCATTTCAAAGGCAAGCCCGAGTTGCTGGATGCGGTGATCGACCGCGCTTGGTTCCCCTGGGACCAGCTGGCGGTCGACCAGACGGAGCTGGAGCGGCTGCCGAGCATCGCGGAGATGGCCGGGGTGCTGGGGCAGGGCATCCAGCGCACCCTGTGCGAGCCACGGCTGCGCAGGAGTGCGTTGATCCTGTTGCAGGGGCGTGAATTGCGCAGTGTCAGCGAGCGTGTGTTGCAGCGCTTGCAGGGCATGCAACAGCGTATCTGCCGGCATGTGGCCATGGTGCTCGAACCGTCGCGGGTGACCGGGCCGTTGTCTGGCGACAGCGGTATCTTGGCCCGGGCGGTCGGCGCGTTCATCCTCGGGGTGATCAGCGAGGCCTTGATGCTTGGTTGGCCAGGTGAGCAGGGGCGGATCGGGCAAGATGTCGAGCGCGTGGTCCTGGCCATGCTCATGCCGGTGGTGGCAGCAACGTGAGTCTGGCCAGGCAGCGCCATCGACCGACGGCCGATGGCGCTGCCTGGCGGGTCAGGGCCGGCGCCAGCCCTCGAAGCCGTCGAGCAGCACGGCCAGCCCCGCGTCGAACGTGGCCGTGCTGCTGATCGCGGTAAAGTGCGTGCCCAGGAACGAGGCGCCTGGGTACTGCTGGGCCGACCGTGCCAGGTAACCGCCGATGAAGTCGCCATGCAGTTGCGGGGCCTGGTGGTTTTCTTTTTCCGCCGCGACCACCGAGATGAACAGCAGCAGGTGATAGGCCATGGCCGCGAATGGCTGCGCTATCGCCGCTCGTTCGAGGATGCGGCCGATGTGGTCGAAGTAGGCCAGGCCGTAGTCGACCTCGCCGGGTTCCACCCGCTGGAACAGCCGGAACTTGTTTTCGGTGAGGATGTACGTGGCCAGCCCGGGCCAGCGTTCCAGGGTGGCCAGCGACGCCTGGGCGAAGGCTTCGAGGTTTTGCCCAGGTCGCCGAGACGGGCAGCCTTTCCCGCGCGGCAGAGCGCCTGGGTATGTCCAGCGCGGCGGCCAGCCGTTGCCTGAACATGCTGGAGGAGCGCCTGGCCGTGCGCTTGGTGGAGCGCACGACACGACGTTTGTGGCTTACCGATGCTGGCCTGGAGTACCACAAGCGTTGCGTCGCGCTGCTGACCGAGCTGGCCGAGGCAGACGCCGCGGCCACGGCGGCCAGCATCAAGCCCAAGGGGACCTTGCGGGTCACCTCGTCCGTCTCCTTCGCCATGATGCATATCGCCCCGGGCTTGCCAGAATTTCGCAAGCGCTACCCGGATTTATCGGTGCAGATCATCACCGCGAACAGGTACCCCGATTTCATCGAAGCAGGTATCGATATCGCCATTCGCACCCGCGAGCACGAAGGCGACTCGGGGATTACCGTGCGCCGGTTGGCACAAACCCGGCGCGTCCTGGCGGCCTCGCCGGCCTACCTGTGCGAACACGGCCAGCCGAGCGCGCCCAGCGACCTGCTCCAGCACCAGTTGATCGTCTACAACCTGGCCAACGACCCGTATGTACTGAACTTCCACCGGGGCGCGCAGACGCAGGCCGTCAACATCACCAGTGTGCTTGATGCGAACGAAGGCCAGGTCATCCGCGCGGCGGCGCTCGCCGGCCTGGGCATCCTCATCCAGCCGCTCTACATCGTCCATGACGACATCGTCTCCGGCCGCCTGGTCCCGGTGCTGTCAGATTGGCAACTGCCGCCGCTGACCATCAACCTGGCCTTTCAGAGCCGGCGTCACCAGCCAGCGAAGATCCGCGTGTTCACCGAATTCCTGCTGGAGCGGTTCGAGCGGCTCGACCTGGCGAAGAAGTGGGCGGCCCTGGAGTGACGGTACTTGCATCCCTGTGGCGGTTGCCTGGCATTACGCGGGCATTGCAGCGGGGCATCCGCCATCGCGGCGGCAACCGCACTCACTAGCCAGCCTGGCAATGCCTCCAGGCCTGTGCATGCCCTGAGTGACAGGCATCGAGCGTTGCCGAGCGGGCGGAAACATCTTGACACTTCTTTGACAAATTCCCGGCTAGATTCATGCCCACGGTCACGAAGACCGCTCATCCCATCTCCTGTCCGACTATCGATGTAAGGAGTGCGTTCGATGTCCGAGGGCAAGCGTAACCTGTTCCCCGAGGTCAGCACCGCGCGGCTGGTCCTGCTGTTTGCATTGGCCCTGGTGCTGTTCTACAACTTCTCAACCTGGCGGGCGCTGAACGGCCTGGTTCCCATGGAAGGTCCGTGGGGCATGGCATTCTTCGGCTCTTTTGCGTTGTTCCTATGGGCGGCCTTCACCCTGCTGCTGACCTTGGTGTCCTTCCGCCCATTGCTCAAGCCGGCCTTGACCCTGGTGGCGCTGGTCTCGGCGGCGGCGGCGTATTTCATGAACACCTACGGTGTGGTGATCGACACCGTGATGGTGCAGAACATCATCGAGACCAACCCCATGGAGGCCGCCGCGCTGTTCAGCGCGCGCCTGGTCGGCTATTTGCTGGTACTGGGGGTGTTGCCGGCGGCGATCATCTGGCTGACGCCGGTGCGCTACAGCCCGTTCCTGCGTGGCCTGCTGAACAAGGTGCTGGTGATCGCCGGCTGCCTGCTGGTGGTGGCCGTCTGCGTGGGGGCGTTCTACTCCACCTACGCGCCGGTGTTCCGCCAGGAAGAGAAGGTGACCCACTTCATCAACCCGACCAACTACATCTATGCCGTGAGCAAGTTCACCAAGCAGCGCCTGGGCATCAAGGAAAACCTGGTGGTGCAGCCCATCGGCGAGGACGCGCTGATGCCGCGTAAGGTGAACGCCGACGGCAAGAAGTCACTGATGATCCTGGTGGTCGGCGAAACCGCCCGGGCCGATCATTTCGCCCTCAACGGCTATGCCCGCGATACCAACCCGGAGTTGAGCAAGCTCGACATCCTCAACTTCGCCAACGTCAGCTCCTGCGGCACATCCACGGCGGTGTCGGTGCCTTGCATGTTTTCCAAGTTCCCCCGCGAGGACTACAGCGACAAGAAGGGCAAGACCTACCAGAGCCTGCTGGACATCCTTCAGCGTGTCGGCGTGTCGGTGCTCTGGCTGGACAACAACAGCGACTGCAAGGGCACCTGCCTGCGCGTGCCCAATCGCGATATTCCCAAGGACCAGCCCGGCCCGTTCTGCGACGGCGAGAACTGCCTGGACGAGGCTCTGCTGCAAGACCTGCAGGCGTATATCGACAAGCAGCAGGACAACGCCCTGATCGTGTTGCATGCCGACGGCAGCCATGGCCCGGAATACTACGATCGTTACCCGAAAAGCATGGAGCGCTTCACCCCGGTCTGCCACACCAACCAGTTGGGCAGTTGCAGCAACGAGGAACTGGTCAACGTCTATGACAACACCATCCTCTACACCGACTTCTTCCTGTCCAAGGTAGTGGCATTGCTCAAGCACAACGAAGCGCGCTTCGACACCACGATGCTCTACGTTTCCGATCATGGCGAGTCACTGGGCGAGAACGGTGTGTACCTGCACGCCGCGCCCTATGCCATTGCACCGAAAGCGCAGACCCACGTGCCCATGGTGATGTGGTTCGGCAATGGTGCGCTGGACGGCATGGGCGTGGATCGCGGTTGCCTGGCACAGCAGGCCGGCACTGCCGAGCTGAGCCATGACAATCTGTTCCATTCGGTGCTGGGCCTGTATGGCGTGCACACCAGTCTGTACCAGCCAGCGCTGGATATCTTCCACGGTTGCAAGCGCAAGATGACCGTCGCCCAGTAGAGCGGGGGCATAAGAACGGTTGCTCGCGACAGGATGTGGGTGCACCGTGCAGGGCGGCACGGGCTCCGCCCGTGTTCGCGGGCAAGCCCGCTCCCACAGGGATCCCGCTAGCTTTAGCAGTTGAGCAAGACAGTTGCTCCCACAGGTACCGCGCCGACCTCAGGACTTGCACGACACCTGTGGGAGCGGGCTTGTCGGACCGCCGAACCGTCGCGAAGCAGGCGACGTGTTATCAGACACCACATGGGCTTGATTAGACACCGGTTGTCACTGGGCTCCGTTGCCCGCATCGTCTTCCGCCTGGCGCCGACCGGCTTGCGTCAGCCGCCAGCGCATCAGCTCATCGGCGCCAGGCCCTGCCTCGATGGCAATGTCCTGCGCAGCCACCGGTTCCCCCGTTTGCTGATCGAAAAAGCCCCAGCCCACGTTGGCGCCGGTTTCGCGGTTGACGAACGTCAGCGGCGCAGCGCTGGCCCCAGCGACGCCCAGGCGATCGCCGATCTGCGCCAGCACCAGCATCATCGGCGCGAGTTGCCGACCTTGCGCGGTCAGCAGGTACTCGAAGCGTTCCGGGTTCACCTGGTAGCGCCGCCGTTCCACCAGATCATGGCCTTCCAGGTGTTTGAGCCGGTCGCTGAGGGTGGCGTTGGTCACGCCGGAGGAGCGGCGAAAGTCATCGTATCGACGGATCCCCAGCACTAGGTCGCGCAGGATCAGTAGCCCCCAACGATCACCGATAGCGGCCATGACACCGGCGATCGGACACACCATTCCATCAAAACCTTTCGAGCGCATGAATCATTCCTCACCTGCACCGAGGTCGTCCCCGGGTGAGTCTGATTATAAGAGCGTGGTCGCGGCGTGTAGAAGAACAGATTGCGCAATCGACAAAGTGACTCCTATTATAAGAGTAACTGCTTTCGAGTGGTGATCACGACCCATGCCACCCAGCATGCGTCGCTTTCCTGCCCATCGATCCGTTCACTCAACACCGAGGAAACCACGATGTCCGCTTACTCCACCTCCAGGATTTTTGTCATCGGCGGCACGGGGGCCCAGGGCCTTTCGGTCATCAGCGGCCTGGTCGCCGACAAGAAGTACGCCGTGCGAGCCTTGAGCCGCGACCCACAGTCGCGACGCGCCAAGGCACTGCTCGCGCTGGGTAACGTGTCCATCGTCAAAGGAACGTTCGCCGACGAAGCGGTGCTGCGCGAGGGCTTTCGCGGCTGCGATGGCGCCTATGTCAATCTCGATGGGTTCAACACCGGGGAGAAGACCGAGGTCTACTGGGCCATGCGCTGCTACGAGATCGCCATTGAAGAAGGGGTCAGGTTCTTCGTGTATGGCAACCTCGACTACGCGCTGAAAAAGGCGGGCTACGACTCGGCGTTCCGTACTGGCCACTATGACGGCAAGGGCCGGGTCGGCGAGTGGATTCTGTTCCAGAATGCGTTCAACCAGGCGCGCATGGGCGCGGCGGTGTTCACCACGGGGCCGTACATGGAGATGGCCGTTTCACCGATGACGCCGATGACGCCTTCCGTCGAGGCGGGTGTCGTTACCTGGCGCGTCCCGCTTGGCGCCGGCGCCGTACCCCATGTTGCGCTGGAGGACTGTGGCCACTATGTCCGCTGGTTGTTCGACCACCCTGAGCGGGCTAACGGCATGAACCTCGAGGTCGCCATCGAGCACGTCGGGTACCAGCAGCTGGCCGAGGCTTTCGCCCGGGTCACCGGCCATCCGGCGCGCTACATCGATACCGACCTGGACACCTACTGGCGTGGCCCGCTGCAGATGGCGGCTGGCTTGCCGGCCGGCTACAACGCCGATCCGAACGACAAGAGCACGATGAGCTTCCGGGACAATTTCACCGGGTTCTGGAATGTCTGGAAGCACAACATCATCCGGCGCGACTACGCCTTGCTCGATGAAATCCACCCGAACCGCATCAGCAGCGTGGAGGCATGGTTGACGCGCGCAGATCAACTGGGGCGCGAGCAGGGTAGGGGCAGTCTCTGGGAGCGCGTCCAGCCGGAGAACTGCTTCAAGTCGCCACCGCTGCTGAAGATGATCGAGGACGGACGCTCGGGCGCTCTGTAAGGCCGTGCTCGAAGTGCAAATGGGGTTTGTCAGCTTGGCTTGCCGTACGCCAGTGCGCTGGCTGAATTGACAAACGCCACGTTCCCAGCCACTGCCATTGACGGTGCTCCCGTGGAAAATCCAGCGATTGAATTCACTGATCGCCAACGCTGGCAGGTGCTGGCCAGGATCAACGCCTTGTCGGCGCTCTCGCAGATCGTGCAGATAGGCACCATCACGCCGCTGTTGTCGTTGTCGATGCAGCGAGCGGGCCATGAACCGCAAGTGATCGGGCTGGTGGTGAGTGCGTCCTGGTTGGCCATCGTGCTGCTGTATCGGGTGGTTCCGCGATTGCTGGTGCGGCTCGGCCTGCCCAGGGCGGTAATGATCAGTGCCGGCTTGACCCTGGCGGCCGTTCTCGGCATGTCCCTGACCTACGATCCGTTACTGCTCTTCGCGTTGAACTTCCTGCTCGGCGTCGGGCTGATTCTGCGTTGGATCGCCAGCGATACCTGGATCGTATTGGTCGCGCGCAGCAGCGAGAGAGGGCGCGCCATTGGCATTCATGAAACCCTGATGGGCCTGGGCATCGCCGTGGGCCCGCTGCTACTGGCGTTGCTCGGTGTCGACAATGCCCTGGCCTACTACGCCTGCGCGGTGCTTGTCGGTGTTTCGGGCGTCCTGGGCTGGACCCTGCGAGAGGCTGACGTAAGGCCCGCTGATCCTCGGCGCCATGCGCCACGGGGCGTGATCCGGCTGATTCCCCTGGCGCTATGCGCGGCTTTCATCGCCGGGTACAGCGAAACCAGCGCGGTGACCTTTCTGGCCAGCTACGCCTTGGCGGCCGGTTATCTGCTTGCCCTTGCCACGCTGCTGGTTTCGGCGTTCGGCATGGGGGGACGCTGCTGCAACTGCCCATTGGTTGGGTGGCGGATCGCCGTTCCTACAAGACCGCGCAGTTGATCTGCGCCGCTGTGCTGGTCGCTGGCGCGGCGCTGCTGCCACTTTGCGAGCCTTACCCTTGGCTCGCTGCGTTGACGGTGTTTTTCTGGGGAGGCGGCATCGGCGGCATGAATACCTTGGCGGTGATCGAGGCCGGTGATCGGGTTCATGAGCACCAGCTATCGACGGCCATGACCGCTATTGCCTTGTGTTACACCCTGGGCAGCATCGCAGGGCCGATCGCCACCGGCACGGTGATCAGCGCAATAGGTGAGCGCGGCCTAGCGGTGTGCGCGGGGGTGGCGGGGATGCTGTTTATCGGCGCGTTGCTGCTTGCGCGCTGGGTGCCCCGGGCGAAAGCACAGTTGACCAGGCCGGCGGATTGATAGGCGCCCATTGGCAAGCGGCCGGTGAGGTGGGTGAATACCGGAGGCACTTCTATAGGTATGCCTTATGGGTCTTATGTCTACCCAGGCAGTCTCTTCTAGACTGCCCGGGCCCGAGGGGGCGTCCTCGTAATCAAACATTGAAAAGTGAGCAAACATGACAACGAATCTGGTCGAGGCAGCGGCTTCGCTCCCGCACGCGTGGCGCTCGCGCATTCTGGGGCGTGTAGGGGATGCCAACCTGAAGATCATCCGCATGGATGTGCAGGGCATTCCCCATGAGGTGCACAGTGGCTTCGATGAGGCGCTTGTGCTGATCGACGGGCAGATGAGCCTGGAAATAGAGGGGGAGGTGATCGTCATGCGTGCGGGGGATTTTCATCTAGTCCCAGCCGGGAAACAGCACCGGGTCCTCGAAGGCAGCCAGGGGACGCTGTTGCTTGTGGATGGACAATGACCCAGAGCAGCTGGCGGCAGGTCAAACTTTGAAGGGTCAAGGTTTGGCAGTTGATCGGACAGCTATTTTTCCTGCCTGGAGAGCACCGATGCGATCAAGCTCGCGCTTGAGTTCGTCGCGGCCGAGGGTGTCGAAAGGAAGGGCGAAGAAGGCCTGGCAGCGCAGCTCGATGCAGGCCAGCGTGGCGCGGAAGGCAGCGTCGATCGCAGGCTCGTCACCTGCAACTTCTGAAGGATCTTCCAAGCCCCAGTGGGACCTCAGCGCTGGGCCGAAGTGGACCGGGCAGACTTCGCCTGCGGCCTTGTCGCAAACAGTGATGACGATGTCTGGCGGGTTGCCTTCGAAGGCGTCATTGCCTTTGCTGCTCAGGCCTTCGGTAGAGATACCGGCCTGCTGCAGGGTCGTGAGGCTGCGCGGCAGCACCTGGCCCTTGGGGAAACTACCGGAACTTACCGCCTCGAAGCCTTCCGGCGCCAGATGGTTGAACAGCGCTTGCGAGAGGATGCTGCGGCAACTGTTGGCCGTGCACATGAACAGGACTCGCATGGAAAGCTCCTACGTGGCGGATGTCACAGGCTCAGGCGTAGCGCCAGGGCCGAAAGGGTGATCAGCAGGACGGGCAGCGTCAGGAGGATGCCGACCTTGAAGTAGTAACCCCAGGTGATGCGCATGCCCTTGCGCTGCAGCACATGCAACCAGAGCAGCGTGGCGAGGCTGCCGATGGGCGTGATCTTCGGACCGAGGTCGCAGCCGATCACGTTGGCGTAGATCATCGCCTCGCGCACCAGTCCCTGCGCATCGCTCGCCTGGATCGACAGGGCGCCGAGCAGAACACTGGGCATGTTGTTCATGACCGAGGACAGCAGCGCCGAGATCAGGCCGGTGCCGATGGCGGCGCTCCACAAGCCTTGTTCGGCCAGACGGTTGAGCAAGTGGCTGAGGAAGTCCGTGAGACCGGCATTCTTCAGGCCGTACACCACCAGGTACATGCCGAGGGAGAAGATCACTACCTGCCAGGGAGCTTCACGCAGGACGCGCTGGGTGGAGATACGGTGCCCACGAGCGGCAACGACGAAGAGGATCGCCGCACAGACGGCAGCCAGAGCACTGATCGGGATACCCAGCGGCTCCAGGGTGAACAGGCCGACCAGCAATGCCAGCAGCGTCCACCGGCCGACGATGAAGGTGGCGCGGTCGTGGATCGCTGCGTTCGGCTCCTTTAGCGCATCAAGTGCGTAGTGCCTGGGAATATCGCGGCGCAAGAACAGAAACAGCACCAGCAGGGTAGCGGCGACGCTGGCGAGGTTCACCGGCACCATGACCGAAGCGTACTCGGCGAAGCCCAAGCCGAAGTAATCGGCCGAGACGATGTTCACCAGGTTCGAGACCACCAGCGGCAGGCTTGCGGTATCGGCGATGAAGCCGGCCGCCATGACGAAGGCCAGTGTTGCGGCGGGAGAGAAGCGCAGGGCGAGCAGCATCGACATGACAATGGGCGTGAGGATCAGCGCCGCGCCATCATTGGCGAACAATGCCGAAACTGCGGCGCCGAGCAGTATGCAGAAGGCAAACAGGCGGTAGCCGCTGCCCTTTGCCCAACGCGCCACGTGCAATGCGGCCCATTCGAAGAAGCCGGCCTCGTCCAGCAACAGGCTGATGATGATCACCGCGATGAAGGTGGCGGTAGCGTTCCAGACGATGGCCCATACGGTGGGGATGTCGTGCAGTGAAACCGCACCCACGGCAAGGGCGATGATCGCGCCCAGAGCAGCGCTCCAGCCGACACCGAGGCCTTTGGGTTGCCAGATGACCAGCAAGAGGGTGAAAACAAACACAGCAATGGCGACCAGCATCGGAAGTTCGCTCGGAAATGATCAGCAGCAAGCGGTATCACGAACGGGACGACCGTCCATGTTCTGCAGGCGAAGGGTGTTGTTGGCCAGCCATTGCGCATTGGCCTGCAGGGTGACCTGCAGCAGCTCGTGCACCCACGTGGGCAGCTCGGGATTGAGGCGGTAATAGACCCACTGGCCCTGCCGGCGATCCAGCAGCAGACCACTGCTGCGCAGCTGTGCCAGGTGGCGGCTGATCTTCGGTTGGCTGTCGTCCAATGCGCACATCAACTCGCATACACACAGTTCGCCCAAGCTGGCGATGAGCAGGGTGGCGCGAGCGCGGGTCTCGTCGGCCAGGCTCTTGAAGACTTTGGGTGGAGTGATCATGGCTTCAACTTAGATATGGAAAGTCGAATATACGGATTTCCATATATTTTGCGCAAGCTTTATCGGGCTCGATGTCCGTTAAGGGTCGATTGCGGTCACGCGCGAGAGGCAGCTATCGACCCAAAGCAGACTTTGATAGTCGCCTCTGACGGCCAAATGAGACGTTGAGAATTGACCCGCGCGAGGATTGCTCCGAGATGTATCTACAAGACTGCTCATCCCTGCGTTGGCCGTTCGACTTTATGCCTGGCTAGGGTCCGCTCGATGAACGCCAGGATCGCCTCGTTCATCTGCCCCAGACCGGGCTCTTCCAGCGGGTAATGCCCGGCATTGTCGAGCAGCCGGGTGGTCACTTCGACGCGGCGTAGGCGCCGCAGGAAGGGCTGGCTCAGTGCGAGCGGGGTCCAGCGGTCGGCCGCCGGCTGGGTCAGCAGGACCGGGCAGACGTCGAAGGCCTCCGGCTCGATGGCTGGCGCGTAGCCCAGATAGGAACTGAGGAAGCGCAGGCTGGCCCAGTTGCCGGCCGAGGTGCGGTCCTTCAGGCAGGCCTTTAGCGCGGCGCGGTCATTGACCAGTGTGTGCATCTTGCTCGCCAGCCACATCGGCATCTTCAGCCCGGCCAGCGGCGTGCGCGCCAGTAAGTGGATCATCGGAATGCCCAAGCGGCCCATCATCGGAGTGAGTGCGGTCTGCTCGCGCACCTGCGCAACGCGCTGATCGAGGAAGGTCATACCGACGATGCCCGCCACGCGCCGGTTCAGGGCGGCTGCATGGTAGGTGAGCATGCCGCCCGCGCTCAGGCCGTAGAGGAAGATCGGCCGCGGATCCCGGGCACGTTCGTATTCGATGAAGTCGTTGGCCAGTTCCACCCAGGTGTCGTAGCGCTCCTGGGCGCCGGCTGCGACCTTCGTTTCGCCATAACCGGGCATGTCGATGGCCACCGTCTCCAGCCCTTGCCTTGCGAGCGGCAGGCCGACGATAGTGGACATCTGCCGGCCATTGGTGCCGACACCATGGAACAGGATGACGCGGGCTGACGCCGCCGGGTTGGCGTAGCGGTCCAGGTGGACCTGATGCCCACGCCACGTCCAGTACTCTTCCCTGGGCGCATTGCCGGCGTCGATGCGGTAAGTGGGCGGCAGGAAGGCTTGTATCGCCTGCCATTGGGTCTGATCTGCGTAGCTCATCGACGTCCTTGCACTGGACAAGGGGAGTGGGGAAACCTATAAAGATGACATTTGTTACCTTGTGAAAACATAACATATGTCTGATTTTTCGGATGTGCAAGACCCGTCGTCGGCTGCCAAGGGCAAAAGAGCGGGCCGCTTGCCCCAGCAGGAGCGTTCGCAGACACGCATCGCCAAGGTGCTGGCAGCGGCCGAGCAACTGCTTGCCGAGATAGGCGCGGACGCCGCATCGATCCCCGAGATTTCCAAGCTCTCGGGCATTCCGCGGGCGAGCATCTACCAGTTCTTCCCTGATAAATACGTGCTCTTCGCTCACATGGCGCAGCTACAGATGGAGCGCGTGGGCGAGCTCATTGTCGCGATGCGACCGCAGGAGGGGGAAGACTGGAAAGCAGCAATCGGCCGAGTCGTGCGCGGCGTGGCGGACTACTACAACGCCAATCCTGCTGCGGCGGCCTTGCTCATGCGCGGCAACTTCACCCCGACCGACCGCAAGGCCCACGAGGAGAAGGACGCGATGATTGGATCGCTCCTGCGCGATTTCCTGCAGGCCCAGGGCATGCTCAAGGAGCTGCCGCTACAGCCGGATGCTGCGACCCTGTCGGTCGAGATCGCCTTCGCCTGCATGCGCTACGGCTATGTGTCGGATGGAAGTATCAGCGAAGCGATCTGCATCGAGGCGACCGAAGCCACGATTGCCTACCTGTCGCGCTGGGAATAGATCCAGCCACTGGCTTGGCACAGCGATGCCGACTTCTGCCTGTCCCCACCGTCCGCTATGGGTCCAAAGCAGCCACTCGCGAACCGCTGCTTTCGACCCGAGGCAGCCTTTCATCGACAGTTGGAATCGGCGACCAGACTCCTGAGATAGGCAGTGAAATTACGAAACGGTTTTCGCCATTTCAGATGTATTTGCCCAGCCCAGTCCTTCATACACCGGCTTGCCGGCCTTGGTCGCGTGTAGCACGGCAAAACTCATTCCGCGTTGCGCAAACTCGGCTTCAGCCAACTTCATCAGGGTTGAAGCCAAGCCCCGGCGCCGGTAAGCAGGTTCGACGAAAACATTTAGCACATAGCCGCGCTGGTCTAAGGCCGGATGGGAAGGATGAGGTGGCCAGTCGATATTCATCAGACCTATCGCCGCCACAGGCTGCCCCGTGTCCATCAGCGCAAAACCGTAGTAGCGGCCATCGAGTAGGCGCTGGTGCAACCAGGGACGGAAGTGCTCAGTCATCACCCGCAACTCTGATGGGTCACCTCCCGCCTCAAGGAACATCGTTTCACGGTGCACACAAATGATCTCACGATCGTTTGGCCCTAGCCGACGGGCCGTCAAGCCTGAAAAATCGATGTTGCCGGGAATCTCTTTCATCGTATGCACCTGGACGGAGCGGCCGATGGTAGGGCGGTCAATAGGAGACTGTTAGACACAGATTAAATAAAAACGCGCCATACAGCGATCGCGTCGCACGCATCGGCTCTTCAACGGATATGCTACGACCTCGGCGCTGGTCATGGCATATACGCCCTAGAGCGTAGCTAAGTAATCCGGAACTGTTGACTGAAATAGGATGGGCCATCCTTATCCAACATTGCGCACCAGCAGCAAGCTTATCCATGGAACGAAAAGTAAATCCATCCCCCGCTGATTGGGTCATACGCAGCGCCACGCCTGGCCGCGTGGAGCGCATCGAGGCGTGGTTTGGCGGCCATGGCTACGACCCCCATCGGCACGATACCTACTCGATAGGCCGTACCCTTGCCGGTGTACAGAGCTTTCACTACAAAGGGGCGCTGTGCCACGGCGTGCCGGGCAACACACTGGTGCTGCACCCGGACGAAGTCCATGACGGCATGGCCGGCACGGATATTGGTTTTCGCTACCGGATGGCCTACATCGATCCTTCGCTGATCCAGAGCGTGCTCGGCGGCGAACCGCTGCCATTCATTGGCGGCGGGCTGTCCAGCGACCCGCGTCTCTATCGCGCCAGCGAGGCCTTCGTGCAGGCAATGGAGCATCCGCTGGAAACACTGGAGGAGCAGGACGCCGTCTATGATCTGGCCATGGCGCTGCGTGCAGTCGGCGGCAAGTCCCGCGGCCGCAAACGCCTGGACTACCGCTCGGCCGAGCGCGCCAGGGCGTTCATCATGGAGCACCTTGACCACGGCATCACACTGGAAATGCTCGAGCAGGCCAGCGGCCGTGAACAATGGAGCTTGTCACGGGACTTCCGGGCCCTTTATGGCACCAGCCCGTACCGTTTTGTCACGCTACGACGGCTGGACTGTTTTCGCAGGCTGATCCTGGATGGCTTCACCCTGGTCGATGCCGCCCTCGCTGCAGGCTTTCACGACCAGAGCCACATGACCCGGCACTTTACCCGCGCCTACGGCGTGCCGCCTCTGCGCTGGCTGGAACGCTTGCGGCCTGCCCGCTGACTTGCAGGATCGTACAAGAGACGCCGGCTTTCTCTTCGGTAGCCTGATCACTCTAACTACAGAGGATCTGTCATGGCCGACTTACACCCGCAACGCGCATCGCAACCTGTGAACCTGGCTCAGAAGGCTGCACTGATCGAGCAACAGTGGAGCCCAAGGGTGGTCGCGGAAATGAACGACTACCAGTTCAAGGTGGTGCGCATCGAAGGGGAATTCATCTGGCACTCGCACCCGGAGACCGACGAAGCGTTCCTGGTGCTTGAAGGCACCTTGCGTATCGATCTGCCGGAGGGCAGCGTGTATGTGCAGCCGGGCGAGCTGTATGTCGTGCCGCGTGGTGTAGAGCACAGAACGGCGGCGCAGGCGGAAACGAAACTGATGATGATCGAGCCGCGAGGCGTTTTGAACACCGGCCATGAAGGCGGGGAGCGAACTGCGGTGAATGACGTCTGGATATGAGTTGGTATTGCAGGTGATGAGGCCAGAGCCTTGATACACTCCATCCTCCTTTCGCCCCCAAGCCTATTGATTCAAAGTCCACTTTACTGCTTTCAGGATGCCCCCTAAATGCCTGCCTTTGAAATTCTGCCACTGCAAGCCATCGGCCCCGTACGCCTTGGTGCCACGCGGATGGAAACGAGGGAGGTAATGGCCGCCATTGGATTCCCGCTGGAACAATCTCGTGGCGATCTCGATTATTTCTGCAGTGCGGCCATACAAATCTTGTACGACGCCGGTGAGGAAGTACTTTTCATAGGTGTGTCGGAGAGTGCAGCTTTCTGGGTGATGTTCAAAGGAATCAATGTGTTCAACCTGCCTGCTGACGAGCTGTTCTTGCTGATGGCTGAGGCAGATGGATCTGGCCAACATGAGTTCAACAGCTATGAATATTGTTTCCCCAACCAGATTCTCACGCTTTGGGATGCGGACGAACAGTATGACCGAGAAGGTGGGGAGACACGCCCGATATGGAGTCAGGTGGGAATTGGTAGTGAGGCTTATCTGGCTGCTATTGCAGCCATCGAAGCCAAGACATGAAATCAGGAGAGCACATTGGGGCGTTAGCGGTCAGTCGCAGAAGGGCTGCTGACGACCCAAAGCAGCCCTTCGGAGGGCAGATTACAACTCGAAGCTGGCGGTGATTGACTCCGTAAAAATTAGTGTCCTGTCTCGGAAATAAGCTGTTCACTTTTGGCGGCGTCTTGGCGCCCGGCCGGCGTTGCCACTCCTCGCCATAGCCCTGCTATGACTCGTCGCGGCGCCTTGCCCGAACACCCAAGCCACTCGCCAAAAGAGAACGTATCTCCGAGATAGGACACTAGCGACTGGCAGTTGAACTTTCTAACCAGTCTGCACGAGTCATCTCCCATATTTCGACGCCCATCGGTCCACATACAAAATCGCCTGCCCGCACATCTACCAAGCGCATACCCTCATGTTCCGAGACCTTGCGAGATGCGTTGTTGGCAATAGCTTTGGGAACCTGCATGACTGGACGCGACAGTGTCTCGAACCAATAGCGATTGATAATCCGGCATGCCTCACGCATATAGCCCTTTCCCCACCACTGTGGTGCGAGCCAGAAGCCTCTGTTGTTGCCGGGCTGATCATACAAACTAATACTACCCAGGGTGCAGCCAGCATCGTTACGCATGCGGATCATCCAGTGCCATTCACGACCTGCGGCCATGGCAGGCAGAGCGATATCTCGGACATAGATCAGCGCACCGTCTTCCGGATACGGCCATGGGACACGACGATCAAGGTAGCGAACCACCTCCCAGCAGGGGAACAGCTCTTGGATAATGGATGAATCCTCTAACTGGAGAGGCGTGAGAACCAGCCGATCTGTGATCAGCGTCGGAAGACAATCCATGGCATTGGTTCCTGAGCATCCCTGTAAAGCTTTGATTATCTGGAACGGGCTTGTTTGTGTCGACCGTTACCCGGTTTGTGAAACGTCAGCACCGGCAGCCATGGGTCGGAAGCGGTCAGTCGCGAAGAGCAGCTTGCGACCCATAACAGTCATTGGTTCACGTTTGGGACAAGCACGGCTAGTGCCTGTGGCAAGCCGCCGGGTGGAGCACGGGGTCATGTGCGAAAGCTATCGCCTGTGTTAGGCCATGAAGTATCCAAGTCGACATGTTTGATCCAAGCAGGTCATCATTGCTGCCCAGCCATCTACTGAGTACCACGCTCGATCAGAAGGATTTGCCGACCGAGGCCACCACCGTGGCCGAGCAAATGTCGTTGAACCCCAGGTAACTGGCGCATTCTGCTTGCGACAGGTCGGTGTCGATGTAGCTGACCGACCAGTCTAGCGACAGCATCATGCGGCTCAGTTTCACTTGCCATTCGTGGTAGGCATCGCGGCTCGAACCGTCGTTGGCGAACCAGCTCGGGTCCTTGTAGTCGTTGCGTCCGTAGCGCGTTTCCAGGCTGATGTCGTAGGGCAACTGCATGGCATAGCCGGCATAGCTGTAGAACATTGCCTGGTCGCCGTTGAAGTTGTCCGAGTAGTTGCCGCCCAGCAACACGCCCCAGGCGCGCAGTTCGGCGTGGTATTCACCGTAGTTGAAGTTGCCTTGACGCGGGTAGACGTACTTGATGTACGAGGTGTCGAGGGTGACGTCGTCGCTGACTTGCCAGAAGTAGCCCGCGTAGTAGTCCAGTTCCTGGCGGGTACTGTTGCCAAAGCCGAAATCGACATTGGAGCTCCACACGCCTGCGTACAGGCCGGTGGAGTGGGCAAGGGTCAGCGAGCCTTGCAGGGCCGGGTCGTTTTGGGTCTGGGAGATGCCACGGGTGCGATAGTCGCTGAAGACTCCGATCTTGGCTTCGAGGCTGAAGTCGACGTCGAGATCGATGGCATTGGCCAGTGGCGCGCAGGCGAGCAGGCCGCCGCCGATGAAGTTGCGTAGGTTCATTGATGCTTTCCGTTATTGTTATTGTGAGCGGTGTATCAGAGACAGCCTGTTCGCGGGCAAGCCCGCTCCCACAGGGCGCGAGCTAGATTGAAAGTTGCACCGACAAGGCCTCAGCGCGCGTAGATCTGCTTGCCGGCAAACCAGGTCTGCAGCACCTGGGTGTCGCGCAGGGCCTCGGGCTCGACGCTGAGCACGTCGCGGTCGAGCACGATCATGTCGGCCTGCTTGCCGACCTTCAGCGAGCCGACCTGCTGCTCCAGGCGCATGGCCCGGGCGGAGTTGAGGGTGTAGGCCTGGAACATCACCTGGCGGTCAATGGCCTCGTCGGCGTTGAGCACGCCTTTGGGCCCTTTGCGGCTGACAGCCTGGTAGATCGCCTTCCAGGGATCGGGCGTGGTGATCGGCCAGTCGCTGGCACCAGAGATGATCGCGCCATGCTTGAGCAGCGAATGAGCCGGGAAGCTGTGCATGAAGGCCATGGCATCCACGTAGGGCTTGACCAGGTCGATGTTGGACTCATCGGCGCTGGCCCAGTACAGCTGCATCGCGGCGATCACGTCGAGCTGCTTGAAGCGGGCGTATTCCTTGGGGCTGACCATCTGCAAGTGGGTAATGGAGTGGGGGATGCCACTGTGACGATCACGCCGGGCCTGGGCGATGCCATTGAGCGCTTCGCGCACGGCGCGATCGCCAATCGCATGCACGTGCACCAGCCAGCCGCGGGCATCGGCGGCACTGACCAGCTCGCCGAAGTGTTGCGGGTCGAGCAGCAACTCGCCATTGCGCCCGGAGTTCTTGTAGGGCTTGAGCATCGCCGCGGTCTGCGCCGGCGCCTCGGCCACACCGTCGGCAAACACCTTGATGCCCGGCAGGGTGAGGTTGCGCACGCCGAGAAATTGCTGGCGCACTTTGTCCAGTTCGTCGAGGTCTGCGGGGCGGGCCTTGGAGTCGGCCATCAGCAGCGCCGCGACGTGGGCGGTCAGCTCGCCGCGCTCGGCGAGATCCTTGTAGACCGGCAGCACGCCCATTGAGTTATTGTGCACGTCGGCGCCCGGCAGTTCGTTGGCCAGCGGGTCCATCCAGCCGGTGATGCCCAGTTGCTTGTAGTAATCCAGGGCCATGCGCCCGGCGCTCATCAAGGTGGCGTGGGACAGCGCTGGCAGCAGGTCGGTCACCGGGTAGTAGCTGGCATCGGCGAGGAAGCCGTTCGGCGTGCCGTCCGGGCGCTGGCCAATGGTATTGCGCGCCTCGGCGGGCAGGGCAGCGATGGTCTGGTTGTTGATGCCCGCGCGTTCGAGCATGGCCTGGTTGGCCCAGCCGGTGTGCATGTCATTGGCGGCGAAGAGGATCGGCTGGTCGGCCCATTCGCCGTGGTTGAAACGCTGCTCCAGGGCGGGAATGTCGTCCCAGTAGGTGCCAGGCACGCCACCGACGCAGAGGAACTCGCCGCGCACGGCTTTGCCGTCCTTGCGCCACTGGCGCAGACGCCGTTCCAGTTCATCGAGGGGGATTGCTGCGCCAGCCAGGTTGGCCAGTTCCAGTTGCAGGCCGCCCTTGATGGCATGGGAATGGGAGTCGAGCATGCCAGGCATCAGCACTTTGCCGCCGAGGTTGATTACCTGCGTGCTGTCGCCTTTCAGGCGCAGCACGGCCTGGTCGGAGCCCACCGCCACGATCTTCTCGCCTTCGACTGCCACGGCCTGCTGCAAGGGTTGGCCTGGCTCGGCGGTGTAGACCTTGGCGTTGTGCAGGATCACGTCCACTGCCGCAACGCTCGGCAGGGCAGCGCAGGCAAGGCCCGCGCTGATCGCCATCTTCAGGAGCTGCTTCATTCGCTGCCTCGTTCTTGTTGTGTTGGAGCGGCAGCCTAGCCAAGGCGCGCGGGTGGAAAAATGCGCAAGCAGGCACAACTTTTTTCTCCCAGAGGAAATAATCCGTCGCCTATGATTGCCGTGATGCAAGCCGTCGTTATGCCAGTGCCTATTCAAATACGCGGTAACTGCGGGCCTGATAAAAGGCGCTGTGCATCTCCGCTTGTGCCGAACAGGAAGAAACCATGGACAAAATGACGGCCCTGACCATCTTCGTTGCTGCCGCCGAACACGGCAGCTTCAGCCGTGCGGCCGAGCAATTGGGCAAGACCCCGTCGGCGATCACCAAGGCCGTCGCGCACCTGGAGGCCGAACTGGGTGTGCGCCTGTTCGAGCGCACCACGCGGCGCATGGCGCTCACCGAGGCGGGCACGCTGTATCTGGAAGGCGCCCGCCAGGCGCTGATGCACCTGCAACGGGTAACCGAAGAAGTCGAGCAGTTGCAGCATGAGCTGCGCGGTACCTTGCGCATCACCGCGCCACCCTCGTTCGGCCCGGCGTTTCTCAATCAGGTGTGTTGCCGCTTCATGCGTGAACACCCGCAGGTGCGTCTGGAGGTAAACCTCAACGACGCCAACGAAGATTTGATCGACGGCGGCTACGACCTGTCGCTGCGTGACGGCCCCACCGACCAGCCCGAGCTGATCGCCCAGCCGTTGATCGAGAACCGGGTGATCCTCTGCGCCAGCCCCGACTACCTGGCCCGGCGCGGCGCAGCCATTACCCTGGAGAACTATGCCCAGCACGACTGGCTGTTGCTGCGCCACCCGCTGCTCAACCGTAGCTTCTGGTGGATCGAACGTGACGGCCAGTCGTTGCGGGTGCGCCAGCCCACGCCGCGGTTGCTGAGTGACAACTTCGATTTTTTGCTGGCATGCCTGCTCGATGGCCAGGGTTTGCAGTTCGTGCCCACATGGTGCGCCGCGCCGTATCTGGCCAACGGACAACTGGTGGAGGTGATGCCTGAGTACTGGCGCGCGTTGAGCGCGTTCGGGCCATGGGTGCACGTGCTGTACCTGCCGCACCGGCGCAACACGCGCAAGGTGCAGACCTTCATCGCCCTGTTGCACGAACACCTGCGGGGGCAGGGCCTGGAGTCGGCGGCGCGGCGCTGAGTTTTTCCGTTCAGGCACAAAAGTTGTGCGGGGTGTGGCGATGATCAGCAGGGATCGGCTCGCTAGGCTGAAGGTGGTGGTCGCTTGAATCCGGCGGCCTCACTCTTTCCAGAACCGCAACGATGCCTTGAGCGCGCTGTACCAGGAGTTCCTGCAGTGAAGATCCACACGTTAGTCACCGACGTCCGCAACCCCCTCGAGCGTGGTCGCCAGATCGGCGAACGTTTCGCCGAGCAGATCCGCACTACCACCGAGCTGTACCTGGATTTCTTCCCACGGGTCGGCGTAAGCCTGCGCGAAGCGCAGCGCATCGGCGAAAACAGCCTGGCCGCGCTGGAGGCCTGGAGCCCGGACCTGGCCGCGGAGGTGATCGGCCTGGCCAGCGGCGCAGGCTTGCCGCTGTGGCAGTTGGCGAGCCTGAACGCCCGCACCGAGGTACTGGCTGCACGCACCCGCCATAGCGAGTGTTCGACCACCGTGCACGCGCCGCGCGGCCCGCGCGCGCCGCAGACCCTGCAAACCTGGGACTGGCACGACAGCCTCTGCCCCCACGGCCTGATGCTGGCGCTGCATACCGAGCGTGGCATGCACGTCAAGCTGTTCTGCGAGTTCGGCATGTTGGCCAAGCTGGGCGTGAACAGTGCCGGCCTGGGGCTTCACTTCAACATCCTCCACCATGTCAGCGATAACGACAGTGGCGGCGTGCCGGTGCATGCCATCGCCCGTCGCTTGCTGGAGGAGGCCAGCAGCGTCGAAGAGGCCGTGGAGCTTGCGCGTTCGGCGCGGGTCAGTGCCTCCACCGTGCTGACCGTGTTCTCCCGCGACGACAGCAGCCCGCGTGCGCTCAGCATCGAACTGAGCCCCGAGCGCACGGCGCTGGTGCTGCCGCGTGAGGATGGTTGGCTGCTGCACACCAACCACTTTCTCGATCCGCACTTGAGCCAGGGCGAGCAAGTGCTCGATCGCGCCGACACCCAAGGCCGGCTGGGTCACCTGGAGCAAGTGATCGGCCAGATGGACAGCTGCGAGCTGCGCGCGCGCGCCGAAGCCATGTGCGGTGGGCAAGGCGACAGCGCGCCGATCTGCTTCCACCCGGACATGACCCTGCCCGACACCGAGCGCTGGCAAACCCTGCTGAGCGTGGGCATCGACACCGAGCGTTGCCTGCTCGAATACGCGGCGGGCACGCCACTGCAACTGGCCAAGGCCGGCTTCGAAACCTTCTGAGCCCACCCGGTGCCGCCAGCCCAAGTCGGCGGTACCCGCTGAACGAGAACAACAATAATGCATGCGGATCATTCTCTACCTGCGTCATCGCGCTCCGCCTTGCGGACCTTCTGTGTGTCCGGCATGGGCACGGCGCTGGAGTTCTACGACTTCATCATCTATGGCACCGCCGCCGCGCTGGTGTTTCCCCAGGTGTTCTTTCCGCAGATGGACCACCTGACCGCGACCCTGGTGGCCTTCAGCGCCTTTGGCGCCGGTTTCTTCGCTCGACCGTTGGGCGGGCTGGTGTTCGGCCACTTCGGCGACCGCATCGGCCGGCAGAAGGTGCTGGTAGCGACCTTGCTGCTCATGGGCCTGAGCACGTTCCTCATCGGTTGCTTGCCAACCCACGCCAGCATCGGTGTGGCCGCGCCAATCCTGTTGGTGCTGCTGCGCCTGGTCCAGGGCTTCGCCGCGGGAGGGGAGTGGGGCGGTGCCGCGCTGTTCGGCATCGAGTCCGCACCGCCGGGCCGGCGAGGCCTGTGGGGTAGCTTCACGAGCATGGGCATCGGGGTTGGCGGCATCTTCGGCGCGGCGGTGTTCGCCATCGTCAGCGCCGCCTTCGACGACAACCTGGTGGATTTCGCCTGGCGCATTCCCTTCTGGCTCGGTGGCACCCTGGTGCTGATCGGCCTGTACGCGCGCCTCAAGGCGCCGGCAGCTGTTGCGGCACCCGCGGTCAAGCCGACACGTGCACCGCTGGCCGAGGCCCTGCGCCAGCGCCCACGGCAGTTGCTGCTGTGCACCGGAATCGCCTTCGGCTACTGCACCATCGCCTACATCGGCAGCACCTTCTTCCTGACGTACGCCACCCAGGCGGGTTATGGCAGCACCGACGCGCTGATGTTCGACCTGACATTGTCGATTGCCATCGTGTTTGCCGCGCCGCTGTTCGGCCACCTGTCCGACCGCCTGGGCCGGCGCACGGTGATGGCATTCGGTGCCGTGGCCATGGCGCTCGGGCTGTTCGCCTTCTTCGAGCTGGTCGCCATGCAGCACTTTGGCATGGCCCTGTTCGCCTACAGCCTGACCGGCCTGCTGATGGGCGCGACCCAAGGGCCGATCCCGGCGTTTCTGGGCGAGCAGTTCCCGCGCAGCATGCGTTACTCGGGGATTTCGGCCAGTTACCAGATCGGCGCGGCGCTGGGCGGGGGGACGGCATCAAGCATTGCCACGGCAATTCTTATCCTCACCAATCACAATCCACTGGGGGTGGCCTTGTATGGCGCGGGGGCGTTGGCATTGGTGGCGATCTGCTCGCTGATGTTGCGCGAGACCTCGCAGTTGAGCATGGCGCAAATCGATGAGGAGCCTGTTGGTGGTATTTTTGCAGAGGGCAAGTTACTGCGGCATTAATGGGCCGGCAGTCCCATGAATACCCCAACGCGATGCGTGATCAATGCTGGCCGTGGCGGTGCAGACTGAACTGCCTGGTGAATTTGGCCTGCGTCTACATCAGCTGGTCGGAGCAGCCTGGCTGCTCAAGTTGCTTGGCCACTTGCATCGCCAGTTCGACAAAGGCCCGCGCTGCCGCCGTTTGGTAAACCCCTTTTCGTTGCATCAGAACGGCAGTGCGTTGCAAGCGCTGCTGGTCTAGCGCGATAGCCACCAACTGCTCGTGAGCCAGGGCGATGGTGGCCGGCAACAAGGTCGAGAGCGTGGTCCTGCTGACCACTTCGATCAGCGCACTGATGGTATTGGCTTCCACTTGCACGTGAGGGCGAATGTTGTGCTGGCGGCAGTAGCTGTCGATCTGCTCACGGGTGGCGAATTCGGCGCTCAAGAGTATCAACGACTCTGAGTTCAACGCCTCCAGGCCAATACTGCCCACCGTGGCCAGAGGGTGCTGCTTGCCGACCACCAGCGCGAGGGTTTCGACCAATAGCGCTTGGGCTTCCAGGTCCAGATGATGGCCATTGTCGAACGCAATACCCACATCGACCTCGTCGGCCAACAACATTTCCTCCAGCGCCTCTTGAGCGATCTCTCGCAGCACCAGCGTGATGTTCGGGTAGCGGCCATGGAACGCTTCAACCAGTGGGCCAACGAGGTAGCTGGTGAATGTCGGTGTTACCCCCACCCGAAGTGATCCGCGGCTCAGATCTCCGAGGTCATCAATGGCTCGTTTTGCCTCCTGCAGCTCCTGCGCGGCTCGCTTGGCATAGCGCAGGTACACCTCGCCGGCATCCGTCAATCGTGTGGTCCGACCAGAACGATCGAACAGCGGTGTGCCAAGACTCTCTTCCAGCTGCCGGACCTGCTGCGACAAGGCCGGTTGAGACACATGCAAGGCCGCTGCGGCGCGGGTGAAACTGAGGTGAGTTGCCACTGCGATGAAGTATTGAATGTGCCGGGCAAGCATGGCTGGACCTATAAGATTATCTGATTGCCTGCATCATAAATCAGACTTTTACCTTATCGGAAGTGCTGCGTAACCTTTGCTTCAACACATCGCGTCACTCAAGGAGTCAGCCATGAAAGACATCATCGACGGGTTTCTGAAGTTCCAGAAAGACGCCTATCCCGAGCGCGTCAAACTATTCAAGGATCTGGCCAGCCAGCAGAGCCCACGTGCCCTGTTCATCTCATGCTCCGACAGCCGCCTGGTGCCGGAGCTGGTCACCCAGCGCGAACCCGGAGACCTGTTCGTCATCCGCAATGCCGGCAACATCGTGCCGTCCTACGGGCCCGAGCCTGGAGGCGTATCGGCCTCGGTCGAATATGCCGTGGCGGCCTTGCAGGTTTCCGACATCGTCATCTGCGGTCACTCCGATTGCGGCGCCATGACGGCCATCGCCACCTGCAAATGCCTGGACCACATGCCCGCAGTGGCGGGTTGGCTGCGCTACGCCGATTCCGCCCGAGTGGTCAACGAAGCGCGCGACCATTTCGGTCCGCAGGCCAAGGTCGAAGCCATGGTGCGCGAAAACGTGATCGCCCAGCTTGCCAACATCCAGACCCACCCCTCGGTGCGCCTGGCCCTGGAAGAAGGCCGCGTGACATTGCATGGCTGGATCTACGACATCGAAAGCGGGCTGATCGAGGCCTTCGATGGTAGTACCGGTACATTCGTATCCCTCGCCCACAACCCTGAAGTGCACGCCGTTTGCCATCAACCCAAGCGCGTTGCCTGAACATCTTTCAACCAAGGAGAAACACCATGATCCAATCGCAAATCAGCCAGAACGCTCGCCTTGCCCTGAGCGAAGTCATCCTGCTGGCCAAGGCCCGCAAAGACCTGTCGTTCTCCCAGATCACCGAAGGCACCGGTTTGTCCGAAGCCTTCGTCACCGCAGCACTGTTGGGCCAGCACCCGTTGCCGGCGAGCGCGGCCCAGGTAGTGGGCGACAAACTCGGCCTCGACGCGGATGGCGTTGCACTGCTGCAGACCGTGCCACTGCGCGGCAGCATTGAAAAGGGTATCCCGACCGACCCGACCATCTACCGCTTTTACGAGATGTTGCAGGTGTACGGCACCACCTTGAAGGCGCTGGTTCATGAAAAGTTCGGTGACGGCATCATCAGTGCAATCAATTTCAAGCTGGACATCAAGAAAGTCGAAGACCCCGAGGGCGGCTCGCGCGCAGTGATCACCCTGGATGGCAAATACCTGCCCACCAAACCGTTCTGATTTGGCTGCAACCCATGGGCCCGGCCGCAATTTTGCGGCCGAGCCCCAACCTGAAGGTGATCAAAATTGAAAGCGTTGTTGGCATTGATACTCGGCGCGCTGTGCAACGTGGCGATGGCTGCCGACGTTGAGCAGCAGGTCGAGCAGGCACCGGTTGAACAATACAGTTACTCCCAGCACCTCGATATTGCGCGCGTCATTTCCATGAGCGAGGTCCCCGACGTCTGTCAGGTCGTGCCCGCTCGCATGACGTACGAAGACTCCCAAGGCAATAAGCATGTGCTTGAGTACCGCGTGATGGGCAATGGCTGCTCGAATAACTGAGCCCGGCCTTCGCGGTGCCGCAGCACTCGACATGAGGACTGAAGTCGATGGACCTGATCTTTCGAAATGTACGTATTGACGACGCCCAGCCACTGGTAGATGTGGCTGTGCAGGCAGGCAAGATCGCCGAGATCGCACAACACATCGCCAGCACGGCAGGGCGCGAAATCCAGGGCGAGGGCAAGGTGCTTGTCGCTGGGTTTGTCGAAGGCCACCTGCACCTGGAAAAAGCCAACGTCATGCAGCGCAAGGCCAATCGTTCCGGCACCTTGAAGGAAGCGATCGCCGTCACCGCCGAACTGAAGCCCACATTGACCCGCGAGGATATCCGCGAACGTTCGATCCAGGTGCTGCGCGCATTGGTTCAAGCCGGTACCACGCATGTGCGTGCCCACGCCGAGTTCGACCCTGCCCAAGGCTTCACCGGGCTCGAAGTGGTGCTGGAGCTGCGCGAGGCGTTCCGCGAGGTGATCGACATCCAGGTCGTGGCCTTTCCACAGGAAGGCATTCTCAAGCTGCCTGGCATGCCGGCCATGATGGCCCAGGCGATGGAGATGGGGGCCGATGTGGTGGGTGGCATTCCCTACAACGACCTGTCGGCGCAGGAACACATTGATTTCGTCTTTGACTTGGCCAAGCGCTACGGCAAAGACATCGACTTGCACCAGGACTTCGCCGATGACGCCGAGCACATGACCATCGAGTACGTGGCACGTCGAACCATTGCCGAAGGCTACCAGGGGCGGGTCTGCGTCGGGCACCTGACCAGCCTGGCCGCCGTCTCGCCAGCGCGACAGGCACAGGTCATCGCGTTGCTGCGCGAGGCTGATATCAGCGTGATGTGCCTGCCCGCCACCGACCTGCACCTGGGCGCCCGGGGTGACAGCCACAATGTAAGACGCACCCTGACACCTGTGCGTGCGCTGCGCGACGGCGGTGTCACGGTTTGCCTGGCCACCAACAACATCCGCAACGCATTCACACCCTATGGCACTGGCGACCTGTTGCACATTGCACAACTGGCCATTCCTGCGTGCCACCTGGGCGGCGCGGATGATCAGGCCACCGTGTTGTCGATGCTCACGACAAACCCGGCCAAAGCCTTGGGGTTGAAACACCACGGTTTGGCGGTGGGCAATGATGCCGACCTGGTACTGGTCGATTGCCGTGCCGTGGCCGATGTCATTCTCGACCTGCCGACACGGTTGATGGTGCTCAAGCGCGGCAAGGTGGTGGCAACGGCCGAGCATCGTAGGTCAGTTGCATTTTGAGGAGCCCAGTTATCTTCGCGCACCGCAGGCGCGCTCCCGAGCCATCGATCTTCAGTTGTGCAAATGGCCCTTTGTTTTGCCGCCGTTAATACCAGCCCTTTCAACGTGTTTCACGTTAGAGTTGCAGCGCCTACCAGATCGAGCGCCGCCTGCGCGACGCAAGGCCGCTCCCACAGGTACCGCGCCGGCCTCAGGGCATGCACCACACCTGTGGGAGCGGGTTTACCCGCGAAGCAAGCGACGCGGTGCCTGGCACCGGCTGTGCCGGTGTTCGCGGCTGAAGCCGCTCCCACAGGTACCGCGCCGACCTCAGGGCATGCACGACACCTGTGGGAGCGGGTTTATCGGGGCGCCGAACCGCCGCGAAGCAAGCGACGCGGTGCCTGGCACCGGCTGTGCCGGTGTTCGCGGCTGAAGCCGCTCCCACAGCGACCGCGCCGACCTCAGGGCATGCACCACACCTGTGGGAGCGGCCTTGCGCCGCGTGGGCGGCGCTCGATCTGGTAGGCGTTGCAGTGCTTGCGCCGGGCGGAGCATGCGAACGTCAGAAGTTGTATTTGATACCCGTCATGATGTTTCTTGGAGCACCGTACATGCCGTGGTCGCCGGCATAGCTGAGGTATTCGCGGTCGAACAGGTTGTTCAAATTGACGGACGCACTCAGATGTTGGTTGAAGTCGTAGCGAGCCATGAGGTTGGTGACGGCGTAGCTGCCCTGGGTGAAGGTGTGCAGGTCGGCACCGGTCTTGCTCTGCCAGTTCACGCCACCGCCGATGGTGACCTTGTCCAGGACTCCCGGCAGGCGATAGCTGGTGAAGGTCTTGAGACTGTGGCGGGGCAGAGTGGTAACGATACGCTGGTCGTCAGCGTCGGTGCTGACCGCATAGGCATAACCGGCGGAGGCCTGCCAGCCTTCGGCCAGTTCTCCGTCCAGGGTGAACTCGGCGCCCTTGGTAGTGGTGCCCTGTTCCGACTTGTAAGTATTGCCGCCTGGGGTATCGATCCAGATCGCCAGGTTGTCCTGCTCGATCTTGAACAGCGCGACGCTGGAGTTCAGCTTGCCGTCGAAGTGGCTGCCCTTGACGCCGACTTCATAGCCGGTGCCCTCCATCGGGTCCAGTGGCTTGTTGTTGATATCGCGAACCCAGGACGACTGAGGGTTGAAGATTTTCGTATAGCTGGCATACAACGACCACGTGTCGTTGACGTCATACACCACGCCGGCATACGGGATGTAGACGCCGGTTTCCGATTCCTTGGTCTTGGTGTGTTCAGCGTTGTAGGGCTTATCTTCGATCTGGCGATGCCAGTCGATCACGCGGCTGCCCAGCAAGATACTGAGATCGTCTGTGGCGTGCAGGCGCGTGGCGAGGTAGGCGGCGTATTGGCTTTCGTCGACAGTGGATTTGCCTGTGACGTCGAATTCCGGTTTCACCGAGGCGCCGTTCCAGTTCAGCAGGTTGTCGATCGCGCCGGCTGGAGAGCCCGAATAATCGTATTTCCAGCCGCCGTAGCTGGGCACGTTCTCGTAGTAGTTGGACAAGGTCACGCCGGCGATCAGCTCGTGCTCACGGCCCAACAGATCGAACGGGCCGGTCAGGTAGGCATCGATGTTGTTCTGGCGCGGGATACCGGAGAAGCGCACGGGCAACTGGGTGGTGCCACTTCCGTCCGGGTTGAGGCTGCCGTTGACGTAGTTGAAGACTTCGTCAAACTTGTTTTCGGAGTGGGTCAGTTCGATCTTGCCGCTCCAGCCATTGGCAAACTGCTGTTCGATCGAGGTGAAAAAGCTGGTTTGCTCATGGTCGTTGTATGACCAGGTCTGGGCCGAATTGAGCGAGCGCTTGAGGTCGCTGCGAGAGCCGTCGGTGAAGCGGGTCGGCAGGCCGGAGCGCATGGGCGAGTCGACGTCTGTGCGTTGATAACTGAAGCCCATGGTCAGCAGGGTGTCCTCGGTCAGGTCGAACTCGGTAATGCCGTAGATCAGTTGCGAGTCCTGCTTGTAGCGGTCGACCCAGGACTGCTCGGTCTTGAAATTGACGACCAGGCGACCGCGTACGTTGCCGATCTCGGTCAGTGGGCCAGACACATCAAAGCCGGTACCGTAGCGGTCCCAGTTGCCGGCTTCAGCGGTGACACTGGCCTGAGCCTCGGCGGTCGGGCGCTTGCGAATCAGGTTGATCGTCGCTGAAGGGCTGCCCAGGCCGCTGATCAGGCCGGTAGCACCGCGGACCACCTCCACCCGGTCGTACATGGCCATGCTCTGGGTGTAATTGTCCATGCGCTTGACGGTGGGCACACCATCGATTTCAAAGTTCTGAATCTCGAAGCCGCGCGAGAAGTAACCGTCGGATTCGGCACCCTGCCCGTCGCGCAACACGATGATGCCTGGAGTGGCGTCCAGGGTGTCGCTGAGATTGGTCAGGCGTTGGTCATCCAGGCGCTGGCGGGTCATGACGGTCAGCGACTGCGGGGTTTCCTTGGGGGTCAGGTTCAGGCGGGTCGAACTGCTGGATGAGTAGGTGGTGTAGAGCCCGGTGCCCTCGGTAGTCGACCCGGGCGCTTTGCCCGAAATAGAAATGCTTTGAAGCTCCAGGGCGGTAGAGGCCGCTGCGCGCTGGAGGGTGTATCGCCCATCCGGCTGGCGAACCGCTATGAGTTGGCTGCCCTCAAGCAGCGCCTGTAAAGCACCGTCGACCGTGTAATCACCCCTCACGCCAGGACTGTTTTGCCCAGCAATCAAGTCATTGGGAAACGACAACAACAAATGGGCCTGCTGGCCCAGTTGATTGAGTGCGGCTCCCAGTGGCGCCGGGGCAATTTCGTAGTGCTGCACGCTGCTGTCGGCAGCCGCCCAGGCTGGCGATGAAGTGGCGAGCAGCACCGCTGCGGTGCAACCCAGGGTAGTGGCGAGCGAGGTTACGTAGCATGAGGAAATACTGCGGTGATGCATGTGAAGTTTCCCGATGATTATTGATGTATGGCCTATGAGTCTCGCCAGAAATCAAAACGGCTCATCGAGGACGAAAAAACTTCAAACGTTAGCGGGCAGAGGACGCAAGTTAACCCATAGGCGAGTGAAACGCTGCACATCCAGATTCAGTGTCTGGGCGACGGCATCGATGACTCGATCGCTGTCTGCCAATGGGTAGGTGCCCCACACTCGCAGGTTGGCCAAGGCAGCGTCGCACCCAAGGTGCCCATGACGATACCGGCCAAGTTCATCGAGGAACGCCTGAAGCGGTTGGCCGTCGGCGACGATCATGCCTTCGCTCCAGGCGGGAGCGGAGGCTTGCAATGCACCCTGATCGAGTATTCCGAGCGGCCCGAAGCGCGCCAGCTGTCCGGCTTGCAGGGTAGACCAGGTGCTGGCTTGAGTCGGGATTACATCAAGCGAGCCACGATAGACCGCCAACTGGGTTGAGCCATTGTCAAACTGCCGTATCGTGAACCGCGCCGAGGACGCCTGCGCCCGAACCTGAGCGGTCTCGATAAACAGAGCCGGGTTCACGGCAGTGTTGACCAAGACCTCACCGCTGAGTAATCGAAGGTGCCAGCGATGGTCAGTCGCGCGAGCATTTATCGCAGTGCGGGTATTGAGCTCAAGCGAGAGATCCGAGGCCAGCGCGACACGTCGCTGCTCGCCCACACCCGTGTTGTAGTCGGCACTCATGCGCGACACCAGCTCACTGTCGCGACTCAACCAGGCGCCGGTGCTTGCAGCCAGTAGCAAGGCCAGGCCCTTTATCGCTCGACGCCTGCTCAGCCCTTCCTGGGAGGGAAGCAACAGGGCTTGTCGGGCGAGGTCTGGATTGCCTTGGGTGCGCAGTGCATCGAGCTGCTCCCCCAGCGCCAAGGCTTTTTCCCAGGCCAGCTCATGCAAGGGGTGTTCACCACGCCATGCCATGAAAGCGGCTTGTGCGGGTGAATCGAAATTGGCTTCCTGCATGTCGAGCCACCATTCCATCGCCTCTTCACACATTTTTGGCGAAAGCGAGGGTTCTTGGCCGAAGGCGTTTGCGCTGATGGTCATTACAGTGCGTCCGTCACCAGCATGCATCGCGCGCCCGCCTTGACGATATGGCGCTTGACGGTGGCGATTGAAATCCCCAGACGCTCAGCGATTTCTGCGTGGCTGAGCCCATCGAGTTGCGACCAGAGAAAAGCCTGCTTGACGGCGACATCCAGTGCGCACAGCGCTTCGTCGAGTCGAACCAGCGTCTCGAAAATGATCAGTTGGGTCGCCAGATCCGGCAGCACGCTTTGCTCTTCGGTCTGGAGCTCATCCAGATAGGCTTTTTCCAGGCGTGCGCGGCGGTAGTGGTTGGACAGGACGCTGCGCGCCACCTTGGCCAGAAAAGGCCGGGGCTGGCGGATTTCAAGCGCCTCGTTGCTGGCCAGCAGGCGCATGAAGGTGTCCTGCATCAAATCAGCGGCGCGGTGTGAGCAGCTCAATTGCCGATGCAGCCAGCTACGCAACCAGCGGTGTTGCTGTTGGTAGAGAGCAGTGAGCTGAGCGGTATCGATGGATGCCATGAGCTGCCGCAGAATTTATGCAAATGAGACTTAGTATCATATGAGATTAATTGGGTACCGACAAGAATGCACAACGGCGCAGGGTAGGACTGGCCTGGTGGATGAGGGGCATGTGCTTGCTTAGCGCCGTGCGGAAAGTTGTTGCGGCGCCAGGAAGGCGTCGTGGAAGTAATTGTGGAACGCGTGCATCGCCGGGCTGAATTCCCGTTCGCGATGCCAGGCCAGGCCGACGCTCATGGGGGTGACCTTGTCGGTGATGGTCACCGTTTCGATGCGTTTACCCTCCAGCGACCAGGGGCGGTGCACCAGGTCGGAGAGGATCGCCACGCCGCTGCCGTTGGCCACCATGCTGCGCACTGCCTCCACGGAGCTGGTGCGGATTCGCACGTTGGGCTGCTGCTGGGCATGTTCCCAGTAGCGCATGGCGCTTTGCTCGGCTTCGTCGACGGTAAGCAGGATGAAGGGCTCCTGCGTGGCGTCGGCAAGACTCACTGCTGAGCGTTCGCACAGCGGGTGATGGCTGGGCAGCCACAGCCGGCGCTCGGAATTGAACAGGGTTTTCGAGACGATGTCCGGGTGGGTCAGGTTCGAGGTCAGCACCACCGCCATGTCGAATTCGCCTTCCAGCAGGCCTTGTTCGATGGCCTGGCGCTCCCGTTCGTGCACTTCGATGGCCACGTCCGGGTGCCAGTGTTCCAGGCGTTGCAGGTGATGGGGCAGGAAGTAGCCGATCACCGTGTAACTGGCCGCTACCCGCAACAGACCGGTGGCGCGAACGTCCGGCAGTGGGCTGTTAAGGGCGTCGTCGACGCTGCGCAAGATCACGTAGGCCCGATTGAGAAAGTGCCGTCCGGCATCGGTCAGGCTCATGCCCTGGGCCGAGCGCTGGAACAGTAGCGTGCCGAGCATGCCCTCCAGTTCCTTGATCGCAGTGGTTACCGCCGACTGGGAAATATTCAGATGAATCGCAGCTTGGGAGATTTGCCCGATCTCGGCCGTGGCGACGAAGTAGCGAACCTGGCGCAGGGTCAGTGACATGAACGCTCCGCTTGATGAGGTATCTGATTTTCAGAAGATATCCCCTCGGATAATAGATCTTCCCAAGGGGGTGGCTGGAACTTAACGTGCTCTGCATGAAGTCACAAGCGTCAGGAGTGCGTGTCATGCAGGCAGTAGATTTCAACTCGGACATGGGCGAAGGCTTCGGTCCGTGGACTATCGGCGACGGCGTCGACAACCAACTGATGGGCTTCATCAGTTCGGCCAACATCGCCACCGGTTTCCATGCCGGCGACCCCGGCACCATGCGTCGCACGGTCGAGCAGGCCAAGCGCCTGGGCGTGGCCGTCGGTGCTCATCCGGGCTTTCGCGACCTGGTCGGGTTCGGCCGCCGCCACATCAATGCATCGGCCCAGGAGCTGGTGGACGACATGCTGTATCAGCTGGGCGCCCTGCGTGAGCTCGCCCGAGTTCAAGGCGTGGCCCTGCAACACATCAAACCTCACGGTGCGCTGTACATGCACCTGGCCCGGGACGAAGAAGCGGCGCGCTTGCTGGTGGAAAACCTGCAGCGCCTGGAGCCTGAACTGCTGCTGTATTGCATGCCCGGCTCGATGATCTGGCGTATCGCCACCGAGCTTGGCCAGCCAGTGATCCGCGAGTTCTACGCCGACCGCGAATACGACATCAGCGGCTCCATCGTCTTCACCCGCAATGTGCGTGCCTACGACCCCGCGCAAGTCGCTGCGCGGGTACTGCGTGCCTGTCAGCAAGGCGTGGTGCGCACGGTCGAAGGTGAAGACCTGGCGATCGAATTCGACTCCATCTGCTTGCACAGCGATACACCCGGTGCCCTGGCACTGGTCGAGGCCACCCGTAAAGCGCTCGATGGCGCGGGGATCCAGGTGCGCGCACCGCGATAACGCCACCGACGACACCTGGCACGCAGACGCCAGGGTTTGCTCGACACACAGATTCTTGCCTGCCTTTCTACAACTATTCCAAGAGGCACAGACATGGCACAGCACACCGTCATCACCCCGTTGCCGGGGACTTTCTACCGCAAGGCCACCTTGCGCCTTGCCGGTGGCGAGCCACTGGGATTCAGGCAAAGCGATATCGAGATCAACGGCGCAGCCCTGCAGATGCGCCTGAGCGCCGAAGACCCGGCACGGGATTTCTTCCCAAGCCCAGGGCTTGTGCAAGCGCTGAACTGGCCACAAGGCGAGGGCGTGCGTGTCGACAGCCATCTGTATGAAGGCTACCGGGTGCCGCCATACTATGACTCGCTGCTGGCCAAGCTGATTGTTCATGGCCGTGATCGCGCCGAAGCCCTGGCCCGCGCACGACTGGCAGTCGAGCAGACCACGCTCACCGGCATGGCCAGCACCTTGTCGTTGCACGGCGAACTGCTGGAGCAACCCTGGTTGCACACCGCCGACTTCCACACCGGCACTTTGGAAACCTGGCTGGCCGAGCGCCGCAGCGGAGGTGCAGCATGAACAGTCCGATTCGCTACAGCTTTGGCGCCGACGAACATCTGTTTGCCGAAGTCAGCGACAGCATGTCCCTTGAAGCCTTCTTCAAGGGTATGGCGGTCACCCGTGCGGTGGAGCGCCTGGCCCTCGATGGCGTGCTCGACGTGTGCTTGGCCAACGCCTCGTTCCAGATCCGCTTTGACCCGGATCGCATCTTGCCGGCCGAGCTGCTTGACGCGGTGAAGGGGGCCGAGGCCCAGGCGGTGGCCGAGCGCACCCTGCACACCCGGATCATCGAGATCCCGGTGCTCTACAACGATCCCTGGACCCACGAAACCCTGATGCGCTTTCGCGACCGCCACCAGGACCCGAATGCCACGGACCTGGAATACGCCGCGCGCATCAACGGCTTGGCTGACGTCGAGGCGTTCATCGCCGCCCACAGTGGCGCGCCGTGGTTCGTTTCGATGGTGGGCTTCGTGGCGGGCCTGCCGTTCATGTTCCAGATGGTCGAGCGCGAACGCCAGTTGCAGGTGCCCAAATACCTGCGGCCGCGTACCGACACGCCGAAATTGACCCTGGGCCATGGCGGCTGCTTCGGTTGCATTTACTCGGTCCGTGGCGCCGGTGGCTACCAGATGTTTGGTGTCACTCCGGCACCGATCTATGACCCGCAGCAGAACCTGGCGTACCTGAAGGAACACATGGTGTTCTTCCGTCCCGGCGACATCGTGCAGTTCAAGCCGATGGACCGCGATGCCTATGACCACGCCGTGGCCGAGGTCGAAGCCGGGCGCTTCGATCTGCGCATCCGTCCTGTGGAGTTCTCGCTCGATGCGTTTCTCGCCGACCCGATCGGCTATCCCAAGTCGCTGCAGGAGGTGCTGGCATGATCAAGGTGCTCAAACCCGGTCTGGCCACCTCGGTGCAAGACCTCGGCCGCGAAGGCTATTACCACTTGGGTATCCCGCCTTCCGGGGCGCTGGACCAGTATGCCCTGAGCGCGGCCAACCAGTTGGTGGGTAATCCGGCCAATTCGGCGGCGCTGGAGTGCACGTTGCTGGGACCGGAGCTGGAGTTTCAGCAGGATGCCCTGGTGGCGGTATGTGGTGCGCAGATGACGCCGAAGGTCGATGGCGTGGACATGCACTTGGACACCGCCTTTGAAGTGAAGGCCGGTCAAGTGCTGCGTTTCGATTTTCCCAAGGCTGGCGCGCGGGCTTATCTGGCGGTGGCCGGCGGTATCGATGTAGCGGTGGTGCTCGGCAGTCGTTCCACCTACGCGTTGGGCGCGCTGGGTGGTTTTCAGGGGCGCAGGCTGGTGATTGGTGATGAACTGCCGATTGGCATCGCCAGCGGCAAGGGGCGTGCCGGGGCGAGCCTGCCCATGGCGTTGCGTCAGTCGCTGGGAGGGGAGACCACCCTGCGGGTGGTGCCGGGGCTGTACTACGACCGGCTGACCCCGGCGGCGGCGGACAGCTTTTTCGCCGAAGCCTGGACTGTCGGCTCGGAGGCAGATCGCATCGGCTATCGCTTCAAGGGTGGCAGCCCGCTGAGCTTCCAGCCTCGCGAGCAGCCGTTCGGCGCCGGCTCCGACCCTTCGAACATCGTTGACAGCTGCTACCCGATCGGCTCGATCCAGGTGCCGGCAGGGCTCGAGCCCATCATTCTGCACCGCGATGCAGTGTCCGGTGGCGGCTACGCGATGATCGGCACGGTGATCAGCGCTGACCTCGATCTGGTCGGCCAGATGCAACCCAACCAGAAGGCCCGCTTCGTCGCGGTGACGCTGGAAGAGGCACTGCAAGCCCGACGCTCCTACAAGAAAAAGCTCAGCTGTCTGAGCAAGCTGTTCCCTTCCTGATCTGCCCGTCGCACTGCGCGGGTAAAGCCAAGAAGGCAAGCCAACGCCTAATGCCGGTCAGTTTAGGTTTCATTCTCACTAACTGGGGCCGCTTTGCGGCCCTTCGCGGGCAAGCCCGCTCCCACAGGTACAGCGCAAGCTTGAGATTTCGCGCAATCCTGTGGAAGCGGGCTTGTCGGACCGCCGCACCGTAGCTTTCTCGCCGTCGCCGAGGAGGGACATTTCGGCCGTGCAGCGGAACGTCTGCATATCGTGCAACCAGCACTGAGCGTGCAGATTCGCGCACTCGAGGAGGAGCTGGGGGCGGCGTTGTTCGAACGCAGCACCCGGCGGGTGGCCTTGACGGACGCCGGGCGTTTGCTGCTAGGCGAGGCGCAACGCACGATCGAGCAGGCCGAGCGCACCAAGAGCCTGATACAGCGGGCAGCGAGGGGCGAAACCGGCATAGTGAGGATCGGTTTCGTCGGCAACGCATTGGCCTCGGCACGGTTATCCGAAGACCTTGGAGCCTTCCATGACGCATGGCCAAATGTCGTGCTCGATCTGCAAGAAATGATGCCGGCCGAGCAGCAGGAGGCAATCCTGGCTGGACGTCTGGATATCGGTTACTGCTCGACTTTTGGTGTGCCTTTCGATGCGCGACTGGCCGTGCGCACGCTGGGCCGCTGGCCCTGGTACGTGGCGCTCGGTGCCCGCCATCCGCTGGCTCGGCAGCCATCCCTGGACGTTAGCGCGCTGATGGACGAGTCATTCATCGTCTATGCCGCCGAAGGCGATGACGAAGGCCAGTTGGCAATCCTGCGGCAGATCCTGGGCAAGGAGCCCCGGATCGCGCATAGGATGAGCAGTATGCTGTCGATGCTTGCCGTGACGGCTGCCGGCCTCGGGGTGACGCTGGCTCCCGAGCCGATCAGTCATATGACCCTGCCGAATGTGGTGTTCCGTGAGCTCTTGGGTGATGTACCGAAGTCAGACTTGGTGGTGATCACTCGGGCTGGTGGAGAGTGGGGACCGATCCAGCGTTATCTGGAAATGCTCGACGAAGGCAATCAGGCCTGACCTCACGGCCACTGCTCGGTTGTCGGGGGCTTGTCCAGGCTCGAGATGCCTGAAACCTTGTTTGCTCATATCAACCCAAGCTCACTCGTATTCTCGCTTGGCTTGGCCCGTAGACTGAGTGCATCAATCTGCCCACAAGCAATGGCCATACCGACAAGCGCTGGCAAGCTCTCGGCCTGCATTCGTTTCATCACGCGGCTTCGATAGAGATCGATGGTCTTGGTGCTGACATCGAGGTGTTCGGCAATCTCCCGGTTGCTGAACCCCTGCACCAACGGGATAAAGACATCCTGCTCTCGCGGGGTGAGGGCGTTGATGCGCTCCTGAACCAAGGCAAGCTCCGTCATGCCAGCCAGTGAGCTCCCTGCTTGCTGCAGCGCTGCTTGAACGCTGTCCAGCAACAGTTGATCGTTGTAGGGCTTTTCGATGAAGTCGCAGGCACCGGATTTGAATGCGCGCACGACAATCGGCACATCGGCATGGGCGCTGACAAAGATGACTGGGGTCTTGATATCACGTTTTTGCAGCGCTTCCTGTATGGCCAGCCCACCCATGCCAGGCATGCGCACATCAAGCAGTACACAGGCCGGCCCGCTCAGGTCTGCCGCATCCAGAAAGGCCTGGCCGTTCGTGAAAGGCACGGCCTCGAGGCCTACCGACTCCAGCAGCCAGACCGTCGAGTCGAGCATGCCCTGATCATCGTCGACTACATAAACCCTTGGCTTCATCGCCGGTTGTCGCTCCTGAGGTTATTGGTCGGCAGGCGGCAGCACAGCACCAGACCACCTGGCTCATTGGCACGCGCATGCAGGTTGCCACCAAAGCCTTCGACAATACTCCGGCTCATCGACAGGCCAAGCCCAAGCCCCTCGGGCTTGCTGGTGATAAACGGGGTGAAGATCTCATCGAGGCGTTCAGCAGGGACACCGCATCCCTGATCTGCCACTTCGATCTGCAGCCAATCGCCTTGGCGCTCTGCCGTGAGAAATATACGTGATGGTTGGCTGGAATGCTGCTCACGATTGGCTTCGATGGCGTTGCGCAGAAGGTTGAGCAGGACCTGCTCCAGCAGTACCCGGTCGGCGTTCACCCTCGGCAACTGCCCGCCCAGGCGTTGCTCGATACGCACCTGCGCGCCAGCCGCTTCCCAGGCGCACAGGCGCATGGCTTCCTCGATCACTTCGCCAATCTCCAGTGCCTGCAACTGGCGTGGACCCTTGCGCAGGAAGGCGCGCAGGCGACGGATAACCTCGGCGGCATGGGTGGCCTGGGCGTTGATGCGCTGCAGCCCCTGCTCGACCCGGTCCCGCGCCTGGGGGTCGTGCTCCAGGTTGCTCAGGTAGCGCAGGCTGGCATTGCTGTAGTTGAGCACCGCGGCCAGTGGCTGGTTGATCTCGTGGGCGATACCCGAGGCCAGCTCGCCCAGGGTGGCGACCCGGGCGCTGTGGGCCAGGGTTTCCTGGGCCTCGATGCGCAGAGTAATGTCGCGGGACACGGCGACGATCTCCACCACGGCGCCGGTGTAGGTCTCGCGGATCGCCCTGCAGGCGATTTCGAACCAGCGATAGCGGCCATCGGCATGCCGCACGCGACAGGTCATGGTGTGGTAGCCGTCCGCGTCCAGCGCGGCGCCGGCTTGCAGCAAGGCCTGGAGGCGCTCGCCCGGGTGCAGAAGACCACGCACGAGGCTGCCGCGCAGTTGTTCGGGCCACAGCCCGAGCAGGCGGAACGCGGCAGGGGTGGCATCGAGAAAGCGTCCGTCCGGGCTGTGCCGCGAGATCAGGTCGGTGGTGTTCTCGGTGATCAGCCGGTACAGCCTTCGCGCGCGACTGGCTTCGCGCTCGCCACCGCGTTCGGCGCTGGCGTCGCGGCAGCGCGCCAGTACCTGTTGGCGTTGGTCATCGGGAATGAAGGTCCAGAGCAGGATGCGCCCGTTGGCCTCGGCCTCGACCTCGCTGATGGCCCGGCCTTGCTTCAGGCTGGCGCGGACCAACTCGACATGGTTGGCGGGCAGCCATTGCGCCAGGGGCGGCCCCTGGCGAACCAAGGCCTCGCAGGCAGGATTGAGCTGCACGGGGCTGGCGTCAGCGGCCAGCAGCAGGCTGGGTTGTGGGTCCAGGGCGAGCAGGGGAGAGCAGGTGGCGATCACGATAAAAGGCTCTTTTATAGTAGTTTTACCATATTGCTATAGTCGATCTTCCAGATACGATAGCGGTTCGCGTAAAAAAGCGACAGGGAGGAAAACGCCTCCCACACCCTGATCAGAGCTAACAATCAGCCACCGGGGGCTTGCGCACAGCGCGCGCCTGCCTCCACTACAGGACCCGCGCATGTCGATATTCTCCCAGGGCCTGATGCCCGCACCGGTCAACCACGTCGCCCTGACGCCACTCAGCTTCATCGAGCGCACCGCCGCAGTGTATGGCCAGTACCCGGCCGTGATCCATGGCGCCATCCGCCGCGACTGGGCCGCAACCTATGCCCGTTGCCGGCGCCTGGCCAGTGCCCTGCAGGGCCGTGGCGTGGGGCGCGGCGACACGGTGGCGGTGATGCTGCCGAACATTCCCGCCATGCTCGAAGCGCACTTCGGCGTGCCGATGATCGGCGCCGTGCTCAACACCCTCAACGTGCGCCTGGACGCCGAGGCCATTGCCTTCATGCTGCGTCATGGCGAGGCCAAGGTGCTGATCGGCGACCGCGAGTTCCACGGCGTCATCAAGGACGCCCTGGCCTTGCTCGAACACCCACCACTGGTGATTGATGTGGACGACCCGGAATATGGCGAAGGCCAGCCGGTCAGCGATCTGGACTACGAGGCCCTGCTGGCCGAGGGCGACCCCGAGTTCGCCTGGGAATGGCCCGAGGACGAATGGCAGGCGATCTCGCTCAACTACACCTCCGGCACCACAGGCAATCCCAAGGGCGTGGTCTACCACCACCGCGGCGCCTACCTCAACGCCATCGGCAACCAGATGACCTGGGCCATGGGCCACCGCCCGGTGTACCTGTGGACCCTGCCGATGTTCCACTGCAACGGTTGGTGCTACCCCTGGACCATCACCGCCCTGGCCGGCACCCATGTGTTCCTGCGCCGGGTCGACCCGCAGAAAATCCTCACCCTGATTCGCGAGCACCGGGTCAGCCACCTGTGCGGTGCTCCTATCGTGCTCAACGCCCTGGTCAACATGCCCGAGAGCGCCAAGGCCGCCATCGAGCACCCGGTTCAGGCGATGGTTGCCGGCGCCGCGCCACCGGCCAAGGTGATCGGCGCGGTCGAGGAGATGGGCATCCACATTACCCACACCTATGGCCTGACCGAGGTCTACGGCCCGGTGACGGTGTGCGCCTGGCACGCGCAATGGGATGCCTTGACCCTGGAAGAGCGGGCGCGGATCAAGTCGCGCCAGGGCGTGCGCTACCCGACCCTGGACGGCCTGATGGTCGCCGACCCGCAGACCTTGGAACCGGTGCCGCGCGACGGCAACACCCTGGGCGAGATCTTCATGCGCGGCAATACGGTGATGAAGGGGTACCTGAAGAATCCCGAGGCCACCGCCGAGGCCTTCCGCGGCGGCTGGTTCCACACCGGTGACCTGGCGGTGTGGCATGCCGACGGCTACGTCGAGATCAAGGATCGACTCAAGGACATCATCATTTCCGGCGGCGAAAACATCTCCACCATCGAGGTCGAGGACGTCTTGTACAAGCATTCCGCCGTGCTCGAGGCCGCCGTGGTCGCCCGCCCCGACGAGAAATGGGGCGAGACGCCCTGCGCCTTCGTCACCCTCAAGACCGGCCACGGTGCCACCCGCGAAGTTGAGATCGTCGCCTGGTGTCGCGAACACCTGGCAGGCTTCAAGGTGCCCAAGACCGTGGTGTTCGGCGAATTGCCCAAGACCAGTACCGGCAAGATCCAGAAGTACGTGCTGCGCGACCGCGCCCGGGCGCTCTGAGCGTTCAGCCACAGCGGCCAGTGCGGCCGCATCGCCGGCAAGCCGGCGATGAGGCCGGGCCTGCCAACTCAAAACCCAAAGCCTAACCGCGAGCCTGAGATGACCACCTACACCGCCCCCCTGCGTGACATGCGCTTCATCCTCAAGGACGTCTTCCACGGCCCTGCCTTGTGGGCCCATCTGCCGGCCCTGGCCGAGCGGGTCGACGCCGACACCGCCGACGCCATCCTCGAAGAAGCCGCCAGGCTAACCGGCCAGCTGATCGCCCCGCTCAGCCGCAACGGCGATGAACAGGGCGTGCAGTTCGCCAACGGCCAGGTGCGCACCCCCGATGGTTTCCGCGAGGCCTGGCGCACCTACCGCGAAGGCGGCTGGGTGGGCCTGGGCGGCAACCCCGAGCACGGCGGCATGGGCATGCCGAAGATGCTCGGCGTGCTGTTCGAGGAGATGATGTACGCCGCCGACAGCAGCTTCAGCCTGTACTCGGCCCTCACCGCCGGCAGTTGCCTGGCCATCGACGCCCATGCCAGCGCGGCGCTCAAGGCCACTTACCTGCCGCCGCTGTACGCAGGCCGCTGGGCCGGCACCATGTGCCTGACCGAACCCCAAGCCGGCACCGACCTGGGCTTGATCCGCAGTCGCGCCGAACCCCAGGCCGACGGCAGCTACCGCATCAGCGGCAGCAAGATTTTCATCACCGGCGGTGAGCAGGATCTCACCGAGAACATCGTCCACCTGGTGCTGGCGCGGCTGCCGGATGCGCCGGTCGGGCCCAAGGGCATTTCGCTGTTCCTGGTGCCCAAGTACCTGGTGAACGACGACGGCAGCCTGGGGGCGCGCAATCCGGCCCACTGTGGCTCGATCGAGCACAAGATGGGCATCAAGGCCTCGGCCACCTGCGTGATGAACTTCGACCAGGCCGAGGGTTACCTGGTCGGTGAGTCGAACAAAGGCCTGGCCGCGATGTTCACCATGATGAACTACGAGCGGCTGTCCATCGGCATCCAGGGCATCGGCTGCGCCGAGGCCTCTTACCAGAGCGCTGCGGGCTATGCCAACGAGCGTCTGCAGAGCCGCTCGGCGGCCGGTGCGCAAGCCCCCGAGCGCAGCGCCGACCCGATCATCGTGCATGGCGATGTGCGGCGCATGCTGCTGACCATGCGCGCCCTCACCGAGGGCGGCCGCGCCTTCGCCGTGTATGTCGGCCAGCAGTTGGACATCGCCCGCTACGCCGAGGACGCCGGCGAGCGCGAACGGGCGCAGCGTCAGGTAGCGTTGCTCACGCCGGTGGCCAAGGCGTTCTTCACCGACAACGGCCTGGAGAGCTGCGTGCTCGGCCAGCAGGTGTTCGGCGGCCACGGCTATATCCGCGAGTGGGGCCAGGAGCAGCGGGTGCGCGACGTGCGCATCGCGCAGATCTACGAGGGCACCAACGGTATCCAGGCGCTCGACCTGCTCGGGCGCAAGGTGCTGGCCGACGGCCGCCAGGCCTTGGCTGGCCTGGCGGCGGAAATCCGTGCCTGGTGTGTCGATGCTCCGCTGCACCGGGAAGCGCTGTTGGCAGCACTGGTGCGCCTGGAGCGCGTCAGCCAATGGCTGCAGGTACAGGCAAGTGACGATCCGAACCTGGTCAGCGCCTCGGCGGTGGAATACCTGCACCTGTTCGGCCTGACCGCCTACGCCTACATGTGGGCACGCATGGCCAACACCGCGCAGGTGCTGCAGGCCGAGGATCCGGCTTTCCATGGCGCCAAGCTGGCGTGCGCGGCGTTCTTTTTCCAGCGTTTGTTGCCTCGCGCCCAGGCTTTGGAGGCCGGCATCAAAGCGGGAAGCCAGAGCTTGTATGAAATGTCGCGCGAGCAGTTCTGAGGCGTGCGTTGAGTGGAGATTGCCAGTGCCCGAGTCGCCCTGGGCAGGGCGACTCGGGCACTGGCAGTGCGTCTTAGAACGCTGCAACGGGCAAGGCCATGACACTGCTGGCGCCATTGATGATTGCGTCACGTTGGCCGGGGATGCGCGTGAGGATGTGCTCTGCATAGAAGCGGGCGGTGGTGATCCTGGCTTGCATGAAAGGCACGTCCTCACCTTTGGCCACCAGCTTCTCGGCTGCCAGTAGCGAGCGGGCAAGTTGCCAACCAGCCAGGAGATTACCGGCCAGCATCAGATAGGGCACGCTGCCGGAAAACACATCGTTGGGCGCTGCCTTCGCGTTCTGAGTCACGAATTCCACGGTTTCCTGGAAGGCCAGTCGTGCAGAGGCCAATCGCGCGTTGACCACCTTGGCGGCGGCCGTGCCGCTGGCGGTCAGTTCGGCTTCGGTTTTCTCGATCCGCGCGGCGCTGGCGCACGCCAGACATGAACACCTGGATCGACTACGAGTTCATCGTCGGGAATGAACAGAACGACAGTGTCAGCGATGTTCAGGCGCCCGTTTCGCGGTTGATCGCCGACAGCGGCCAGCTCAAGCAGCAACATTCCTTGAACGGCTGGCACAGGTTCGACGCGCGTTGGTCGATGGGCGCCGAAGTGGTTTACGGCCATCAGGCAAGCGACGGCAAGCCATCGACGGTGGACGTGGTGACTGGTCCGGGTTTCGGCGGGGCGCACTGGTGGGGGGGCGAATGCCGTGCTGACCTACCAGTACCGTCAGGACCTTTCGTTTTCAGTGCGTGGGGAACACTTCAGTGACCCGGACGGTTTCATCCTGTTTCCGACCAGCACCAGTGGCGGCGACTTCAATGCGCTCACCGCTGGGTTGCGTTGGGATGTAAACGGCAATCTTACACTGCGACCGGAACTGCGCTACGACTGGTTCGACGCTCGCGAGCGTGATCGTCCCTATGGCAATGGCCGTGACCGTACACAACTGACGGCGATGGTCGAGGCGTTGTTCTACTTCTGATCGAGCGCTTAGGCCGTGGGCGGTCTGGTCACGCGCTGCTCGTTCTGGTTCGCCTCAGGTTGGCGTTGTAAATCGCAGCCGTGCTGCAGAGGTTTCCAGCAGAACTGCTGAGTCGCCGAAGAACATTGGGACAGGGCTCTGGGACGGTATTTGGGGTTAGCTGAATCAGAAATGTACCCCCAGAAATACCCTTGGATACCCCCAGCGGAATGCGCGATCGAGAATGGCGATTCCTGACAAAGCCCAAGATGGCAAGTGTTGGACTTTCGTGGCGACAGCGGCACCTCGCTTGCTCGCAACCCCCCACAATAGCTGAAGCCCCTTGCACAGCTTGTGTACGAGGCCAGGTAAGGCGAGCATGCAGGAAAGCGATCAGCCTCTGAACAGTGGTCGACTCACAAAAAACGCTTCATCATTATGCCTGGCACGACGATAGCGCTGATGGAGACGTACATGACCCGCCTCGAATCCCCCCTCGACCACGCCGAGTCCGGTCTGCCAGGTTTGAGTGCCTTGATTGCACGACACGCTCCAAATGCCGGTGACTTTGCTACCCGCTTGCCGGCTCTGAGCGTGCATCGGCGTACATCGCCCACCGATCCCATGCCGTGCATCTATGGGCTCGGCCTTGGCGTGGTGGCCCAGGGCAGCAAGCAGGTGATGCAGCAGGAGGCTGTTCTGCACTACCGGGCAGGGCAGGGCATGCTGACCAGCATCGACCAACCGGTGGTGTCCCATGTCTCGGTGGCTTCAGTGGCAAAGCCCTTCCTGGGCCTGATGCTGGCACTCGACCCCAGCCAGGTCATGCGCACGGTGTCGGACCTGCAATTGCCGCCGCCGCCAAAGGACAGCACGCACCAGGCGCTGGTGATCGCCGAGCTCGATGCCGAGGTGGTGCGAGCGCTCGAGCGCCTGTTGAAACTGCTCGATGAGCCTGCGCTGTTCGATCACCTTGCGCCGTTGGTCGTGCAGGAAATCATTGTCCGCTTGCTGGTTGGCCGGCATGGCGTGGCGCTACGGCACCTGGTGGCCGCCGGTTCGCCGATGCAGCAGATTGCCAAGGTGGTGGCTTGGTTGAAGCAGAACCTGGCGCAGCCCATGCGCATCGATGATCTTGCCGAGCGGGTACACATGAGCCCGTCGACCTTCCGCCAGCATTTCCGCACGCTGACCGGCGTAAGCCCTTTGCAATTTCACAAGCAACTGCGCTTGCAGGAGGCCCGCCAACTGATGCTCAACCAGCACCTGGACGCCGGGCAGGCGGCGGGAAGGGTTGGCTACGAGAGTGCTTCGCAGTTCAGCCGCGAGTACAGCCGGGCTTTCGGCGCGCCGCCACAACGTGACGTCCGACGCATGCGCCAGCAAGGTTGAAGTCAGTGCAATAGGCAATGTTTGTCAGGCGGCTTATAAACCCATTCCTCTCTGGAAATGCCCTTGAAATAAGAGGTATACAGCGCTAAACGTTGAAACACGCATTTTTATACGACCGCGCAATTTCCTTGGAACGTGCAAGCAAGCTGGTGGATTAGGCAAAAATCCCTGCGGGCCGATTCCTATACTTGTCTCCAACGAAGGGCAGGCACCTTGCCCTCGGCAACCTGGCATTCGCGCTTTCTGGCTTGGCGCGCGGCCCACCTGGAGGCAACACCATGCAAAACGTCCACTTCAACAATCGCAACATCGTGATGGCGGGCAACCTGTACCTGCCGCCAGCCTTCACCGAAAGCCAGCAGTACCCCGCGATCATCACCGTTCACCCAGGCGGTGGCGTCAAGGAGCAGACCGCCGGTACCTACGCCCGCCTGCTGGCCGAGCAAGGTTTCGTGACCTTGGCGTTCGATGCGTCCTATCAGGGCGAGAGCGGTGGTGAACCGCACTTCCTCGACGAGCCGATGAATCGCGTGGCCGACGTCTACAGCGCCGTGGATTACCTGAGCACCCTGGGTTACGTCGATGCACAACGCATCGGCGTGCTGGGCATCTGTGCCGGTGGCGGCTTTGCGGCCAAGGCGGCGTCGGTCGATCGCCGCATCAAGGCGCTGGCCACCGCCAGCGCGGTCAATGTGGGCACTGCCACCCGCAAGGACTGGGAGGGCAAAGGCTCCATCAACGACCTGCTGCCGGTGCTCGACGCCCTGGCCGGGCAGCGCACGGCCGAAGCGGGTGGTGCCGAGCCGGTGTATGCCCCTTATGTACCGGCACTGGGCGATACCAGTGCCCCACGTGACCTGCAGGAAGCGGCCGACTACTACCTGACGCCTCGTGCCCAGCATCCCAATGCGCAGAACAAGATGCTGATGAACGGCCTCGGCGCCTGGGTCGCCTTCGATGCCTTCGACCTGATCGACCAATTGCTGACCCAGCCTACGCTGGTCATCGCCGGCAGCGACGCCGGATCGCTGTGGCACAGCCAGGAGCTGCATGCCAAGGCGCTCGGGCAAAAAGAGCTGGTGGTGCTTGATGGCCTGGCGCACATGGACCTGTACGACGGCCCAGGGGTCAATGTCGCCATGACGCACCTGGCACCGTTCTTCCAATCCAGCCTCTGATTGCCCTGGGCGCCGCGATACCAAGCGCCGCCCTTTATCCCTTGCACATTTCAGGAATGACAGATGAAAAACGTACTGGTAATCGGTGCCTCCGGGCAGATTGCGCGCTGGGTCATTGCCATGCTGGCAGGGCGCGAGGATGTGAAGCTCACCCTTTTCCTGCGTGACGCGAACAAGCTGCAAGACCCTGTTCCAGCCAATGCTGCCGTTATCGAAGGCGATGCACTTGAGCCGCGCGACCTGGTTCGCGCCATGGTGGGTCAGGATATCGTTTACGCCAACCTGGCCGGTGCAATCGACGAACAGACCGACCGCATCATTGGCGCCATGCACGCAGCAGGCCCCAGCCGCCTGATCTTCGTCAACTCCCTGGGCATCTATGACGAGATTCCTGGCAAGTTCGGCGAGTGGAACCATCGCGAGATTGGCCAGTACCTTCCGCCCTATCGGCGATCGGCCGACCTGATCGAAGCCAGTGACCTGGACTACACCATTGTGCGTGCGGCCTGGCTCAGCGATCACGTTGAGGTGGATTACGAGACCACCGGCCGGCATGCGCCTTTCCGGGGCACCGAGGTTTCGCGCAAGAGTGTCGCGGCGCTGATCGTGCGGATCATCGAGACGCCCGGCTGGTTGTCGCGCGACAACGTAGGCGTCAACAAGCCGGGCAGCGACGGCGACAAGCCGGCCTTCATGTAAGTCAATGTCCCTGTACCTGGAGAATCCCATGAGCGATATCACGATCAAGCATGTTCGCTACCAGAACCTCGGCTGGGAAACCGCGGCGGACCTGTACCTGCCGCCAGGCTTCGATGCCACCAAGCAATACCCGGCGGTCGTCAGTACCCACCCGATTGGCAGCTGCAAGGAGCAAACCTCGGGCAATGTCTACGGTGCGGGCCTGGCCCGGGAGGGCTTCGTGGTGATCGCCTTCGATGCCAGCTTCCAGGGCGCCAGCGGCGGTGAGCCGCGCTTCATGGAGGACCCGTCGATCCGCGTATCCGACATCCGTTACGCCATCGATTACCTGGTGACGTTGCCCTACGTCGATCCGGCACGTATCGGTGCCATTGGCATCTGCGGCGGCGGCGCCTACACCGTGCATGCGGCCATCACCGACCACCGGATCAAGGCGCTGGTCTCGATCACTGGGGTCAATTTCGGCCGTCTGATCCGCGAAGGTTTCAGTAATTTCCAACCGGTCGCGGCGCTGCAGGCCATGGCTGCCCAGCGCACCGCCGAAGCCCAGGGTAGCGCGCGGCAGGTGATCAACTACCTGCCGGCCTCGGTGGAGGAGGGGCGTGCTGCCGGGCTCACCGATATCGATGTGCTCGAGGCGACCGAGTACTACAAGACTGCCCGTGGGCAACAACCTAACGGCGCTACCAGCGGGCTGTTCTCGTTCAACAGCGCAGCGTTCGGCTGGGATGCGTTCCTGCACGCCGAAGTGCTGCTGACCCAGCCGTTGCTGGTGATCATCGGCGACAAGCCGGGCGCTTTTGGCGCTTACCGCGACGGCTGGGAAATCCATGGTCGGGCGGCTTCCCCTGACAAGCAGATCTATGTTGCCGAAGGTTGGTCGCATTACGACCTGTACGACAAGCCGGAGCCAGTGGCGCTGGCCATGGCACAAGCGGTTCCCTTCCTGCAAAAGCACCTGTGACAGGGCCGGGTGGGCCAGTGCGACATGTGCTGGCCTGTCCAGGCTGATTCTGCCGATTTAGGCAAAACTATCTACCCTTGCTCATAACTCATTATCAAAGCAGCCCCTTTCAGTTTGGGTTGAGCGGGGGCGGCTTGCCCAAATTCTCAATAGATCGAGCAAGTCTCCAGTTGGAATAGGCAAAGAAGGCTTTCCCATCGTCCTTATACTGGCTTCAACATTTTCAACGTCTGGCGATTACCGCCAGAGGAGCAATCCACGATGAGTGATCAACGCCTACAAGGCCGTGTGGCCGTTATTACCGGCGCCTCCAGCGGCATCGGCGAGGCGAGTGTGACGGCCGCGCGGGTCGGCTTCGAAAGCGCCTCGCAGTTCAGCCGTGAATATGCCCGGTTGAGGTGCGCCGAGGCCAGGTCTTGCGCGTGCGTGGTGACCAACAGGACAGTCTGCCTCCGCTGATGACCACACTTCTACCTTTCCAGGTGCAGGTTCATGCTGGCTCCGTCCTCTCGTAGTCTTGATCCAGTTCCTCCAGGTAATCCGCCACTTCCCGCGTCAGCCAGTTGGAAAATACCCGTTGCTTGGCTTCAGAGCGCTCCCGGTTGGGTAGCACCAACCAGTAGGGGTAGGGGTAGGGCACTGTGATCCGGGACAATTGCACCAGTTCGCCACGCTCGATGGCGTCGTGCACCAGGCTGCGGCGCTCGAGGGCAATACCTTGGCCCAGGCGCACCGCCTGGAGTACCAGGTTGGAATCGTTGCTGCACAGGCCGATGCGTGGGACATCGATATCCAGGCCGGCGGCCTGGCACCACGGCTGCCATGACTCCATGTTGAAGATGATGTTGCTGCTGATGATCGCTTCCGGCGTTCGCGGCAAGGCCCCGCCATTGAAGTGCGGTGCGGCGACAACCAGCGTTTCGTCGTGGAACAGCAGGTGTTGCTCCACCCCGTCCCAATCGCCCTTGCCCATGCGGATCCCGACATCGACCGACTCACGGGACAGGTTCGAAACTGCTAGGTTGGCTTGCAGGCGAATGCTGATATGCGGTTGCGATTGCTGGAAGCGCGGCAGGCGTGGCAACAACCAGTTGAGCCCGAACGACGGGAGCACGGCAACGACCAGTTCCGTCGACTTGGGCTGGGCCTTGATCAGACGGGTCGCCTCGGCGATGCCGCTCAGCGACTCACGGATCTGCAGCGCGTAGAGCCGCCCATCCTCGCTGACTCGCAGTCCGCGTCCCTCACGGATGAACAGGGTCACGCCGATCATCTCCTCCAGCACCTTGATCTGCTGGCTGATAGCTGAATGGGTGACGTGCAGCTCCTTGGCGGCGGCGGTGACGCTGCCCAGCCGTGCTACCGACTCGAAACTGCGCAGGCAGGTAATGGGTGGAATGCTCGACATGTAAGTATTTCTTTCGTTAAGCCCAAAAAAATATCGATATTTAAGTATCTAGATTCTCACTAGTGTAAGGGATAGTAAATTCTCATAGAGCGGAAGGAATGGCGCCATGGACAATGCGGTGGGACCACGGCAGTTGCAGGAGGAGGTCAATGGCGCAGAGGAACGGCAATGGTTGCAGGTTTCATTGGCGAGGACACAATTGCTGTCGGTGCGCTTTGCCCAGGATATCGACACGCGTGTGGTCAGTGGCAGGCATTGGATCAGTACCGACGGTGTCGACCTCGCGATCGGACCTGGAGAGCGGGTGAAACTGCCTGCCGGGCTGGCCCTGATCGATGGTGAGGGTGTTCTGCAGCTAGCACTTGCCAACGGGCCTGGAGCCTGTGTGCCATATCCTTTTTCATGGCGACTCGACCAGCTGTTCAAACGCCGGGCAATGGCGCTGGAGATCAATATCAACTAAGGAGAGTGATGGATGAAACTCATTGGCATGCTGGACTCACCCTATGTTCGCCGGGTGGCCATTTCCCTGGACCTGCTAGGCGTCAGGTTCGAGCACGATCCGCTGTCGGTGTTCAGCACGTTCGAGGCGTTCTCCCGGATCAACCCGGTGGTCAAGGCGCCGAGCCTGGTGCTGGATGATGGCTCGGTACTCATGGACTCGACACTGATCATCGATTACTTCGAGACCCTCAGTGACCCCGCCAGCAAGCTGCTACCGCAGCAGCCAGCAGCGTTGGCCACAGCCTTGCGTACGTTGGGGCTGGCGCTGGCGGCGTGCGAGAAGAGCGTGCAGATTGTCTACGAGCACAATCTACGTCCGGCGCAAAAGCTCCACCTGCCTTGGGTCGAGCGCGTCACCCGCCAGTTGCTGGCGGCGTGCGCCGAACTGGACAGGCATTGGGCTGCACGACCGGCGCAAGGTGGGCGGCCAGACCAGGCGGCGCTCACCACCGCCGTGGCCTGGTCGTTCATGCAACTGATGTTGCCCGAAGTGGTCAAGGCCGATGATTTCCCGGCCCTCAAGGCCCATACGGAGCGTCTGGAACAGACCGACCTGTTCAAGCGTTTTCCGATCGCCTGATCGTGGGTGCGGATTGGGCCTGGCTCGACCGCACCCTTCGGCCTTCCCGCCATTTCCTGGCTTTTGAGCCGATGCCATGTACACACTCGGCCGGGCTGACGGCAGGCTGAGTCGTGGCATAGCGGGCCGCGTGGCAGTCGATAGATCTTGCAACTCGCACTGGTCAACTTCAAAGACTATCGGGGTCGCCGAAGAACATCTGTATCCGCGACCTCAACCAGCGCTCCGCCGGGTCGTTGTCCTGTGCCCCGCGCCAGGCCATGTGCAGCTCGAAGGTCTGCACCGGCAGTGGCAGGTCCTCTGCCCGCAACCCGCCTGCCGCGGTCAGCGCGTCGGCGGTGTAGTCCGGCACCGTGGCGACGATATCGGTCCCCGCCAGCAAGCTGCCCAATCCGTTGAACTGCGGCACGGCCAGCACCACGTGGCGCTTGCGGCCGATTTCATCGAGTGCCTCGTCGATGAACCCGGACAGGTCGCCAGCGAACGACACCAGGGCATGGGGCCGGGCGCAGAAGTCGTCCAGGGTGATACCGCCAGGCATGCTGTCGGCGCGCAGCAGCTTGGGCTTGCTGCGGCGCAGCACCTTGCGCTTGGCGTTGGCCGGCAGCTCGCTGGTGTAGCTCACGCCCACCGAGATCTCGCCGGAGGCAAGCAGGGTCGGCATCAATAGGTAGTTGACCCGGCGCACCACCAGCACAATGCCCGGCGCCTCGGCGCGCACGCGCTTGAGCAATTGTGGCAGCAGGGCGAACTCGGCGTCATCGGAAAGGCCAATGCGGAACACTGCGTTGCTGGTGGCCGGGTCGAATTCGGCGGCGCGGCTGACCGCGGTGGAAATCGAGTCCAGCGCCGGCGACAGCAGGGCGAAGATTTCGTGGGCGCGCGCCGAGGGTTCCATGCTGCGCCCGGTGCGCACGAACAATGGGTCGTCGAACAGGTTGCGCAGGCGCGACAACGCGGCGCTGATCGCCGGCTGGCCGAGGAACAGTTTCTCGGCGGCGCGGGTCACGCTGCGTTCGTGCATCAGCGTTTCGAACACGATGAGCAGGTTGAGGTCTACGCGACGCAAGTCGTTACGATTCATTCGATGCGGCTCGCCAGAAGTGGGGCAGGGGTGAATCTTAAGGCCAAAGGCTGTTACCCTGCACCGATTTCCGGGTGCCAATGCACATAAAAGTCAGGGGCCCAATCAATGACAAGCATGTCGACTATTAACAGCCACTGATGGTCCAACCGCGAAAGCCCGGATAAAGTCCGTGGTAATACGAGATTCACACAGGCGAGGTATGCGATGTCCCGCATGATCCGTTTCCACAAGTTCGGCCAGGCCGATGTGCTCCGTTGCGAGGAGCAGGCCGAACCGTCCCCGGCTGCCGGCGAGCTGCAGATCCGCGTCGAGGCGATCGGCATCAGTTGGTACGACGTGCTCTGGCGGCAGAACCTGGCGCCTTCCCAGGCGCGCCTGCCGGCGGGTATCGGCCATGAGATGGCCGGCGTGGTCACGGCGGTCGGCGAAGGCGTGGACGATATTGCGGTGGGTGACCGGGTGGCTAGCTTCCCGGCTACCAGCCCCAACGACCACCCGGTGTATGGCGATGTCATCGTGTTGCCGCGCAGCGCCATCACCCGTTATCCCGATGTGCTGACCCCGATCGAGGCCAGCGTGCACTACACGCCGTTGCTGATGGCTTATTTCGCCTATGTCGATCTGGCCCGGGCCAAGGCCGGGCAGACCGCGCTGATCACCGACGCCAGCCATTGTGCCGGTCCGGCCTTCGTGCAACTGGGCAAGGCCCTGGGGCTCAAGGTGTTCGCCGCGACCAAGGAGCCGGAGCAGCGTGAATACCTGCTGGGCCTGGGGGCGGACAAGGTGATCGTCACCGAGGAGCAGGACCTGTTGATGCAGATCGGCAAGTACACCGATGGCCGCGGCGTGGACATGGTCCTCGACGGCATGGGTGGGCCGCAGATGTCGTTGCTCGGCGATGTGCTGGCGCCCCGTGGCAGCCTGGTGCTGTACGGCCTGCAGGGCGGCAACCAGACGCCGTTCCCGGCCTGCGCGGCGTTCCAGAAGAACATCCAGTTCCATGTGCACTGCATCGGCAACTTCACCGGCAAGCCGGAACTGGGCATCGCCCAGGACCAGGTGGCCTTGCAGCGGGCCTTGCGCGACATCAACCAGTTCACCGCCGACCAGTTGTTGACGCCGCAGATCATCAAGGTCTACCCGTTCGACCAGGTGGTCGAGGCGCATCGCCACATGGATGAATGCCCGTGTGGCGGGCGGGTGGTGCTGGACATGGGCACCGTGTGACGCGTTCAGCGATGTGATGGCAAGAGCCCGGGCAGTGGTCCCGGGCTTTTTATTGGGCGCCAGGTGAGGCGCGCGCCTGCATTCAGATAATTGTCTTACATGGTTATGGGAAGCGTCCTTCAAGCCTGGTGCTGTATTCACTGCCAGAATTCGGGCTTCACCTTGAAGCCGTCAGGAAGATGGAGCGAACGCATGAGCACAACCCATGATCAAGCCATGCACTATATCTACCAGCAGGTCCTGCAGCGCCTGCTCGAACACATGAACCAGGCCCAGCGGGCTTCGGTGCAACTGCTGGTGCAGCGGATGCTGGTGATGGGCGGAGGGGCGGAAAACATCGGTGGTTTCCGCATCCTGGTACTGCATGGCCCGGACCCGCGCAGCACACATTTGCTGGCCTGCCTGCGCGCCGCGCAATTGAGCATCGCCCTGCGCCATGCCGGGACCTTTCGCCTGCAGGTGCTGGTGGCCAGGTTGCCTAGCCTTGATCGTGAGACGGTGGCCCTGCACGAGCGTTGCTTCAGTGCGTTGTTCCTCCAGGACGACCCACGCGTCGAGTTGCTGCGTACCGATGCCGGGCAACTGGGGCCGTTCGGGCCTCGGCCGGTGTGCTCGCCCAGCCAGGCACAGGCGGCGGGCAATGCCTGGTTGCTGTTCGGCCACCTTACTGGCGGGCAGCCGGATGCCATGCTTGGCGCCAGGGGCTACATGGAGCTGGCGGCGAGCCTGGCGCAGGCACTTGGTGGCGAGGATGGCGCCAACTTGCTGGTCAGCGCTATCCCGCCTCTGCGCTTGCATCGTCTGCTGGCGTGGGGGCGGCGTTGTCTGCGGCATACCGAGCACGTGGCGCAGAGCGTAAGTGGCGACAGCGTGATCAGCCTGGTAGACGGCATGAAGCAACTGGGCGATGTCCTGTCGGACCCGCTGTGTCCGCCATTATCGCGGCCCATGATCGAGGCCGGGCGGGTGGTACGAGTGGCATCGGTCGAGGCGCTGCTACCGCACCCAGGGGAGGCCGGGCCCCTCGAACGCATGCTGGGGCACGCCACGGACCCGTGCGAACAGCCCCACGGGCCGGCCGGGCTGTTCGATCCGCTGCCGCTGGCGCACCTGCATGGCCTGCGGGCGCAGATGATCGAGCAGCGCAGCTACCGTGAAGGCGCCCAGGCATTGTTCAAGCGCCTGGGCCATCGACCGCTGGCGTGGCCGCAGGGCCAAGCCCTGCGCGACGAAGCGCAGGTTCGCCTGGGAGACGCCTACGCGGTCGGCGAGAAGCAGTTGGCGTGCCTGTTGTCCACGCCGTTCGTGGCGCAAGGGCGCAACCTCGATGCCTACGTGCTGCGTTGTCAGCCGAACATGCGGGTTGCCTTGCCCTACCTGCACCGGGCGTTGCAGGGCAGGCCCTGTCCGGACCCGGTGAGTCAATGGCTGATCGATACCAGTGGGCTCACGCTTGCCCAGTTGCGGGCTATCTACACCGGCCAATTGCGGCCAGAAGTACAGCATTTGTACGCCTTGCTGGCTCGACGCGACCTAGGGTTGTGTCGAGTGGCAGACCCTGCATCCGATGACGCAGCAGTGCGCCAGACGGCGGTGTGAGCCCCTGTTGTTGGCCGCTCATCGGTAAGGGATGGCGATTAGGCCAGCGGACAAACGCGCGCGACCCCGCGTGCTAGAGGCGTGCGAACGGGCCGCGGGGGTGTGGAGGTGTGTGGCAGAGGCTTGTTTCGATACAGGCCTGTATGTATAACCAGCATTCACTCCTAGCACTCTCCTCATGCCGTGATCGCCCATCCTGTCGACGACCCCTTGTATTACCTGCACAACTTCCGCCAGGTCCTGAGCTGGGTCGAGCAGCGCTACGCCGATTTACTGGATGCCGACGAGCGTGGCTTTATCCAGGCGTTCGCCAGCCTGCCGGTACCGGCCCAGGCCTTGCTGGTGCGCATGGTCATGCGCAAGGGCCAGTGGTTTCGAAGCGACAAGCTCGCCTACGCCGAGATTGGCGACACCCAAGCCGCGCTGGCGCCGTTGCTGGCCCTGGGATGGGTCGAGGCCGACGCCCCCCTGACCGTGGAGCAGCTCTGGGCGCTGCTGCGCAAGGAGGAGCTGGCCCACTGCTTCGGCGCGCAACTGGCGCGGCCACGGGCGGGCAAGACCGACCTACTGGCGCAGTTGCAGGCGCTTGCGCTTGCGCCCAGGCCCTTGGCCGACTGGTGCGCCGATTTCCCGGTGCGGCTGTGGCACTGGCGTCTGCAACCGGTGTGCGATCGCCTGCGCTTGTTGTTCTTCGGCAACCTCTACCAGGACTGGTCAGACTTCGTGCTCGCCGACCTGGGCCTGTACCGTTACGAGCAGGTGCCGTTCAGCGATGATTCCCGGGCCCTGTGCCAGCGTGCAGAGGTCGACCTGGCCATGACCTTGCATGCAAGCGCCGAACGCTTGGAGCAGGGTGCAGCGCCGGCCGAAGTACTGGCGGCGCTGCACGGGCTCGACAGTGCCAACCCCTGGCTGGCCCGGCGTCGGGCGCGGCTGCTGTTTGGCATCGGCCAGCAATGCGAGCGTGCCGGCGACTGGGACCTGGCCTTGCAGGTCTACGCCGACTGCGACCACCCGCAGGCGCGCATTCGCCAGGTGCGGGTGTACGAGCGCAGCGAGCAGTGGTCGCAGGCCCATGCCCTGGCCTCGCGCATGGCCGCGGCGCCGGCCAATGCCCAGGAGGCGCAAGCCCTGGCGCGCATGCTGCCGCGTCTGGCGCGCAAGCTCGGCGGGCCGGCGCAGCCGCGTCGAGGTCCGGCGCCGATGGATATCATCGAACTGGAGCTGCCGCTCACGCTGGCCTCGCAGGGAGTGGAGGAGGCCGTGCGCGTGCATCTGCAAGAGGCCGGTGGGGTTGTTCATTATGTCGAGAACACCCTGTTCAACAGTCTGTTCGGCCTGCTGTGCTGGGAGGCTATCTTCGCCCCGGTGCCGGGGGCGTTCTTCCATCCGTTCCAGGTCGGGCCCCAGGACCTGCACGATGCTGATTTCCAGTTGCGGCGTGGCGAGTTGTTCGAGCGTTGCCTGGGCCGGCTCGACGATGGCAGTCATCGCGCCGCCATTCGCGCCTGTTACACGGCCAAGCAGGGCCTGCAATCACCGTTCGTGGCCTGGCAGATGCTCGACCAGGACTTGCTCGAGCAAGCCCTCGAGCATCTGCCGGCGGCGCACCTGAAGGCCTGCTTTGTGCGCCTGCTGCAGGACATCCGCGCCAACCGCGCCGGCATGCCCGACCTGATCCAGTTCTGGCCGGGGGAGGGGCGCTACCGCATGGTCGAGGTCAAGGGCCCGGGCGACCGCCTGCAGGACAACCAACTGCGCTGGCTCGCGTTCTGCCATGAGCATGGCCTGCCGGTCACGGTGTGCCACGTACGCTGGACGCCGCCGGCATGACCTACACCGTCGCCGTGCGCGCCCTGTGCGAGTTCAGCGCCAAGCTTGGCGACCTGGACCTGCGCTTTACCCCTTCGCCTACCGCCCAGGAAGGCATGGCCGGCCATCGCCGGGTGGTGGCCCGGCGCGAGGCCGGCTATGAGGCTGAAGTGACCCTCGAAGGGCACTACCAGGGTTTGCGCGTGCGCGGCCGTGCCGATGGCTACGACCCGGCACGCAACTGCCTGGAAGAGATCAAGACCCACCGCGGCGACCTGGCCCGGCAGCCGGCCAACCATCGCCAGTTGCACTGGGCCCAGGCCAAGGTCTATGGCTGGCTGCTGTGCCAGGCGCGGCAATTGCCGGCCCTCGATGTGGCGCTGGTGTACCTGGATGTGGACAGCGATGGCCAGACGGTCATCCGCGAGCATTACAGCGCCAGTGCGCTGAAGACGTTTTTCGAAGCGCAGTGCCAGCGCTTCCTGGCCTGGGCGCAAGCCCAGCAGGCGCGCACGCTGGCACGAGACCAGGAGCTTCAGGCGCTGGGCTTTCCCTATCCCGCATTGCGCCAGGGCCAGCGACAGCTGGCCGAGACGCTGTACAAGGCGGTGAGCACCGGTCGCTGCCTGATGGCCCAGGCCAGCACCGGCATCGGCAAGACCCTCGGTACCCTGTTTCCACTACTCAAGGCCGTGGTGCCACAGCAGTTGGACAAGCTCTACTTCCTCACCGCCAAGACGCCGGGTCGGGCCCTGGCGCTCGATGCCTTGCGCCAGATCACCCAGGCCTCGGCGCAACCGGCCTTGCGCAGCCTGGAACTGATCGCCCGCGACAAGGCCTGCGAGTTCCCGCAGAACGCTTGCCATGGCGAGTCATGCCCGTTGGCCCGGGGGTTCTACGATCGGCTGCCGGCGGCCCGCGAAGCAGCGGCCCGTGTGCCATTGCTCGACCGTGCTGCGCTGCGCGAGGTGGCCTTGGCGCATCAGGTCTGCCCGTACTACCTGGGCCAGGAAATGGCGCGCTGGGTCGACGTGCTGGTGGCCGACTACAACTACTACTTCGATGCCCATGCCTTGCTGTTCGGCCTGGCCCAGGCCAACCAGTGGCGCACGGCGGTGCTAGTGGACGAAGCACACAACCTGGTGGAGCGCGGACGACAGATGTACAGCGCCAGCCTCGACCAGGGCCAGCTGCTGGCGTTGCGCCAGAGCAAGCCGGCAGGGCTGGGCAGCGCCCTTGACCGGCTGAACCGGCAGTGGAATGCGTTGTACAAGGCCCAGCATGCGCCGTACCAAGTCTGCGAACACCTGCCGGATGCTTTCCTGCGTGCCCTGCAGCAGTGCATCGGGCTGATCCAGGAGCGCATGAACCAGGCGCCCGCCGAGGTCGAGCCCAAGGTTCTGGAATTCTTCTTTCAAGCCTTGCAGTTCAGCCGCATCGCCGAACTGTTCGACGAACACTTCCTGTTCGATATCAGCCCGCGCAACGGCCCTCGCGGGCGACGCCTGGCCACGCTGTGCCTGCGCAACGTGGTGCCGGCGCGGCTGCTCGGGCCACGGATGAGCGCGGCGCGCAGCGTCACGCTGTTTTCCGCAACGCTCAACCCGCAGCACTATTACCGCGACCTGCTGGGCATGCCGGCCAACACGGCCTGGCTGGAGGTCGCCGCGCCGTTTCGCGCCGAGCAGCTGCAGGTGCGCATCGTCAGCGACGTGTCGACCCGCTACCAGCAGCGCCAGGCGTCGTTGGCACCGATCGTCGAACTGATCGTCGCCCAGTTCGCCCGCCAGCCAGGCAACTACCTGGCCTTCTTCAGCAGCTTCGAGTACCTGGAACAGGTGGCGCGGTTGCTAGAGGCGCAGCACCCGGATATCCCCCTGTGGCGCCAGGCACCGGGGATGGACGAGGCCAGCCGCGAGGTGTTTCTCGCGCGTTTCGTCGAAGATGGCCAGGGCATTGGCTTCGCCGTGCTCGGTGGCGCCTTTGGCGAAGGCGTGGACCTGCCGGGCACGCGGCTGATCGGCGCCTTCGTCGCCACCCTCGGGCTGCCCCAGGTCAACCCGGTCAATGAGCAGTTCAAGCAGCGCCTGGGCCGCCAGTTCGGCGCCGGTTTCGACTATGCCTACCTTTATCCCGGGGTGCGCAAGGTGATCCAGGCGGCCGGCCGGGTGATCCGTGGCGACCAGGACCGCGGCGTGCTGTTGCTGATCGACGAGCGTTTCGCCGAGCCGCGGGTACGGCAGATGTTCCCCAGCTGGTGGCACTGCGCCTGAACGTGCCCATCGCCTGGCGTTGAAACTCCCAGTACACTGCGCGTTCCAACCCCCAACATTCGTTGATTCTCGAGGTTTTTGCATGACGCTCAGTCCTTTGGCAGGCAAGCCGGCTCCGGCCAGCGTGCTGGTCGATATCCCCCGCCTGTTGACCGCTTACTACACCGGGCGCCCCGACGCCACGGTAGCGGCCCAGCGCGTGGCCTTCGGCACCTCGGGCCACCGGGGCACCTCGTTCGAGCTGAGCTTCAACGAATACCACGTGCTGGCGATCACCCAGGCCATTTGCCTGTATCGCCAGGAAAAGGGCATCGACGGCCCGCTGTTCATCGGCGCCGACACCCATGCGCTGTCCGCGCCGGCCGCCGCCAGTGCCCTGGAAGTGCTGGCCGCCAACGGCGTGCAGGTGATGCTGAGCCAGGATGACGAGTACACCCCGACCCCGGCGGTGTCCCATGCCATCCTCTGCTACAACCGTGGCCGCCAGCAGGGCCTGGCCGACGGCATCGTCATCACCCCGTCGCACAATCCACCGCAGAGCGGTGGCTTCAAGTACAACCCGCCCAATGGCGGCCCGGCCGACAGCGATGTGACCAAGTGGATCGAGGCCAAGGCCAACGAACTGCTGGCGGCCAATCTGGCCGGCGTCAAGCGCATGGACTACAAGCAGGCGCTGGCGGCACCGACCACCCAGCGTCACGACTATGTCAGCAGCTACGTCGCCGACCTGGAAAACGTCATCGACTTCGAGGTAATTCGCGGCGCCAACCTGCGTCTGGGCGTCGACCCGCTGGGCGGTGCCGGGGTGCGTTACTGGTCGGCCATCGCCGAGCGCTACCAACTCAACCTGGAAGTGGTGAATACCGAAGTAGACCCGACCTTCCGCTTCATGACCGTCGATTGGGACGGCCAGATCCGCATGGACCCGTCCTCGCCTTACGCCATGCAAGGCCTGATCGGCCTGCGCGAGCGCTTCGACGTGGCCTTCGCCTGCGACCCGGACCACGACCGCCACGGCATCGTCACCGCCGATGGCCTGCTGCAGCCGAACAACTACCTGGCCGTGGCGATCGACTACTTGTACCGCAACCGCCCGCAATGGCGCAGCGACGCGGCGGTGGGCAAGACCGTGGTCTCCAGCGGCCTGATCGACCGGGTCACCGCCGCGCTGGGCCGTGACCTGTACGAAGTGCCGGTGGGCTTCAAGTTCTTCGCCCAGGGCCTGTTCGATGGCTCGCTGGGCTTTGGCGGCGAAGAAAGCGCCGGCGCCTCGTTCCTGCGCAAGGACGGCAGCGTCTGGGCCACCGACAAGGACGGCCTGATCCCGGCGCTGCTGGCGGCCGAGATGACCGCACGCACCGGGCGCAACCCGAGCCAGATCTACGCCGACCTTACCGCCAAGCTGGGCAAGCCCTACGCCACCCGTGTCGAAGCCAAGGCCGATGCGCGGCAGAAGGCGCTGCTGAGCAAGCTGGCGCCCGAGCAGGTCACGTCCACCGAACTGGCTGGCGAGCCGATCGAGCAGATCCTCAGCCATGCGCCGGGCAACAACCAGGCCATCGGTGGGTTGAAGGTGATGACTGCCAACGGCTGGTTCGCCGCACGGCCGTCGGGCACCGAGGACATCTACAAGATCTACGCCGAGAGCTTCATCGACGAGGCGCATCTGGCGCGTCTGGTGGCCGAAGCCCAGGTGCTGGTGGATGCGGCGATCGCCTGATCTACCTCGTTAAACAAGGTCGGCGCGGTCCCTGTGGGAGCGGCTTTAGCCGCGAACACCGGCACAGCCGGTGCCAGGCACCGCGTCGCCTGCTTCGCGGCTGAAGCCGCTCCCAAAGGATGCTGTGATTGTTCTGTCAGTAGAACGATCCATGCCAATTCTCCTGTCTACCGCTTAATTAGCCTCGTCGGTAAGGTTATACCTATCCAAGAGGAGGCTTCTCATGAAAAAGATCCAGGGCATCCACCGCAGCCCCCACGCCCACTGGGTGGGCGACGGCTTCCCGGTGCGCAGCCTGTTCACCTATGACAACCTGGCCCGGCACATCAGCCCGTTCCTGCTGCTGGACTATGCCGGCCCCCATGATTTCACACCGACCACGGACCGGCGCGGCGTCGGCCAGCATCCGCATCGCGGCTTCGAGACCGTGACCATCGTCTACCAGGGCGAGCTGGAGCACCGGGACTCCACCGGTGCCGGCGGTTTGATCGGCCCGGGCGATGTGCAATGGATGACCGCCGCGGGCGGTATCCTCCACGAAGAGTTTCATTCGCCGGCTTTCGCCAAGCGTGGCGGTACCTTGGAAATGGTCCAGCTGTGGGTCAACCTGCCGGCCAAGGACAAGCGCGCCGCCGCCGGCTACCAGACATTGCTGGCCAGTGATATTCCAGTGGTGACGCTGGACGACGAGATGGGCAACTTGCGGGTGATCGCCGGGCGTTACCGGGACCAGCAAGGCCCGGCCCATACCTTCACCGACATGGATGTATGGGACCTGCGTCTGAAAGCCGGTGCTTCGCTGCAACTGCCCGTAGCCGCCGGGCGCAATGCCGCGCTGGTGGTACTGCGCGGCAACCTGCGGGTCAATGACCAGCGTGAAGCTGGCCCGGCCAGCCTGGTGCTGTTGGAGCGTGACGGCGAGGATGTGCGGATCGAGGCGCTGGAGGATGTCAGCGTGCTGCTGCTCAGCGGTGAGCCGATCGACGAGCCCATCGTCGGCTACGGCCCGTTCGTGATGAACAGCCAGGCGGAAATTGCCGAGTCGTTCGACGACTTCCAGGCCGGGCGGTTCGGGCAGATGGGCGGTGTCGAGCACGGCGCCCGGCATTGACGGCCTGTTTCAAGGCATGCCAGGCAGCGGGTATCTGTGGGAGCGGGTTTACCCGCGAATGCGTCGGTGAAGTCACCGCAGCATTCGCGGGTAAACCCGCTCCCACAGACGTTCAGGGCTATGGTCGTCAGATCGCTTCCGGCACCACCGCGATCACGTCGATCTCCATCAGCCACTCGGCCTGCGCCAGGCCCGCGACCACCAGCCCGGTGGAAATCGGGAACACGCCCTTCAGCCATTTGCCAACCTCCCGGTACACCGGCTCGCGGAAACGCGGATCGGTGATATAGGTGGTGGTCTTGACGATATGCGACAGGTCCGAACCAGCCTCCTCGAGCAATTGCTTGACGTTCTTCATGGCCTGTTCAGCCTGCGCCTGCGGGTCGCCCAGGCCGACCAGGCGCCCCTCGAAGTCGGTGCCGACCTGGCCGCGTACATAGATGGTGTTGCCGGCCCGCACGGCCTGGCACAGGTCGTTGTCCAGGGTCTGGTTGGGGTAGGTGGCCTTGGTGTTGAACATGCGGATGCGCGTGTGGGTAGGCATCAGTGGGCTCCGAAAGTGCTGACATTGCTGATCGAGGATTGTTGATCGGCCGCCGCGCGCTGTTCGCGGTCGCGGTAGGCCAGGTAGGTGCGCTGGGTGGCGATATGCCCGGCGACGTGCTTGGCGTCATGCCACACGCCCCAGATGAACGACGAGCCACGGCGCGACAGCCAGGGCAGGCCGAGGAAGTACACGCCCGGCTCCTTCGACACGCCGCGCTGGTGCTGCGGCTTGCCGTTGGCATCGAAGGTGTCGACCTGCAGCCAGCTGAAGTCGACGCCATAACCGGTGGCCCAGATGATGCTGTTGACGTTGGCCTGGGCCAGGTCCAGCTCGCGCAGGGGCTGGGTAACGCAGTCCGGATCGGGCAGGCGCTTGCGTGCCTCGGGTTCTTCGGGCAGGTCCAGGCCATTGCGCTCGACATAGGCATCGGCGGCGTCCAGCAAGGCCAGGTAGTTCTCGTCGCCGCGGGTGATGTTCTCAGCCAGGTTGTCCTGGAAGCGCGCCACGCCGCCTTCGAACGACTGGGTCAGGCCGACCAGGGTCATGCCCTGGTGGGCGAGGGTGCGAAAGTCCACGGTGTGCCCGCCACGGGCGCCCGACACGGCGATGGTCACGTGCTCGCGGCCTGGCTTGGCGATCTCGGCATCCCACTCGCCGAGCACCCCCAGCCACCAGCAGAAATCGCGGTTGCGGTAGCTGCGCGGCGGACGGTCATGGGCACCGACCGACAGGTACACCTGGCGCCCGGCGCGCATCAATTCCTCGGCGATCTGCACCCCGGAGGAGCCGGCGCCGACCACCAGCACCGCGCCTTCGGGCAGTTGCTCTGGGTTGTAGTAGGCGGCGGAGTGGATCTGGTGCAGGCCCTCGTCCTTCGGCGCGATGGCTGGGATCACCGGGCGCTGGAATGGACCGGTGGCGGCCACCACGCGGTTGGCGCGGATCACGCCCTGGTTGGTATCGATGGTGAAGCCCGGGCGATCGGCGTTGCGCACCACACGCTTGACCTCGACACCGGTGCGCACCGGCAGGTTGTACTTGCGCACGTACTGCTCGAAGTAGTCGGCGACCTGGTCCTTGCCGGCGAACGCGTCGGCATCGAGGTCGAATTCCAGCCCTGGGAAGCGGTCGTGCCAGGCCGGGCCGTTGGCTACCAGCGAGTCCCAGCGTCCACTGCGCCAGGCTTCGGCGATACGCTTGCGCTCCAGCACCAGGTGCGGCACGCCGAGCTTGCTCAAGTGTTCGCTCATGGCCACGCCAGCCTGGCCGGCGCCAACCACGAGGGTGTCGATTTCGATATTGTTCAGTGTCATGTCCCAGCCCTTCTTCAGCGGCGTTCTTGTTCAGGTCGGTGTTGCCTGGGGCCAGACTAGGGATGGGGCGGGAATCGCGAAAATAGTATTTAGCTGGGGCTTGCCGATAAATTGGCGAAGGCCTGCGATGTTCAGGGTTGCACGGGGCCTTGTAGGAGCGGCCTTGCGCCGCGAAAGGGCTGCAGAGCAGCCCCGGCAATCTTTGCATCAACGCTGAAATCCCGGGGCTGCTACGCAGCCCTTTCGCGGCGCAAGGCCGCTCCTACACAGAATGCATTCACGCCGCCTTAGTTTTTTCCTGCCCTGTACCGAGGAAAATGTTGGTTTCGCAGCTTCCGGGGCACATCGAGAATGCCGGTAACCTCAACACAGGAGCTGCATCCATGACTTTCTCCATCATCGGCCGCTGCCAGGAAACCGGCCAACTGGGCATCGCCATCAGTTCATCGAGCATCGCCGTCGGCGCCCGCTGCCCCTGGGTGCGCGCCGGGGTTGGCGCGGTGGCCACCCAGAACATCACCCTGCCGGCCCTCGGCCCACAGATCCTCGATGCCCTCGAACAGGGCCAGATGCCACCTGCTGCGGCCCTGGACCGGGTGCTCAGTGCCAATGGCTGGAGCGAGTACCGCCAGGTCACGGTGATCGACAGCCACGGCCAGGTGGCACTGTTCACCGGCAAGGAGGCCTTGGGCGTGCACAACGCCGTGGCGGGTGAAGGCTGCGTGGCGGCCGGCAACCTGCTGTCGACGCGGACGGTGATCGAGGCCATGGTGGCGGCATTCGAACAGGCCGGTGGCCACCTGGCCGACCGCCTGCTGGCGGCGATGCACGCGGCCATGGCCGCCGGTGGCGAGGCGGGCCCGGTGCACTCGGCGGCGTTGAAGGTCGCCGGCGAGCTGACCTGGCCACTAGTGGACCTGCGCGTGGACTGGGCCGAGCACGATCCCATCGGCGAGCTGGACAACCTCTGGCAGGCCTATCGCCCGCAGATGCAGGACTACGTGACCCGCGCCCTGAACCCGACCGCCGCGCCAAGCTATGGAGTGCCGGGCGATGAGTGAGATGTCCAGCCGCGCGCTACTGGCGCGCTTGGTCAGCTTTGCCACGGTCAGCCGCGATTCCAACCTGGAACTGATCGCCTTCATCCGCGATTACCTGGCCGGGCTAGGCGTTGCCAGCGAGCTGTTCCTCAACGAAGAGGGCACCAAGGCTAACCTGTTCGCCACCATCGGCCCCGCCGACCGAGGTGGCGTGGTGCTCTCCGGGCACACCGACGTGGTGCCGGTGGATGGCCAGGCCTGGACGGTCGAACCGTTTCGGCTCAGCGAACGTGACGGTCGCCTGTATGGCCGCGGCACCGCCGACATGAAAGGCTTCATCGCCTCGGTGCTGGCAGCGGTGCCGGCTTTTCTTGCCCAGCCGCTGAAGATGCCGGTGCACTTGGCGTTTTCCTATGACGAGGAAGTCGGCTGCCTGGGCGTGCGCTCGATGCTCGCGGCCCTGGCGCAGCGTGCGCACAAGCCGCGGTTGTGCCTGATCGGTGAGCCCACCGAACTGAAGCCGGTGCTCGGCCACAAGGGCAAGCTGGCCATGCGCTGCCAGGTGCACGGCGCGGCCTGCCATTCGGCTTATGCGCCTTATGGCGTCAATGCCATCGAGTATGCCGCGCGACTGATCGGCAAACTGGGCGAAATCGGCGACGACCTGGCGCTTGCGGCGCACCACGATGAGCGCTTCGATCCGCCGTTTTCCACGGTGCAGACCGGGCTGATCAAAGGCGGCAGGGCGCTGAATATCGTGCCCGAGGAATGCGAATTCGACTTCGAAGTGCGCGCCTTGCCGGGCTTCGAGGCACAATCAGTGGTCGAACGGTTGCAGGCCTACGCCGAGGCCGAACTGTTGCCGCGCATGCGTGCTGTCCACGCCGCCAGCACGATTGAGCTGCAGCCGTTGAGCGCCTATCCCGGGCTGGCAACACCGGTCGACAGCGAGGTGGCGCGGCTGGTGGCGCTGCTCAGTGGCTCGGATGATTTCGGTACCGTGGCCTTTGGCACCGAAGGCGGCTTGTTCGACCAGGCTGGCATCCCCACGGTGGTGTGCGGCCCTGGCAGCATGGACCAGGGGCACAAGCCCGATGAGTTCGTCAGTGTCGAGCAGTTGCAGGGCTGCGATGCGCTGTTGCGGCGGTTGGTGGATCATCTCAAGCACGAGTGAACGTCGCGGGCAAGCCCACTCCCACAGGATAGGCAACCACCCTGTGGGAGCGGGCTTGCCCGCGAAGACGCCGGTAGGGCTTAAAGCGGCTCAGGCCTGAACAACGGCTTCTTCATCACCCCTTTGATCCAGGCGACGGCAATCAGCGACACCACGGCCAGCACCACCCCTGCGGTACCAAAGATCTTCAGGTTCATTTCCGGGCTGGGCGAGGCGTTCCAGATCGCATAGAGCATGCCGCCGATGCCGAACAGTTGCGGCAATGGGTAGAACGGCGTGCGAAATGGCCGTGGCAGGTGCGGGTAGCGGCGGCGCAGGGCGATCACGTCCAGGTGCACGATGATGTAGGCCAGCAGCCAGGCGAGTGCAGCGGACAACAGCAGCAGGTTGATCGCCGCCGCGTCCTGGCCCATCAGCAACACCGGCAAGCCAGTGATTGCCGCTACGAACAGCACCGCCACCCAAGGTGTACGCGCACGCGGGCTGAGCAGCTTGAACTGCGGAAATGCCTGGCCGTTGCAGGCCATGCCGTAGAGCATGCGCGGGATGGCCGCCAGCGAGGTGTTGAGGGTGCTGCAGGTGGCGGTGACTGCGGCGATCACCAGGAACACCTCGCCGGTCTTGCCGAACACCGTGGTGGCGAACAGGTAGTGGGGCAGGGCATCGCTGCTCAAGGCTTCGCGCGGGACCAGGAACAGCGCGCCCAGCCCGTACAGGCCGATGGTGGCGAAGATCACGGTCAGGCCAATGGTCATCGAGCGTGGGATATTGCGCTCGGGCTTGCGGGTTTCCTCCACCAACGAGCAGACGAACTCGGCGCCGACGAAGCCCCACACGGCCATGGCGGTCAGGGCCAGCACCCCGGCGCCCATCGGGTTCCAGTCACCCTGCAGCAGTGTGGTGGTGACCCCTTCGGCATGGCCTTCGCTGATCGCGGCCAGGCCGAGAATCAGCAGCACGATGACCATGACCACGGCCATGGCGCTTTGCAGCTTGGCGAAGATGTCGATGCCCATCAGGTTGAGGACGGTGAACAGGGCGAGCACGCCGAAGGCCACCGAGTACTGCGGGAACACGCCCGGGTAGACCTTGCCGACGATCAGGTCGAGCAATAGCAGCTCGGCCGACAGGGCGAACATGGCTACCACCACGTAGCCGGAGAAGGTGGCGAGAATCGCCGGGAAATGCCCCAGCGCCACTTCGGTGTAGCTGGACAGGCTGCCGGCGCGCGGTACCAGCAAGGCCAGTTCGGAGAATGAAAAGGCGTAGCTCAGGGCCAGCAGGTAGGCCAGCGCCAAGGGTACGATGAAGCCCAGGCCGGCGGCGCCTACGCCTTGCAGCATCATCACCATCACCCCTTGCGACACCACCAGGCCGACAGCTACCGCCAGCAGCGACCCCAGTCCCAGGACCCGGCGAAAGCCGGCGTTGTCGTGCTGCGCGGCGGCAGGCACGGAGGTACTTGCAGTCATGTGAATTTCCCCGCTCTTGTTGTTGTAGTCGCGCCAGATACTGGGACAGGGGGCGGGGCGGGGAAATTAGTAAATATGTGGTTGCTGGGCAGGAAAAAGCTATGCGCGCCGACAACGACCTCAGGGCATGCACCACACCTGTGGGAGCGGGTTTATCGGGGCGCCGAACCGCCGCGAAGCAGGCGGCGCGGTGCCTGGCACCGGCTGTGCCGGTGTTCGCGGCTAAAGCCGCTCCCACAGGGATCGCGCTAGCTTTAGCAGTTGAGCAAGACAGTTGCTCCCACCGAGAGCGCAGCAGCGCGAAGCAGACCGAATTTTCAGAACGTCGCCTTGACCTGCAAGCCGACCACCAGCGCATTGTCGATATCTTGCCCGGAAAACGCCCCTGGCTCGACGATGTACTGCACATCCGGGCGCAGGTTCAGCCACGGCGTGGCCTGGTAGCCATAGCTCAGCTCCACCAGTTGTTCGGCGCTGTCGAGGTCGGGAAAGCCTTGTCCTGCATCGTATGCCGCCGCTTCCAGCACTTCGCGGCTACGCGGATTCGGGACCGCGCGGCCATAGCCCAGCGCCACGGTATCCCGTGGCCGGCTTGCGAAAGGCTGGTACAGCACCACGCCGGCACCATACCAGCGAGTGAACGGCGAGGCGGCCTTGCTCGACGCTGAATACTGGCCGAAGGCGTGCAGGCTGCGCCCGGGCAAGGCCGGGTCGTTCCACATGGCTTGGTCGACCAGCAAATAATGCCCGCCACGATCGGCGACTTCCTCGCTGCTGCCGATGCGTTTCACGTTCGAGCTGTCGTAGTAGTAACCGAGCTTGTACTCGCCTGGTAGTTTGCCGTGCAGCTTGTACACCAGCTCTACCGGGACCACGGTGCCGGTGGTGCGCTTGGGCCCAAGGTGCCAGGCTCGACTGGCATTGCCGTTGCTCTCGGGGTCGACGTTGAACGCTGCCACCCGCAATTGCCAGTCGGGCGTCAGGTCGTATTTCACCCGTACGCCAAGGTGGGCGTTGGGGTAGTTGCTCCAGCCACTACCGCCGGACATGTTCAGCGGGTGGCCGCAGAACCCGGCGTTCATGAAGTTGCACAAGATGCCGCTGTCCAGGCCGCCGAGGTCGTTGCCCATGGCCATGTAGCCGAGCTTGAGATTCAGCGCGGGCGACAGGTTGCGCGCGTAGCTGAGCTCGGTCAGGCGGGTATACAGGCCGCCGTAGTTCTCTTGGATTGGCAGGCGGTTGCCCACCAGGTCCTCGGAGGCGCTGTTGCCGCGGCGGTCGTTGATGGTCAGCTGGACCTGGCCGCCGTTATCCAGGCCGTACAGCTTCGACAGGTCGAACTGTACGCCGAGCTTGAGGTTCTGCGAGTAGCGGGCCGAGCGGTGCAGGCCGCCATGGGCGTTGTAGGCGGTTTCGCCACTGTAGTCGCCGGTGAAGGTGATGCCGTCTGCTTCAAGTTGATAGCGTAGGCCGCCCCAGTCGCCCGTCAGGGTGTTGTCAGCGAGGGTAAGGGGGCTTGTGAGGGTCAGAAGAAGTGGAGTGAAGCGAAAAACGCAGGACATTGCGGTATCTCGGGTTGTCTGTAAGGGCCCTTTCGCGGGCAAGCCCGCTCCCACAGGATTTGCGCAGGCCTGTAGCTTGCGCGGTCCTTGTGAGGCAGATAAACCTGCTCTCACAGGACTTGCACAGGCCAGTAGCGTGTGCGGTCCTTGTGAGGCAGATAAACCTGCTCCTAAAGGATTTGCGCAGGCCTGTAGCTTGTGCGGTTCCTGTGAGGTAGATAGACCTGCTCCCACAGGATGGTCACTGGCCTGCGGCCTGTGCGATCCCTGTGGGAGCGGGCTTGCCCGCGAAGAGGGCGACGCGGTTTACGGCAGGGCGTAGGCAATGACGTAGTCGCCACGATCGGTCGACTGGCGCGCGCCGCCGGCGGTGACCACCACGTACTGCTTGCCGGTTTTCGGCGACACGTAAGTCATTGGCCCGCCCTGGCTGCCCACCGGCAGGCGCGCCTTCCAGATTTCAGTGCCGTTGCCGCTGTCGTAGGCGCGCAGGTAGAAGTCCTGGGTACCGGCGATGAACAGCAGGCCACCCTGGGTCGACAGGGTACCGCCAAGAGTCGGCAGGCCGATCTTGATCGGCAGGTGCATGCGGATACCCAGCGGCCCGGTGTCCTCGACGGTGCCCACCGGTACCTGCCAGGCGATCTGCCGGGTGTTCATGTCGATGGCGGTCAGGGTGCCGTACGGCGGTGCCTGGCAGGGGATACCGGCTACCGACAGGAAGCGGTTCTTGTTCACCGCGTAAGGCGTGCCTTTGAGCGGTACCGCGCCCATGCCGGTGTTCAGCGCCTCGCCACCGCCGGCGGCCGCGCCTTTGTTCTGCGAGGGGATCATCTGAATCCACAGGCCCAGGCGCATGTCGTTGACAAAGATGAAACCGTGGACCGGGTCGGTGGACAGGCTGCCCCAGTTCATGCCACCCAGCGAGCCGGGGAAACTCAGCGACAGATCGCTGCCGGGGGCGGTGTACAGGCCGTCGTAGCGCATCTGCTTGAAATCGATACGGCACAGCAGCTGGTCGTAAGGGGTGGCGCCCCACATGTCCGATTCGGTCAGGGTCTGCGCGCCGATCTGCGGCATGCCCACCGATTTGGGCTGGGTCGGGGAGTAGGGCTCGTTGGGAATGTTGCTCGGCTTGACCGGCACTTCGTCCACTTGGGTGAGCGGCTTGCCGGTGGCGCGGTCGAGCACGTAGATCTGCCCGGCCTTGGTGCCGATCACCACCGCCGGCACGCGCTTGCCGTCATCGCGGGTGAAGTCGATCAGGCTCGGCTGCATCGGCAGGTCGAAGTCCCAGAGGTCGTTGTGCACGGTCTGGTACACCCACTTCTGGTCGCCGGTGGTGGCGTCCAGGGCCAGTACCGAGGCGCCGTAGGTATGGTCCAGTTGGTTGCGCTCGACACCATAGATGTCAGTGGACGACGAGCCCATGGGCAGGAACAGGGTGTTCATCGCCGGGTCGTAGGACATCGGTGCCCAACTGTTCGGCGTACTGCGCACATAGGTGTCGTCGCCTTGCGGGGCGTTGCGTGCTTGCGGGTTGCCCGGGTCGAAGGCCCAGCGCATTTTGCCGCTGATCACGTCGAAGCCGCGGATCACACCGCCCGGCATGTCGGTCTGGACGTTGTCGGCGACACGTCCGCCGACCACCACGGTGGTGCCGGCCATCAGCGGCGCGGAGGACAGCTGGTAGTACGAGTCGGGCACATCGCCCAGGCCGGCCTTGAGATCGACCTGGCCGTTGCTGCCGAAGCCCTGGCAGAACGCGCCGGTGTCGGCGTCGACGGCAATCAGGCGACCGTCGATGGTGTTGGTCAGCAGGCGACGCTGGCAATTGGCACCGGGTGCCACGCTGGCCACGCTGATGGCCGAGCTGCCCGGCTGGGTCGGCTGCGCCAGGGGCGCGCTGGCATCGAAGTAGGCCAGCCCACGGCAACGCTGCCAGACCTTGGACTGAGCGTTGATCGGGTTTTTCCAGAGCTCGCGGCCAGTATCGGTGTCCAGCGCGATCAGGTTGTTGTGCGGGGTGCAGATGAACACCTTGTCGCCGACCTGCAAGGGGGTCAGCTGGTCCTCGGCGCCGTTGCCATCGCTGACGGCAATGTCGCCGGTGCGATAGGTCCAGGCCACCTGGAGCTGGTCGACGTTGCCGCGGTTGATCTGGTCCAGCGCGGCAAAGCGGCTGCCGCCTTCGGTGTTGCCGTAATGGGCCCAGTCCTGCTGGGCCTTGCCCGGTTCGACCGGGGTCAGGCCCGGCCCCTTGCCGGTCGGGGCGACGCTGGGGTGAGCGACGAACATGTTGCCGGCGGCGACGGCCAGCGCCAGGGCCAGTACAGCGGCCACGCCATAGGCGCCGCGCGCCTGACGTCGGACCAGTTGCGGGTAGACCAGCGCCACCACCAGGCCAATTGCGGCGAACATGAACAGCCGTGAGAACAGCGGCCAGAACACCAGGCCCGTGTCGGCCAGCGCCCAGGCCAGGGTGCCGAGCAGGAACAGCGCGTACAGCCAGGCGCCCGCAGGCTTGCGGCGGGCGATGAGGATGCCGGCGATGGCCATGGCCAGGCCGCCGACCAGGAAGTACCAGGAACCGCCCAGGCCGGCCAACTTGGCGCCGCCGGCGGCCAGGAGCAGGCCGAGCAGGGCGATGATGGCGCCGAGCCCGACCAGGATGAAGGTTGAGGCGCCGGTAGCGCGGGAGGTGTTGTTCATGCCAGGGATCTCGCAGGTGGAATACGCCGCAGTGTAAGCCCTTAGCAAGCTAATTAACAAGTTAGTACATTTTGTTTGCAGGAGTTCGCCCCGCTCTTTGGGGCTACGTTGTCGCGCAGGGAACTATTATCCCTATGGGAGCGGGCAGCGCCGCGAACACTGGCGCAGTCGGTGCCAAGCCCCCAGAGGGCTCGTGGAGCCGCGAAAGGCTCAGTACACCGAACTGGTAGCCGTGCCCCCCGGCGTACCTGCCTTGAACTTGCCCAACAACCCCTGCAAGCCGCGCATCAGCACCGTGGTATCCACCCCCACCGCGACAAACGCAGCGCCCAACTCGATATAGCGGCGCGCCAACTGCTCGTCGGCACTGAGGATCCCTGCCGCCTTGCCGGCCTGGCTGATACGCACGATGGCTTGTTCGATGGCCGCCTGCACCTCGGGATGCCCGGGGTTGCCACGATGGCCCATGGCGGCGCTGAGGTCGGCAGGGCCGATGAACACCCCGTCGACGCCGTCCACCGCGCAGATTGCCTCGAGATTGGCCAAGCCTTCGCGGTTTTCGATCTGCACCAGCAGGCAGACCTGGTCGTCGGCGCGATCCAGATAGCCAGCAATGCTGTTCCAGCGCGAGGCACGGGCCAGGGCGCTACCGACACCCCGTATGCCTGCAGGCGGATAGCGGGTGGCGCGCACCAGCTGGCGGGCCTGTTCCGCGCTCTCGACCATCGGCACCAGCAAGGTCTGCGCGCCAATATCGAGCAGTTGCTTGATCAGCACGGTGTCGCCGATCACCGGGCGTACCACTGCCTGGCCAGGGTAGGGTGCCACCGCCTGTAGTTGGCCGAGCAGGCTACGCAGGTCATTGGGGGCGTGCTCGCCATCGAGCAGCAACCAGTCGAAGCCGACATTGGCGGCCAGCTCCGCGCAGTACGGGTCGGCCAGGCCCAGCCACAGGCCAATTTGCGCCTGGCCGCCGCGCAGCCGTTGCTTGAAGGTGTTGATAGGCATGTCCATGGGCTGTCCTCAGACGAAACGGCAGGCGATCGAGCCGAGCTGGTCGTAGTCGACATGGAAGGTATCGCCGGGGCGGGCCGCCACCGGACGGGTGAAGGAGCCGCCGAGGATCACCTGGCCGGCTTCCAGGCCGACATCGTAGGCCGCCAGTTTGTTGGCCAGCCAAGCCACGCCCTTGGCCGGGTGGTTGAGCACCGCGGCGGACACCCCGGACTCTTCGATCACGCCGTTGCGGTAGAGCACCGCGGGCACTTTGCGCAGGTCGATGGCGTTGGGCCGCACCGCGCGCCCGCCCATGACCACGCCTGCGTTGGCGGCATTGTCGGAGATGGTGTCGAAGACTTTGCGCGTGGCGCCGCTCTGCGGATCAACCTGCTGGATACGTGCGTCGATGATTTCCAGCGCCGGAATCACCCACTCGGTGGCCTCGAGTACATCGAACAGGGTTACGTCCGGGCCTTTCAAGGGCTTGCCGAGGATGAACGCGAGCTCCACCTCCACCCGTGGCACGATGAAGCGGTCAAAGGGGATGTCGCTGCCTTCCTCGAACAGCATGTCGTCGAGCAGGGCGCCATAGTCCGGCTCGGTGATGTTCGAGGAAACCTGCATGGCGCGGGAGGTCAGGCCGATCTTGTGGCCGACCAGTCGGCGGCCGTCCTTGATCTTCTGGGCGACCCAGGCGCGCTGGATGGCGTAGGCGTCCTCGATGCTGATGGCCGGGTATTCGAGGGAAAACTGGCCGACCTGTTCGCGGGCGCGTTCGGCCTGGTCGAGACGGGCGACGGCTTGCTGGATGATGTGCGCGTCGAGCATGGAAACCTCAGGGTTGACGGTTGAACAAGGGATGCAGGCTGCTGTGCTTGGCGTCGTATACCTGGGCCTGGCTTTCGTCGATCTGCACGGTCACGCCCACCGGGCGTCGCGCGAGCAAGGGGTCAAGCTGTTGGCGCATCACCGCCAGCAATTGGTCGCCGACCTGGCGGTGCACGCCGCCACTGCGCCCCGCGCCCATGCGCAGGTTGGCGTAGACGAAGCCATAGTCACCCCGGCCATCGGCAATCGCCGCATGGGCAGCGGGGTAGGCGAGCACCCGGGTGCCGCCGGTGGGGAACACTTGCCGGCCGGACTCATCCCGTTGTTCGAGCATGCAGTCGGCGAGGGCGCGGCACAGTGTGGGCATGTCGGCATCGGCTTCGATGTCTGGGCTGTAGAGCAGGACCAGATGGGGCATGCAGCGGCTCCTTACAGGCGGCTGGTGGAGGCCACGCCGGCCGGGTTCGAGGCCTGGGCGGCGGGGATGGCGCGGCCGTCCTGCGCGGTGACCGGGAAGATCGCGTTGATCTGGCCAGTGCCGGACGAGCCGAAGTAGGGCGTCACCACCTCGGCCTTGCCGTCGTAGCGTGACCAGCCCAGGGCGCCGAGCAGCATCGCGGTGTCGTGCATGAAGCCTTCGCCATGGCCCTTGACCGCATATTCCGGGAGCATGGCGCAGAAGTCGGCCCAGTCGCCGTCCTGCCACATGCGCACCACGCGGTGGTCAAGGGTTTCCAGGAACGGGCTCCAGACCTTGGTGGCGAACTCCGGCGCCTGGCCGTTCTGCGCGAAGCGGTGCGACAGCGAGCCACTGGCGAGGAACGCCACGGTGCCGTCGTAGTGCTCCTCGACCGCCTTGCGCATGGCCCAGCCCAGGCGCGCGCTGTCGTTGAGGTAGTGCGAGGTGCACAGCGCCGAGACCGAGATCACCTTGAAGTGCTGGTCGGCGTTCATGTAGCGCATTGGCACCAGGGTGCCGTATTCCGGGGCCAGGGTGGTGGCGTCGTGGGCCATGGTCTCGACCCCCAGGCGATTGCATTGCTCGGCCAGCAGTCGACCCAGTTCCGGGTTGCCGGGGAAGCCGTAGTTCATGTTGGCGATGAAGTGCGGCAGCTCGTTGCTGGTGTACAGGCCTTCGAACTGCGCGGCGCAGTTGATGTGGTAGTTGGCGTTGACCAGCCAGTGGGTGTCGAACACGACGATGGTGTCCACCCCCAGTTCGCGGCAGCGCCGGCCGATCTCGTGGTGGCCGTCGATGGCCGCCTGGCGAAAGCCCTGGCGCGGGCCGGGCAGTTCCGACAGGTACATCGACGGGACATGGGTGATCTTGGCGGCGAGAGCGAGTGTGCCCATGGTGTGTCTCCTGTTGAAGAGTGTTGTTATGTGTCCATGGCGAGGGCTGCGCCCTCGATTCGCGGGTGAACCCGCTCCTACAGGTCCTGCGCTTGTCCGTGTGGGAGCGGGTTTACCCGCGAAGAGCTGGAGCGTCAAACCCCCCAGCGCGGAATGTGATGGCTACCCATGGATATACACACGTTCTTGATCTCGGCGAAGACCTCGAAGCTGTATTGCCCGCCTTCGCGGCCAGTGCCCGAGCCCTTGACCCCGCCAAACGGCTGGCGCAGGTCGCGCACGTTCTGGCTGTTGATGAACACCATCCCGGCCTCGATGCCACGTGCCAGGCGGTGGGCCTTGCCGATGTCCTGGGTCCAGATGTACGAGGCCAGGCCGTACTCGGTGTCGTTGGCCAGCTGCAGCGCCTCGGCCTCGTCCTTGAACGGGATCAGGCACACCACCGGCCCGAAGATCTCTTCCTGGGCGATGCGCATCCGATTGTTCACGTCGGCGAACACGGTCGGCTGGATGAACTGCCCCTTGGCCAGGTGCGCCGGCAGGCCCGTCGGGCGCTCCAGGCCACCTGCGACCAGGCGCGCGCCTTCTTCGAGACCAATACGGATATAGCCGGTGACCTTGTCGTAGTGCTGCTGGGTGATCATCGAGCCGACCTGGGTCTTCGGATCGGTCGGGTCGCCAACGATCAGGCGTTTGGCACGGGCGGCGAATTCGGCGACAAACTGCGGGTAGACGCTCTCCTGGATGAAGATCCGGCTGCCGGCGGTGCAGCGTTCGCCGTTGAGCGAAAAGATGGTGAACAGCGCGGCATCCAAGGCACGCTCGAGGTCGGCGTCCTCGAAGATCAGCACCGGCGACTTGCCGCCCAGCTCCATGGAATACTTTTTCAGGCCCGCGGTCTGCATGATCTTGCGGCCGGTGGCGGTGCCGCCGGTGAACGAGATGGCCCGCACGTCCGGGTGACGCACCAGGGCATCGCCGGCCGTGGCGCCATAGCCCTGGATCACGTTGAGCACGCCGTTGGGGATGCCGGCCTCGACCGCCAGGCGGCCCAGCTCATTGGCGGTCAGCGGCGACAGCTCGCTCATCTTCAGCACCGCGGTGTTGCCCAGGGCCAGGCATGGCGCGGTCTTCCAGGTGGCGGTCATGAACGGCACGTTCCACGGCGACACCAACCCGCACACGCCCACCGGCTGGTACAGGGTGTAGTTGAGCATCTGGTCGTCCACCGGGTAGCTGTGGCCGTCCATGCGCGTGCAGACCTCGGCGAAGAAGTCGAAGTTGTGCGAAGCGCGGGGGATCAGCACGTTGCGCGTCTGATGGATCGGCAGGCCGGTGTCCAGGGTTTCCAGCTCGGCCAACTGCGGCACGTTCTGCTCGATCAGCTCGCCCAGGCGGCGCATCAGGCGGGCGCGCTCCTTGGCCGGGGTATTGGCCCATTTCGGGAAGGCCGCCTTGGCCGCGGCCACGGCCTGGGCGACTTCCTCGGCGCCGCCGCTGGCGACTTCGCCAATGGCCTCGCCGGTGGCAGGGTTGTAGTTGATGAAAGTGTCGCGGCTTTCGACTTCGCGGCCGTCGATCCAGTGCTTGATCATGCTGTTGCCTCTTGTGCTTTGCGGGCGAAGAACTCGGCTTCGCTGACGATTCGATTGACCAGGCGAGCGACGCCTTCCACCTCCACCACCACTTCATCGCCCGGCACCACGTCGGCCAGGCCTTCCGGCGTACCGGTGGCGATCATGTCGCCGGGTTGCAGGGTCATGAAGCTGGAGAAGTATTCGATCAGGTAAGGGATGTCGAAGATCATGTCCGCCGTGCTGCCTTCCTGCTTCAGTTCACCGTTGACCCAGGTGCGCAGCTTGAGGTTGGACGGGTCCGGCACATCGGCGGTGTCGACGATCCACGGGCCCACGGGGGTGGTGGCGTCGCGGTTCTTCACCCGCAGGTTGGGGCGGTAGTAGTTCTCGAGGTAGTCACGGATGGCGTAGTCGTTGCACACCGTGTAGCCAGCCAGGTAGTCCAGGGCATCCTCGCGGCGCACGTTGCGCGCGGTCTTGCCGATCACCGCCACCAGTTCGCACTCGTAGTGCATGTACTTGATGTTGTCTGGACGCCAGGTTACTTGGCCGTGCCCGGTGTAGGTGCCGAGTGACTTGATGAATGCCAGCGGTTCGGTGGGTGGTGTGAAGGCCAGCTCGGCGGCGTGGTCGGCGTAGTTCAGGCCCAGGGCGAACATGTTGCCGGTGGCCGGTGGCAGCCAGGTGACCTGGTCGGCCTGGACCACGCGCCCGTCGGCCAGGCGCAGTTGCTGGTCGGCCTCGACGATGGCCTGGTGGACCTGGCCGTCGAACTGAATGCGGGCGTGCTTCATGGGGCGAGTCCTTGTTCGGCGACGATGGGGGTGGTGAGCTGGCCGAGGCCATCGATCTCGACCGTCACCTGATCGCCCGGCAGCACATCGACTCGGCCTTCCGGGGTGCCGGTGATCAGCACGTCGCCGGCGTGCAGGGTCATGAATTCACTGATCTCGGCGATCAATTGCGCCACGTTGCGCACGCAGTTGGCGGTGTTGTTCTGCTGGCGCAGTTCGCCGTTGACCCACAGGCGGATACCCAGCGCATCAGGGTTGCCGACCTGGGACGCCGGCACCAGCTCTGGCCCCATTGGGCAGAAGCCATCGCGGCACTTGGCCTTGACCGCTGGGCGGTAGTAGCTGTCCTCGGGCAGGCTGAACTCGTTGACCACGGTGTAGCCCGCCACATGCTCCAGGGCCTGCTCCACGCTTACGCGGCTGGCGTCCTTGCCGATCACCACGCCCAGGGCAGGCCCGGGTTGCAGGCGCTCGACTGCCGAGGGGTAGGTCAGTGCCTGGCCATGCCCGTTACGGGTGTTTGGGGTTTTGATGAACAGCACCGGCTTGACCGGCGGTTGCCGGTAGGGCGCTTCATGGAAGGACGCCAGATGCTGTTGCAGCAGGCCCTGGTAGTTCAGGGCGACGCCGAACAGGCTGCCGCTGGCGACCTCGTGCAAGGCACGGCTCATGCTTTTCTCCTGCGCTGGGTGAAGCATGCGGGGATGCTTCATCGTGTTTTTGTTAATGTGTTAACGTTATATTTAATATGTTAACGATCGTCAAGGCATCGACGGTGCTACGATGGCGATTCCGGGCAGTCCCACCGGCACGAGAACAACAATGAAAGCGCGACAGCCGATTCCCAATATCAATATCGGGCAGGTCTACGACCAGCGTTACAGCGACAGCGAGGTGCATTACGACCGGCTTGGCAACCTGGCTGGGTTCTTCGGTCGCAACATGCCGGTGCATCGCCATGACCGTTTCTTCCAGGTGCATTACGTCAAGAGTGGCAGCGTGCGGGTGTTCCTCGATGACCAGCAGTTTCACGAGGCGGGGCCGATGTTCTTCCTGACCCCGCCGACCATCCCCCACGCCTTCGTGACCGAGCCCGATGCCGACGGCCATGTGCTGACCCTCAGCCAGCAGTTGGTTTGGCAATTGCTCCAGGCCGAGCCAGGGCTGGTGGCGGGCGCGCACTTGGCTCCGGCATGCGTTGCCTTGGGGCCGTTGCAGGGCCAGGGGGCTGAAGAGGCGCGCCGGTTGGAGCAACTGCTCGACCTGTTGGGCAGCGAAATGGGTCGGGGCCAGGTGGGGCAGGGCACGGCGGTGCAGGACCTGGCGCGGTTGGTGATGATCAGCCTGTTGCGCCTGAGTACCAATGCGTTGCCGGCCAATCCCGCGCGGCATGAGGACTTGCAGGTGTTTCGCCGGTTCAACGAGTTGATCGAGCGGCACTACCTGGATCACTGGACACTGCCGGCCTATGCAGCGGCGCTGGGGGTGACGGAGGCGCGGTTGAACGACGTCTGCCGGCGAATTGCCAACTTGCCGTCCAAGCGTTTGGTGTTCGAACGATTGATGCAGGAAGCGCGGCGACTGTTGCTGTACACGGGGGGCTCGGCCAATGCGATCTGCTATCAGTTGGGGTTCAAGGACCCGGCGTACTTCAGCCGGTTTTTCCAGCGGCACGCGGGCACCACGCCTGGGGAATATCGCCTGCGTCAGGCGGGGTTGCGTTGAGCGCTGCACGTTGGCCTCCAGGCGTTGGGACAGGGGCTTGATCGTGCAACGGCGGGAAGCCTGGGGTGAATGGGCGTTGGCTGGGAACGCTGGTACTTTTCACGGAGGCTGGACAGGGTGGGGGTAAATGGTTTTCACTTTATTAATATCTTAATAAAACCAGCCCTTTATCCTGATGACCCAACCAAGACCCTCCCTGACCTTGACCCTGTTGCAGGCCCGCGAAGCGACGATGGCGTTCTTCCGCCCGGCCCTCAATGCCCATGACCTGACCGAGCAGCAATGGCGGGTGATCCGTATCCTGCGCCAGCAGGGTGAGCTGGAAAGCCACCAGCTGGCGGATCTGGCATGCATTCTCAAACCCAGCATGAGTGGCGTGCTCAAGCGCCTTGAACGCGATGGCCTGGTGGCACGGCGTAAGTCGCCGGAAGACCAGCGGCGGATCTTCATCAGCCTGACTGTGCGAGGGCAGCAGGCGTTTCTGGCGATGAGTGAGGAGATGGAGCGCAACTATCAGGAGATCCAGCGGCAATTCGGGACGGATAAGTTGGAGCAGCTCATGGTGTTGTTGAATGAATTGAAAAAGGTCAAGCCTTGAGAGAGGGAACTGTGTGCTCGGAATATAGACTCGAGTAACAATCAATTCACACTTCTGTCGACTCGGTTGCTGTTGCGCTCTTGATTTTGCTTCTAAGCGCGCGATAGTTCAGGCGCCACCAATTGCGACTTCAGGAGGCCGAGCGGAGTTCTTGCGGAGGGAGGTGACGGGCATGGATGCCCGTCAAGCGCTGCGCCCCAGGATGGGGCGTTCAGCGCGGTCCTCCCGGGAGCAAGAACGGAGCGAGGGGACCCCGGAGCGAAGCGTAGGGGCCGGATGAACGGAGCGGAACGGTTTTGCCTACTTTTGCCACAAAAGTAGGCCGCCGTAAGGGCCAGCCCTTTCAAGGTGTTGAGAATTGGCGTCCGACTTAGAATTTCGCGACACAAGGCCGCTCCTACAGGGCGGCACGGTCACCTGTAGCGGCCTTGTGTTGCGAAAGGGCTGCAACGCAGCCCCGGCAATCTTGAATTGAAGCGGCCACATCCGAAAAACGCAAAGACCTTGAAAGGGCTGGCCGTAAGGGCGGAAAGGTGACTATGCGTCGCCATCGCCAATGAATGAGCGTATAACTTTCAAAACCCACGCTCTGAAAGTCAAAGTCAAAGTCGGTCGGCGTGGGTTTCTACAGATGTAAGCGCATTCATTTGCTATGTCGACGCATAGTCACCTTTTCGCCTTTACGGCGAGTCACTTTTTGTCAAACGCGACAAAAAGTAACCAAAAAACGCTGCGCTCCATTCATTCGGCCCTCCGCTTCGCTCCGGGTTCCCTCACTCCGGCCTTGCTCCCGGGAGGACCGCGCTGAACGCCCCATCCTGGGGCGCAGCGCTTGACGGGCATCCATGCCCGTCACCTCCCTCCGCAAGGCCTGCGTTCGGCCTCCTGAAGTCGCGAAGGTACGGGCGGCGCCTGGGCTGGCGCAGCTGTCGCGCGTTGGGTTTGGCGCTAGCCTCTTGATCGGCAACGGCAACGGCAACGGCAACGGCAACGGCAACGGCCCTGAAGGCCGGTCTTCAACTTCTTTCCCACATGGCCCTGAAACTTTGCGCTTCTTCCACCAGCCAGTCATGCACCGCCCGTGCTCCTGGCTGGTTCAACCCGCCCGGCGGGTACAGCAGTACGTAGCGTTTGTGGTTGGCGATCGGCACGCCGAACGGCACGATCAACGCGCCACGCTCCAGCTCGTCGTTGAGCAGGGTGCGCCGGGCAATGGCCACGCCGACACCGGCAATGGCCGCCTCGATGGTCAGGTGGTTGCGGTTGAAGGTATGCCCGCGGCGCACATCCAACCCGGCAGCACCAATACCGTCGAGGTAGAACTCCCATTCGGCATATTCCGAGCTGCCACGCCAGGCGGTGATGTCGTGCAGCAGCGGGTAGTGCGCCAGATCGGCCGGGCCGTGCAAAGGCGGGCGGCCGCGCAGCAGGGCAGGGGAACAGACGGGAAAGATCTGCTCGTCCAGCAGCGGCGTGGAAAGCATGCCCGGATAACTGCCGTCGTTGAGATCGATGGCCAGGTCGAAGTCTTCCGGGTGCAACGCCTGGTTGCTGTCCTCGGCCACCAGACGCAGTTCGATGTCCGGGTAGCGCTGCTGGAAGCGTGGCAGGCGCGGCGTCAGCCACTTGGCCAGGAACGATGGGATCGAGCGCAGGCGCAAGGTGCCACGGATCTCGCCAGCATCCAGGCGCAGCAGCTCTGCTTCAATGCTGCCGTAGGCCTCCGCTACTGTCTGCGCCAGGCGCTGGCCTTCGGCGGACAGTTCGACGCCGCGAGCACGACGCAGGAACAGGCGAAAGCCCAGGCGCTCCTCGAGTTGGCGCATCTGCTGGCTGACCGCTCCGGGGGTAATGTGCAGCTCCTCGGCGCAGCGGGTGAACGACAAGTGCCGCGCGGCGCAGGAAAACACATGCAGCCAGACGAACACCTGGCCGTTAAGTGGCCCTTTCATCGTTTAGTCCTGCTAAAGGCTTGTGTAGGAAGTTTCGTTGGTCAAGCCGACCTGAGCGCGGCAGTATCGCGCAACTTTGTAATACCGTTCAATTTTTCCAGAGAACCATGGCGTGTTTCCGTTATGCGTCATGGTCAGGCATTAGCATGGCTATCAGTGTTTTCGACCTCTTCAAGATTGGCATTGGCCCGTCCAGCTCCCACACCGTTGGCCCGATGCGCGCCACCGCGACCTTCGCCCAGACCCTGCGTGAACAAGGCCTGTTGGCCCAGGTGACGCGGGTCGAGGTGCGTCTGTATGGCTCGCTGTCGGCCACCGGCGTGGGGCATGCCACCGACCGTGCCTGTCTGCTCGGGTTGATGGGCCAGTGGCCAGACCGGATCGACCCGCAGAGCATCGAGCCGCGCATCGATCAACTGATGCAGGAAAACTGCCTGCTGCTCGATGGCAGCCACCCGGTCGAGTTCCAGTATGCCCGTGACATGCGCCTGCTCGACGAGAACCTGGCCTACCACCCCAACGCCATGACCGTCGAATGCTTCTGCGGCCAGGCCAGCCTGTTCAGCCAGACCTACTATTCGGTCGGCGGCGGCTTCATCGTCGAGGCCAGCGAGATCGACGCACCGCAGGCCGCTGGCGGGCAGGTCGAGCTGCCCTACGAGTTTTCCAGTGGCGCCGAGTTGCTGGCGCTGTGCAAGGCCCACAACCTCAGCGTCAGCCAGCTGATGCTGGCCAACGAATGTGCCTGGCGGCCGGAAAGCGAAGTCCGCGAAGGGTTGCTGAAGATCTGGGCGGCGATGGGCGAGTGCGTCAACAACGGCCTGCGCAACGAAGGCATCCTACCTGGCGGACTCAAGGTCAAGCGCCGCGCGGCGCGCCTGCACCGCAGCCTGCAGGAGCTGGGCAAACCCAATGTGATCGGCTCGACCCTCAGCGCCATGGAGTGGGTCAACCTGTTCGCCCTGGCCGTCAACGAAGAGAACGCCGCCGGCGGACGCATGGTTACCGCGCCCACCAATGGTGCGGCGGGGATCATCCCGGCGGTGCTGCACTACTACATGAAGTTCAACCCCGGCGCCTGCGACGACGATGTGGTGGCGTTCCTGCTGGCCGCTGCCGCGGTGGGCATCCTGTGCAAAAAGAACGCTTCGATTTCCGGCGCCGAGGTTGGTTGCCAGGGCGAGGTCGGTTCGGCCTGCTCGATGGCCGCCGCAGGGCTGGCCGAGGTACTTGGCGCCACGCCGCCGCAGCTGGAAAACGCTGCCGAAATCGCCCTGGAGCACAACCTTGGACTGACCTGCGACCCGGTGGGCGGCCTGGTGCAGATCCCCTGTATCGAACGCAACGCGATCGCCGCAGTGAAGGCGATCAATGCCGTGCAGATGGCCTTGCGTGGCGACGGCGAACACTTCATTTCCCTCGACCGGGTGATCCGCACCATGCGTGATACCGGCGCGGACATGCATGCCAACTACAAGGAAACATCGCGCGGCGGCCTGGCCGTCGCCTTCGTCGAGTGTTGATGGCTTCGTACTGACTGCGCTGTAGGAGATCGCCGAGCCCTTCGGGCTACGCTGCCGCGCAGGGAACTATCCCCCTGTGGGAGCGGCCTGGCGTCGCGAAAGGGCTGCGCAGCAGCCCCAGCAGTGGCGATTGTGGCTCGGAATCTGGGGCCGCTGCGCACCCCTTTCGCGACGCAAGGCCGCTCCTACAGGGCCTGGCTAAATCAATAAGCGACCTGCAATACCCGCTGTACCTGCGACAAAAACAACTACAAGGCGATACCTATGACAGATGTACAAAGCACCACGCGCATGCGTGCGGATTCGGCTGCCCCGGCTGCGGGCGCGAGCACCTGGAACCGTCACGACACCACCTGGGCCCTGGGCCTGTATGGCACGGCCATCGGCGCCGGCACCCTGTTCCTGCCGATCAACGCCGGGGTCGGCGGCTTCTGGCCGTTACTGATCCTGGCGCTGCTGGCATTCCCCATGACCTTCTTCGCCCATCGGGCACTGACTCGCTTCGTGCTTTCCGGGCGCAAAGGCGGCAACGAAGACATCACCGAAGTGGTCGAAGAGCACTTCGGCACCGGTGCCGGCAAATTGATCACCTTGCTGTACTTCTTTGCCATCTTCCCGATCCTGCTGGTCTACAGCGTTGCGCTGACCAACACCCTGACCAGCTTCTTCGAGCACCAGCTGCACATCGCCCCGCCGCCCCGAGCCTTGCTCGCGCTGTTGCTGATCTGTGGATTGATGATCGTGGTGCGTTGTGGCCAGCAGATCATCGTCAAGGCCATGAGCGTGCTGGTGTACCCCTTCGTCGCCTCGCTGCTGTTGCTGGCCCTGAGCCTGATTCCCAACTGGAATGGCGCCTTCTTCGCCCAGGCCAACGAAGGCTTCAGTGCCTCGAAACTGCTGCTGACCCTGTGGCTGGCGATCCCGGTGATGGTGTTCTCGTTCAACCATTCGCCGATCATCTCGGCGTTCGCCGTCGACCAGAAACACCGCTATGGCCTTGATGCCGATCGCAAGAGCGGGCGTACCCTGGCCACTGCCCATGTGATGATGGTGCTGACGGTGATGTTCTTCTGCTTCAGCTGCGTGCTGGCCCTGAGCCCAGGCGACCTGGCGGCGGCCAAGGCGCAGAACATCTCGATCCTGTCGTACCTGGCCAACCACTTCCAGACCCCGGTGATCGCGTTCGTCGCGCCGCTGATCGCGCTGGTGGCGATCACCAAGTCGTTCCTTGGCCATTACATCGGCGCCAGTGAGGGCTTCCAGGGCATGATCGTCAAGAGCCTGCGCGGGCGCGGCAAGACCTGGCCGGCCAAGCGCCTGGAGCGTGTCACGGCGCTGTTCATGGTGCTGACCTGCTGGGCGGTGGCGACCCTGAACCCGAGCATCCTCGGCTTGATCGAGAGCCTGGGTGGCCCGGTGATCGCCTGTTTGCTGTTCCTGATGCCGATGTACGCGGTGCACAAGGTGCCGGCGCTGCGTCAGTACTCGGGCAAACTGTCGAATGTATTTGTGGTTTTGATCGGCCTGATCACCTTGTCGGCGATCGTCTACAGCTTCGTCGCCTGATTGCCAGGCCGGCTCCTGCGCAAGGAGCCGGCCTGCGCGCTCGTTCACTTGGCTTTTTGCTGTAGCGCCACGAAGCTGCGACGCATGTCGCTGGCCCAGCCATCGAGTACCGGCTTGACGTCGTCCAACGTCAGCTGGGTGGTCTTGTTCTCCAGCTCCTTGCCACTGCCCTTGCGCACGACCTGGGCCAGGACCTTCTGATTGGCGCCATCGAGGAAGGCCGCTTCCACGGCGATGTCCACCTCCTGGTCACGCCCACCAGCGGCGGTGTTGACCGCGGCGGCGACCAGCGCGATGGGGATTACCTCGTATGGTTTGAGGCCTTCGCTGCTGGTGGACACGGCGGTGATCGCCGGGCGTACCACGATGGTGTTTGGCCCGGGGCTCTTGACCAAGGTCAGCACACTGCCCAACTCGCGGCGCATCGCGTCATTGAAGTAGCGGGTGATGGCTTGCAGCGTCTGCGCCGAGATCACGTCGGTAGGCTGCGGCTTGGGATAGAACTGGCTCGGTTCGATGAATACCTTGGTGTACTGGCTGGCCTTGATGTCCGGGTCGACCCAGCGCATCACCGGCGCGCCCGAGGCGCTTTCGGCGGGCTTCAGGCGGCTGTAGTCCTTGAGGAATCCGGAGTAGTCCTTGGGGTCGACACGGTTGCTGGAACAGGCAACCAACGCCAGCAAGGCAGCGCACAGCAGGGTGGTGCGAGACAGTTGCATCATGATCAAAGGTTCCATGAGGGAAGTGGCCAGAACAACGCTAGCAGGTGCTTGGCGGTTGGCCAGCGGTTGGAGTATCCCTTTCAAGGTACTGGTGGTTTTTCGCAAAGCGACCCCGGCTCCTCAAGTGCTCACCCCAGCGTTTCACGCAACCGGTACCACAACATCCCCAGGGCCAGCAGCGGCGAGCGCAACGCCTTGCCCCCGGGGAAGGTCAGGTGCGGCACGCTGCTGAACACATCCAACCCGTAGCTGGCCTGGGTGGCGATGGCTTCGGCCAGCAGTTTCGCTGTCCAGTGGGTGACGTTGAGCCCATGCCCGGAGTAACCCTGGGCATAGAACACATTCGGGTGCTGGCTCAGCCGCCCAACCTGGGGGAAGCGGTTGGCGGTGATGCCGATCATGCCGCCCCATTGGTAGTCCAGGCGCACCTCGGCCAGTTGCGGGAACACCTTCAGTACCTTCGGCCGCATGTAGGCGCCAATGTCCTTCGGGTCGCGGCCGGAATAGTGGCAGGCGCCGCCGAACAGCAGGCGATGGTCGGCGGTGAGGCGGTAGTAGTCCAGCCCGACCTTCTGGTCGCACAGCGCCATGTTCTGCGGGATCAATGCGCGGGCAACGTGCGCGGGCAACTGCTCGGTGGCCACGACGTAGCTGCCGGCCGGCAGCACCTTGCCGCTCAGGCGTGGCTCCAGCTCGTCCAGGTGGGCGTTGCAGCCAAGCACCAGGCTTTGAGCGCGCACCTTGCCACGGGCCGTGTGCAGGGTCACGGTGCTGCCGTGCTCGATGCGCAGCACCGGGCTCTGCTCGAAGATCTTCACGCCCAGGCCATGGGCGGCGCGCGCCTCGCCCTGGACCAGGTCGAGTGGGTGCAGGTGGCCCGAGCCCATGTCGACCAGGCCACCGGCGTACTGGTCGCTGGCAACGATCTCGTGCATGCGCTGCGGGGCGACCAGGCGTGTCTCGTGGCGATAGCCGAGCTCGGCCAGGTCGCGCTGTTCGTCTTCGAATGCCGCGAATTGCGCCGGGGTGTTGGCCAGTTCGCAAAAACCCCAGCGCAGGTCGCAGTCGATGCCGTATTGCTCGATGCGCCGGGCCACCAGCGCCACCGAGTCGATGCCGGCTTGCTTCAGGTAATGCACGCCATCCTGGCCGACGTGCCGGGCAAAGCCCGAGACGTCATGACCGATGCCGCGGATCAGCTGGCCACCGTTGCGCCCGCTGGCGCCCCAGCCGATACGGCGGGCCTCCAGCAGGATCACCGAGAGGCCGCGCTCGGCAAGTTCCAGGGCGGCATTGACCCCGGTCAGGCCGCCGCCGACCACGCAGACGTCGGCTTGCAGCTCCTGGTCGAGCACGGGGTAGGGTGTGCCTTGGCGTGCCGAGGCGGCGTAGTAGGACGCAGTGTGTTCATTCATTTGTGGCATGACGGGGCTCGGCTCAGCGGTTGGACTTGATCTTGCTCCAGGAGCGGGTCATCTGCCTAAGGATGCCCGGGCTGGGCATGGTCGAGACATACAGCTTGTCCAGGACCTCCTGCGGTGGATAGATCTCGGGGTTGTTCACCAGGCTCGGGGCCATGTCGGCCTTGGCGTCCGGGTTGGCGTTGGCGTAGCCGACCGTGGCGCTGACCTTGGCGATCACCTGCGGGTCGAGCAGGTAGTTGATGAAGGCCAGGGCCTGGTCGGGATTCTTGGCATCCTTGGGGATGGCCAATAGGTCGAACCACAGGTTGCTGCCTTCCTTGGGAATGCTATAGGCCACCTTCACGCCGTTACCGGCTTCCTCGGCACGATGGGCGGCCTGGAACACGTCTCCGGAATAGCCGAAGGCCACGCAGACATCACCATTGGCCAGGTCCGAGACGTACTTGGAGGAATGGAAGTAGGTGATGTAGGGGCGCAGCTCCAGCAGGCGGGCCTCGGCTTTTTTGTAGTCGCCGGGCTTCTCGCTGCGCGGGTCCATGCCTAGATAGTTGAGGATGGCCGGGAACAGTTCGTCGGGGGAGTCCATGAACGCCACACCGCACTGTTTGAGCTTCTTCAGGTTCTCCGGTTCGAACAGCACCGCCCAGGAATCGACCTTGTCGATACCCAGCACGGCCTTGACCTTGTCGACGTTGTAGCCAATGCCGTTGGTGCCCCAGAGGTAAGGCACGGCGTACTGGTTGCCGGGGTCATTCTGCTCCAATTGCTTGAGTAGCTTGGGGTCCAGGTGCCGCCAGTTCGACAGTTTGCTGCGATCCAGCGGCAGGAAGGCGCCGGCCTGGGCCTGGCGCGCAAGGAAATGGTTGGAGGGCACGACCACGTCGTAACCGGTGCGCCCGGCCAGCAGCTTGCCCTCCAGGGTCTCGTTGGAGTCGAACACGTCATAGACCACCTTGATCCCGCTGCTGGCCTGGAAGTCGGCCAGGGTGGTGTCACCGATGTAGTCAGTCCAGTTGTACACGCTCACTGTCGGCTGGGCGTGCGCGGCGGCAGCGAACAGCAGGGCGAAGGTTGCGGGGATCAGGGCTTTCGGATGACGCATGTCGACACCTCGTTGGTCTTGTTCTTCGGGTTCGGTGTAACGGAGTTTGCGCACGCTTATGGGCAGCGCGTTGCCTGTGGGAGCGGGTTTACCCGCGAATGCGGCGGTGAAGGTTCAATCACATTCGCGGCTGAACCCGCTCCCACAGGCGCCCTCTATGGGGTCAAACGCTCAACATCAGGAACTCGCGCTCCCAGGAGCTGATCACCCGCTTGAAGTTCTCATGCTCGGCGCGCTTGACCGCCACGTAGCCCTGGACGAAGTTCTGGCCCAGGTACTCGCGGACCTTTTCGCAGTCTTCCATGTGCTGCAACGCGTCCTCGATGGTGATCGGCAGGCGCAGGTTGCGCCGCTCGTAGGCGCGGCCCTGTACCGGCGCGCTCGGCTCGATCCCCTCGACCATGCCGATGTAGCCGCACAGCAGGCTGGCGGCGATGGCCAGGTAGGGGTTGGCATCGGCGCCCGGCAGGCGGTTTTCCACGCGCATGGCCTCGGGGCTGGAAGTCGGCACGCGCAGGCCGGCGGTGCGGTTCTCCTCACCCCACTCGACATTCACCGGCGCCGAAGTGTCGGGCAGGAAGCGGCGGAACGAGTTGACGTTCGGCGCGAACATCGGCAGCAGCTTGGGGATGTACTTCTGCAGGCCACCGATATGGTGCAGGAACAGCGCGCTCATGCTGCCGTCTTCATTGGCGAAGATCGGCTTGCCGGTGGCGATGTCGACCACGCTCTGGTGCAGGTGCATGGCGCTGCCCGGCTCGTCGGTGATCGGCTTGGCCATGAAGGTGGCGGCGACGTTGTGCTTGAGCGCCGCCTCGCGCATGGTGCGCTTGAACACGGTGATCTGGTCGGCCAGGTCCAGCGCGTCGCCGTGGCGGAAGTTGATTTCCATCTGCGCCGGGCCGTCTTCGTGGATCAGCGTGTCCAGGTCCAGGCCTTGGATCTCGCACCAGTCATAGACGTCCTCGAACAGTGGGTCGAATTCGTTGGCGGCGTCGATGGAGAACGACTGGCGGCCACTTTCGGCACGGCCCGAGCGCCCCATCGGTACTTGCAGCGGCAAGTCCGGGTCTTCGCAGCGTTGGGTCAGGTAGAACTCCATTTCCGGCGCGACGATCGGCTGCCAGCCTTTGTCTGCGTAGAGCTTGAGCACTTTCTTCAACACGTTGCGCGGCGACAGCTCGATGGGGTTGCCCTGCTTGTCGAAGGTGTCGTGGATAACGATGGCGGTCGGTTCGATGGCCCAGGGGATCTGGTACACCGCCGTGGGATCGGGGCGGCAGACCATGTCGATGTCGGCGGCGTCGAGCAGGCTGTAGTAGATATCGTCGTCGACGTAGTCGCCGGTGACGGTCTGCAGCAGCACGCTCTCGGGCAGGCGCATGCCGCGCTCGTGGAGGAACTTGGCGGTCGGGGCGATCTTGCCGCGGGCGATGCCGGTCAGGTCGCTGATCACGCATTCGACTTCGGTGATCCGGTGTTCTTTCAGCCAGGTGGACAGCTGATCGAAGGGGGCGTTCATACAGACCTCTTGGTTGGGTTGTTGTGGTGGGACGCAAGGCGCGCTGTGCCGTGGGGCACTTCCCACAGGTGACGCTGAGGGCTATCTTGGGCGCAGCCCCGCGGGGCGATCTATCCACTTTCTGCGTTGTTGAATGCACCAAAAGAGTGCAATAGGACCGTGCGTGAACACGCCAACCGCCTTGCAAGTCCAGGATCTGCGGACCACCGATGTGACCGAGCAGATCCGCGCCACCCCTGGCTGGCAGCAGCAGTACCGGCAGATGTCCCCTGGGCATTTCAACGGGCAACTGCGCTGGCTGGCGCTGGAGGGCGTGGAGGTGTACGAGGAGCGCCTGAATACGCGGGTCGAGCAGTTCTTCCGCGCTCCCAGCGGCGCCTTGGCGTTTTGTTTCGACCGCAGCGAGAACAGCCTGTACCTGCTCAACGAAGACTGCCGCAATATCTGGATCACGCCCGAGAACTACCAGGAAGTGGCGGTGGTGTTCGAGCAGCCGTTTCTGGCCAGCCATGGGCTGGACCTGGAGCGTTTGCGCGGCCTATTCATGGTGCCGCTGGCCTGCCAGCAGACCGCTGTGTTCGGCAGTTGGCTGAGCGCCACGCTGACCCGCCTGGGCCAGGCCGAGACGTCTCTGCAAGGGCAGGTACTGGCTGAGCAATTGCTGGAAGACTGCCTGTTCGTCCTCGACAACGCCGGCCAGCGCCTGCAAGGCCAGGCGCTGGGGCGGCGTGACGAGGAACGGGCGATCATGCGCCGGGTCAGCGAATGGGCTGCCGATTGTCCGGACGAAACCCTCAATCTGTTGGAGCTGGCCGAGGTTGCCGGGGTTTCGCTACGCCAGTTGCAGCAGGCATTCAAGGCCTTCACCGGCCTGCCGCCGGCGCACTGGCTGCGTTTGCGCAGGCTCAATGGCGCGCGGCGCGACCTGCTGCGCGAGGAGGGCGTGACCGTGGCCGAGGTGGCCATGCGCTGGTCGTTCTGGCACCTGGGGCGGTTTTCTGAAAGTTATCGCCAGCTGTTTCGAGAACTGCCGAGCGAGACACTGCGCCGCGCACGAGGGTTTTGAGCGCTAGCTGGAGGCGGCGATGCGGCGCCTGGCACCGGCTGCGCCGGTGTTCGCGGCTGAAGCCGCTCCCACAGGGATCGCACTGATCTCAGGTTTTGCGCTCAGGCAGCACAGGGCGCAGGGATTGGTTGAGCTCAGGCCATGCACTGTACCTGTAGGAGCGGCTTTAGCCGCGAAGCAGGCGACGCGGTATTCTTGCCAGTCCTGTTCCCTGCGTGTCAGCGCAGCCTCTTGAAAGGTCCGGCATGGATACCGAGCGCACACCCCGTTTCACCTACCAGAAGGTCCATCGCTACCTCAGCGACTGGCTCGATGCCCGCGCCTCGGCGCAGGCGCATCGCTTGCCGTCATTGCGCCAGGTCGCCCGCCACTTGCGGGTCTCGCTGTCGAGCAGCAAGCAGGCCTTCGCTTTGCTCGAGGCCCAGGGACGGATCCAGGCGCGCCCCAAGATCGGTTACTTCAGCGTCGCCCGCGACGTCGCCGCCGCACCGGCCAATGCGGCGCTGATCGACCGTGTCTATCTCAGTGCCCGCCAGCCCGGGATGCTGGCCCTGAGCAGCGATGCGCCGAGCCTGCTGGCCAATCTCAACGTCCCGCTGCTGACACTCGAACGTGCCCTGTCGCGGCAGCTGCCGCATAGCGATACGCCGCCTTTCTCGCCCTGCGGCGATCCTGAACTGCGCCAGGCCCTGGCTGCTCGCTACAGCCGCGATCTCGACCATCACTGGCAGGCCGACCAGGTGTTCATTGGCTCCGAGCTGCGCAGTGTGTTGCTGCTGGCCTTGCGCACCTTGCTGCCGATGGGCGCTCGGGTGCTGGTGGAATCACCTTGTTCATGGCTGGTGTTGCGCCTGTTGCAAACGGCAGGATTGGAAACGGTGGAAATGCCGCTGGGGCGGGAGGGGTGCTTCGATCTAGAGGCCATGGCTCATTTGCTGGCCACGGCGCCGGTGCAGGCGGCGTTGCTGTCGTCGACGGTGAACGTGCCCCAAGGCGGGCTGATGCCTGCACAGGACAAGCAGCAGGTGTGTACCTTGCTGGCCGAGCACGGGGTCTGGCTGTTAGAGAACGACACCTACGGTGACCTGTGCGGGGATCCGGCGTTGCCGCGATACCGTGACTTCGCTGACCCACAGCGCCTGCTGGTGTTCGCCAGCCTGGACAAGTGCCTTGGCGCCGAGGCGCCGTTCGGTTACCTGCTGTGCCGCGGCGGCGCCGCGGTGCTCGAGCAAGCGTTTCTTGTACATGGTTTTCGCCTGCCAGCCTGTCGCCAGCAGGCCATTGCGCGGCTATTGGCGGCGGGGCGCCTGGAGCGGCACCTGGCAGAGCTGGCCCGCCAGCTGGCCGCGAGCCGGGCGCGCATGGCGGCTCTCCTGCACCGGCATGCCGGCGACTGCCTGCGTTTGACGTCGCCGGTGGCGGGGGCCGCGTTCTGGCTGCAGGCAACGCGTGGGGTCGATATGCAGGGTGTCTGTGAACGCCTGTTGACTCAAGGCATCGTCATAGCGCCGGGGACGATGTTCAGCCAGACCGGTCATTGGCGCGACCATCTGCGGCTTAGTTTCACCGTCGACTGGGGGCAGGACATCGAGGGCGCGGTGGTCAGCCTGGCCCAGGCGATCCGCGAGGCGCCTCAGCAGCCGTAGCAATGTTGCGGCTGGGGGAACTCACCCTGACGCACATCGTTGGCGTAGCGTTCGCAGCCTGCGCGGATCACGGCGGCGACGTCGGCATATTGCTTGACGAAGCGCGGTGTATTTGGCCCGCCCAGGCCGAGCAGGTCCTCGGTGACGAGGATTTGCCCATCGCAGGCCGGCGAGGCGCCAATGCCGATGCAGGGCACCGCACTGTGTTCGCTGATGTATCGGGCCACGGGTTCGGCGACGCCTTCGAGCAGCAGACTGAAGGCTCCGGCGGCGAGGTTGGCCTGGGCGTCCTGCTTGATGGTCGTGGCGCTTGTTTCGGTCAGGCCCTGGGCTTTGTAGCCGCCCATCAGGTTGACGAACTGCGGCATCAGGCCGATATGGGCCATCACGGGAATGCCGCGCTCGACGAGGAAGGCGACGGTCGGTGCCAGGGCTTGGTTGCTTTCGAGTTTCACGGCGTCGCAGCCGGTTTCGGCGAGCACGCGTGCGCAGTTGCGCAGGGCTTGGGCGAACGATTCCTGGTAGCTGCCGAAGGGCATGTCGGCGATCACGCAGGCATGCTGGGTGCAGTCCACCACGGCGCGGGTGTGGGCGATGGTTTCTTCCAGGCCCATGGCCAGGGTCGAGCGTCGACCATAGGCAACCATGGCGGTGGAGTCGCCGACGAGGATGAAATCCATCAGCGGGTCGATCAGCCGGGCGATTGGGGTGCTGTAGGCGGTGAGGGCAGTGATTTTCTGCTGATGCTTCATGGCCGCAAGGTCGGTGATGGTGAGGCGGCGGGTGTGGGTGGTCATCGGTACCTCCGGGGATCAGGGGGGGAGGTGAGGGATTATTAACCTATCGTGTGGGCAAACAAGGTACAGATTTTGGCAATAATGCGGCTCAGGTGTTTGTAAGGGTTTCTATTGTTAGGGTCTTGACAGGAAAGTTATAAGTAACAGGAAATTCAACTTGATCTTGATCTTGATCTTGATCTTGATCTTGATCTTGATCTTGATCTTGATCTTGATCTTGATCTTGATCTTGCTTTTAAATGCGCGATAGTTCAGGCGCCGCCAATTGCGACTTCAGGAGGCCGAGCGGAGTTCTTGCGAAGGGAGGTGACGGGCATGGATGCCCGTCAAGCGCTGCGCCCCAGGATGGGGCGTTCAGCGCGGTCCTCCCGGGAGCAAGAACGGAGCGAGGGGACCCCGGAGCGCAGCGTAGGGGCCGGATGAATGGAGCGAGGATTTTTTGGTTCCTTTTTGATCCTTCAAAAAGGGACCCGCCGTAAGGGCGGAAAGGTGACTATGCGTCGCCATCGTCAATGAATGAGCGTATAACTTTCAAGATCCACGCTTTGAAAGTCAAAGTCAAAGTCAAAGTCAAAGTCGGTCGGCGTGGGTTTCTACAGATGTAAGCGCATTCATTTACGATGCCGACGCATAGTCACCTTTTCGCCCTTACGTGAACTGACCCCCGAAAGTTGGACGGGGTACGCTATGGGTTCAGCGCTTGGGTCCGAAATTGTACCGGACTCAAGCCATTCAGTCTTAGACTTATACGCTCTTGGTTGTAGTAGGCGATGTAGTCCTCAAGGCCTGACGCCAGTTGTTCAACACTCTCAAACGATTGCAAATAGAAAAACTCGCTCTTGAGTGTGCCAAAGAAGCTTTCCATCGCGGCATTGTCCAGGCAGTTACCCTTACGCGACATACTCTGTTGTATTTTCTTTCTGCCCAGCATATGTCGATAAGCGGGCTGTCGGTATTGCCAGCCCTGATCGGAGTGCAATATCGGTTTGTCATCTGGGTTCAGCCGCTCGAAAGCTTGCTCCAACATCGCCGACACCATCTTGAACTCAGGGCGCGGATTGATCTGATAGGCAAGAATTTCGCCGTTGTACAGGTCCATCACAGGCGAAAGAAACAGCTTCTGCCCTTTCACCTTGAACTCTGTCACATCGGTTACCCATTTCTGATTAGGGGCTTCCGCCTTGAACTCACGCTTGAGCAGATCAGATGCAACAAGCCCTTCGGAACCTCGGTAGGAGCGATATTTCTTCACTTTTACCAGCGATTTCAGATCCATTAACTGCATCAACCGCTGCACCTTCTTGTGATTGATCACCTCGCCATGGCACCCAAGCACGGCGGTGATGCGGCGATAGCCGTACCGCCCCTTATGCCTGTGATAGACACTCTTGATGCGTTCTTTGAGGGCCGCATGCTTGTCGGCCACCAAGGCTTTGCTTTGGTAATAGAAGGTACTGCGTGCCAGCCCTGCAGCACGTAACAGCAGAGCCAGTCGATGTTCATGCCTCAATCCTTGGACAGCCTGCGCTTTCTTGGTTGCGCAGTGCGTGGATCCGCTTGGATCAAGGCATCGAGCTTTTTTAGATAGGCATTCTCCGCACGTAAATACTCCAGCTCTTCGAGCATTTGCTTAGGTGTCAACTCAGCATCTGCAGGCTTAGCAGGGCTTACGTTGGGTTGTTCTGATGCTTTGCGGGGCATACTGGATTCTCGGGCACGATGCGGGTGAAGTGCTTCTAGTCCGCCTTCATCGTACAACCTTTTCCATTGCCTGATGCTACTCGGGCCACGAATATCAAACTGTATGCAGGCTTGCTGGGCTGACAGTCCGTCTTGCTCGATGCACTGCAAAACCTTCAACTTGAACTGGGCGTCGTAGTGGCTGTACTTGGTAGCCAGACCTGCAGCACCGTGTTGCTCATAGCCCTTTATCCAACGGCGCAGCAGCGATGCACTCAGGCTATGCCTCAGTGCCACCTCATGAACACTCCGGGCAGAAAGACACTCCTCGATGAGTGCTTGCTTGAGCGCTAGGTCGTATTTCGTCATGGAACACCCTCCGCTTGGGGTCAGGCGTCCAACTTTCGGGGGGCAGTTCAACGGCGAGTCACTTTTTGTCAAACGCGACAAAAAGTAACCAAAAAACGCTGCGCTCCATTCATCCGGCCCTCCGCTGCGCTCCGGGTTCCCTCACTCCGGCCTTGCTCCCGGGAGGACCGCGCTGTAGGGCCCATCCTGGGCCCCAGCGCTTGACGGGCATCCATGCCCGTCACCTCCCTGCGCAAGGCCTGCGTTCGGCCTCCTGAAGTCGCGAAGGTACGGGCGGCGCCTGGGCTGACGCAGCTGTCGCTCGCTGGGTTTGGCGCTAGCCTCTTGATCGGCAACGGCAACGGCAACGGCAACGGCAACGGCAACGGCAACGGCAACGGCAACGGCAACGGCAATGCCATTGCGATGCGAAGTCGATCAGTTGCGATCCAGCCAAACCGTCTGCACGTTGGTGAACTCCCGCACGCCAAAGTGCGACAACTCCCGCCCGAACCCACTTTTCTTCACCCCGCCAAACGCCACCCGTGGATCGGACGCGCAGTAGCCGTTGATGAACACCCCTCCGGTGTCGAGCGCGGCGGTCATGCGCTCGGCCAGGGCGTAGTCGGCGGTGTAGATCGTCGCCGCCAGGCCGAACTCGCTGTCGTTGGCCAGCTCCAGCGCATGCTCGGCATCCCGGGCGCAGATGATCGCCGCCACCGGGCCAAACAGCTCCTGCCTGAAGGCCGTCATATCCGAGGTGACATTACCCAGCACCGTCGGCGCATAGAAGTTGCCCACGCCATCCAGCTTGTGTCCGCCCAACAGCAAGGTGGCGCCTTCGGCCAGGGTCGCCTGGACCTGGCCATCAAGCTCGTCACGCAGGTCAAAGCGAGCCATCGGGCCAATGTACGTCGCCTCATCCAGCGGGTTGCCGACCACCAAGGCACGGGTAGCCTCGACGAACTTCTCGGTGAACGCCTCGACGATGCTGGCTTCGACGATCAGGCGCTTGGCCGCGGCGCAGACCTGGCCAGTGTTCTGGTAGCGGCCGATCACCGCGGCCTGCACCGCGGCATCGAGGTCGGCGTCGGCCAGCACGATGAATGGATCACTGCCGCCCAGCTCAAGCACACACTTCTTCAACGCAGCGCCCGCTTGTGCGCCAATCGCCATGCCTGCGCGCACGCTGCCGGTGAGGGTGACGGCGGCGATACGTGGGTCGTTGATCGCCCGCGTCACGCCTTCGGCGGTGACGTTGAGCACTTCGAACACCCCCTCCGGCAAGCCGGCGCGCTTGAGCAGGTCGGCCAGCAGGTAGGCGCTGCCCATTACGTTGGGCGCATGCTTGAGTACATAGGTGTTACCGGCCAACAGGGCCGGGACGGCGCCGCGCAGCACCTGCCAGAGCGGGAAGTTCCACGGCATCACGGCAAGAATCGGACCCAGCGGGCGGTACTCGATACGGGCTTTTTCCACCTGTGTAGGTTCTGGCGCGAGCATCGCCGGGCCGTGCTCGGCATACCAACGGCATAGGCCGACGCACTTGGTGACTTCGCCACGCGCCTGGGCGATCGGCTTGCCGATTTCGCGGGCGATCATCTGGGCGAAAGCCTCGGTGTTGGCCTGCAAGGCGTCAGCCAGGGCAATGAGGTATTCGCTGCGCTGAGCCAGTGACACCCGACGCCACTGGCTGTAGCCAACCTTGGCGCGCTGCAACGCCGCTTCCAGTGCGGCGTCGGTGTCGAAGGCGTAGTGGCCGATCCGCTCGCCGCTGTACGGGTCGACGGAAATGGCATGGGTCAGGCTGCTGATCTCGCTCATGGCAGGCGTCTCGTTGTTGTGAACCAGTGACGCCAGACTAGGGGTAGCGAGGTTTATTGAAAACTGAATAATAATGAGCGAAACATTCACGTTTGGAGAATGACTGTGGACCTGGTGCAACTGGAGATCTTCAAGGCCGTGGCCGAGCACGGCAGTATCAGCGCGGCAGCCCAGCACATTCACCGGGTGCCCTCTAACCTGACGACGCGCATCAAACAGTTGGAAGAAGACCTGGGTGTCGAGTTGTTCATACGCGAGAAAAGCCGTCTGCGCCTGTCGCCGGCGGGCTGGAACTTTCTCGAATACACCCGGCGTATCCTCGACCTGGTGCATGAGGCGCGCCTGACCGTGGCCGGCGAGGACCCGCAGGGTACCTTTGCCCTGGGCTCGCTGGAGAGCACCGCCGCAGTACGCATCCCGGCGCTGCTGGCCGCCTATAACCAGCTGTACCCCAAGGTCGAGCTGGACCTGTCCACCGGGCCGTCGGGGACCATGCTGGAGGGGGTGTTGTCCGGGCGGTTGGTGGCCGCATTCGTCGACGGCCCGGTGTTGCATCCCACGCTCGAAGGCATGCCGGTGTTCGAGGAGGAAATGATGCTCATCGCGCCGCTCAACCATGCGCCGGTAACCCGCGCCCGGGATGTCAATGGCGCCAGCATCTATGCCTTTCGCGCCAACTGCTCGTACCGCCACCATTTCGAGCGTTGGTTCGTCCACGACCAGGCGGTACCGGGCAAGATCCACGAGATGGAGTCCTACCACGGCATGCTTGCCTGCGTCAGCGCAGGAGCCGGGCTGGCGATGATGCCGCGCAGCATGCTCGACAACATGCCTGGCTGCAGCACCGTCAGCGCCTGGCCGATGGCCGAGGACTTCCGCTACCTGAAAACCTGGCTGGTCTGGCGGCGCGGCACGGTCTCGCGCAGCTTGAGCATGTTCATCAAGTTGCTGGAGGAGCGCTATGCCGACTGAGCAACGGGCCGAGGCAAAGGGAGTATGAAAATTATTGAACCATCATCCTGATTACAGGCACTTAGCCAATAGTGGCAAAGCACTTTCAACTTTCAGTCTATTCGGACAATAATCCAAGAAGTATTACCACTTGTAACCCTGCTGGATGCGCGGGGCCGCAGGTGTAGAACGAGGGGCGCAGCCCCCGCATGCTACAGGCCCGCGCCATGGGGACGCGGGCCTGTCCGTGAAGACCATCAGGAGAAGTCATTGATGAAAACCCGTCTCGCCACCTCGCTGGCCGCCGCCGTGCTGGCGCTCGCCGGGGCCAACCTGGCCCAGGCCGCGCAAGTCTCCGGCGCCGTCGGTGCCACCGGTCAGGGCGACATGACCTACCGAATCGGCTTGTCGTTCGACTGGGACAAGAAATGGCTGGAAAGCAGCACCGGCCACCTGACCGGCTATTGGGATGCGGCCTACACCTACTGGGAAGGCGGGGAGGCCAGCGGCGCCCACTCGCTGTCGTTCAGCCCGGTGTTCGTCTATGAGTTCAGCGGCTTCACCTACACCCCGTTCATCGAGGCCGGCATCGGCCTGGCGGCGTTCTCCAAGACCGACGTCGGCGACCAGCGCCTGGGCTCGGCGGTCAACTTCGAAGACCGTATCGGTTTCGGCCTGAAGCTGCCGGCCGAGCAGAAGGTCGGCATTCGTGCCATGCACTATTCCAACGCCGGCATCAAGCAGCCGAACGACGGTATCGAGTCGTACTCGCTGTTCTACAGCAAAGGCTTCTAAGCCAGGCGGGCGAACCGCTCGACAAACCGTCGAGCCGGTTCGCCTGGCGGCTAGCGTACCGCCTTGATTGCCAGCACGTTGCACAAAGGATGCTCCAGCACATGCGCGGTGGTCCCGCCGAGGAAGGCGTGCAGCGCGTCATGGCGGTGGTTGCCCATGACAATCACATCTACCCGGCCCTGGGCTATGTACTGGGTGATCGCCTTGATCGCCGGCCCCTCGAGAAAATGCCGCCGTTCCAAGGCTATCTGGTGATGATCGCCCAGGCGGTTGAAGGACGCGCGCTGCGCGGTGCGCACGCTGGCGTCGAAGCCCGGCATGGTCACCGTGCCTGCGCCAAAGTCGGCAATATGGGTCTTGGCCGCATCGCACACGTGCAGCAGGTGCAGGTCGGCGTTGCATTGCAGGGCCAGGGCATGGGCGCTACGGATCACCTGTTCGTCCAGGTGTTCGCCGTCGCCATGACTGTTGAGGTCCACCGCCGCGGCAATCTGCCGGGGCAGGGGCAGGCGGATGTCGCTGACCAGGTGCACCGCCACCGGGCTGTCCTTGAGCAATAGCCAGTCCAGCGGGGTGACCAGCAGACGCTTGAGGATCGGCTCGTGCTGCACATCCTTGACCAGCAGGTCGCAACCCAGCCGCTCGATCTGTTCGAGCACGGTGCCCAGCGGGTCGCGGGTCAACAGCAGCTCAGTGGACACATCCAGGCCGGCGCCGCGCAGTTGCTCGGCTTCGTCGGCCAGCCACTGGCGATTGTGTTCGAGCAGCCGTTCGCGGTCGCGGCTGTCGGCCATCAGGCCGAAGGTGTCGACATCGTCGACGAGGACGTTGACATCCAGCAGCGCGCCGCTGGATTCGGCCAGTGCCGCCGCGCGCTGCAAGGCCGGGGTATGGCGCATCTGCGGGCCAAGCATGACGAACAATCGCTTGAACTGGCTCATCTCACACCTCCACGTGTGGCAGCCCCCCGTTCATGCCTGGTCTGTTGGCCCAGCCGTGCGCTGCGGCGTGGGAATGGTCAATAGAGTTTAGCCGTTAAGCAAGCACGTGCTCTGCGCTGCCCGGTTCGCCAGCAAGGCCGGACGGCACGGTCACCTGTAGGAGCGGCCCTGCCGAGGCGTCGGACCGGTCGGAAAGGGCTGCAACGCAGCCCCGGCAATCTTGAATTGAAGCGGCCACATCCGAAAAAAGCGCAAAGACCTTGAAAGGGCTGGGTGTCAAAGCGAATAGTGCTTGAGCTCCCGCGCGATCAGCATGCGCTGGATCTCGCTCGACCCTTCGTAGATCTGGGTGATCCGCGCATCGCGATAGTATTTCTCCACCGGGTAGTCCTCCAGGTAGCCATAACCGCCATGCACCTGGATGGCCATCGAACAGACCCGCTCGGCCATCTCCGAGGCGAACAGCTTGGCTTGGGACGCCTCTGACAGGCAGGGCTTGCCAGCACTGCGCAGGCGCGCGGCATGCAGGATCAGCAGGCGCGCGGCATTGACCTGTACCTGCATGTCGGCCAGCAGGTTGGCGATGCTCTGGTGCTCGTTGATCGGCTTGCCGAATTGAATGCGCTCGCGCGAATAGGCCAGCGCGGCCTCGAACGCCGCGCGGGCGATGCCCAGGGCCTGCGCGGCGATGCCGATGCGCCCGCCCTCCAGGTTGGACAGGGCGATAGCCAGGCCCTTGCCGCGCTCACCGAGCAGGTTGGTGGCGGGGATGCGGCAGTTGTCCAGGGTCACCGCGCAGGTGTCGGAGGCGCGGATGCCCATCTTGTGCTCGCTGCGGTCGACCTTGAAGCCTGGGTTGTCGGTTGGCACCAGGAACGCCGACAGGCCTTTCTTGCCCAGGTCAGGATCGGTGACCGCGAAGACGATGGCCAGCTTGGCCCGGCGCGCGTTGCTGACGAACTGCTTGGCGCCATTGATGACCCAGTGGCCATCGACCAGTTCGGCGCGAGTGCGCAGGTTGTGGGCTTCGGAGCCGGCCTGGGGCTCGGTCAGGCAGAAGCAGCCGATCACTTCGCCACTGGCCAGCTTCGGCAGCCAGGCCTGTTGTTGCTCGGGGTTGCCGTAGGCCAGCAGCGGGCCGCAGCCGACCGAGTTGTGGATGCTCATCATCGCGCCCGTGGCACCGTCGCCGGCGGAGATTTCCTCCACCGCCAGGGCGTAGGCCACGTAGTCGGTGTAGCTGCCGCCGAACTGTTCCGGGGCGACCATGCCGAGCAGGCCCAGTTCGCCCATCTTGCGCACCACTTCGTCGTCGATCCAGCCGGCCTTTTCCCAGGCCTGGGCATGCGGGGCGATCTCGCCGCGGGCGAAGTCCCGGGCCATGTCGCGGATCATGATCTGTTCTTCACTCAGTTCCAGGTCTTGCATCTGTGTACTCCCGGGCTCACAGGCCTTCGAAGAATTGCTCGACGCGCTGCGTGGTCAGGCCGGCCAGGGTCGGCGGGTTCCAGCGCGGTTGCTTGTCCTTGTCGATGATCAGGGCGCGCACGCCTTCGATGATGTCGCCGTGGGCGAACCACTGCCGATCGATGTGCAGCTCCATGGCGAAACAGTCTTCCAGTGCCAGGTGGCGACCGCGGCGCAGCAGTTCGAGGGTCACGGCCATGGCCAGCGGTGAGCGGGTCTCCAGCAGGGCGGCGGTGTCCAGCGCCCATTGATGGCTGTCGCCGATGCTCACCGCGCGCAGTTGCTCGATGATGCTGGGCAGGTCGGGCAGGGCGAAGAAGTGGTCGATCACCGGGCGCAGGGCGGCCAGCGGCGCATTGTCGAGCACCTGGGTGCCGAGGCGGGCCAACAGGCCTTGCAGGTCCTTGAGCGGGTGTTCACCGAATTGCAGTTTATCGAGGCCAGCATCGAGCGCCTCGAGCTTGGCGCTGTCCAGGTACCAGTCGGCCAGGCCGCAGTACAGCGCGTCGGCCGCCTTGATCTGGGTGCCGCTGACGCCCAGGTAGATACCCAGCTCGCCAGGCACGCGAGGCAGGAAGTAGCTGCCGCCGACATCCGGGAAGTAGCCGATGCCGACCTCGGGCATGCCCAGGCGGCTGCGTTCGGTGACCACGCGCAGGTCGCAGCCCTGGGCCAGGCCCATGCCGCCGCCGAGGGTGAAACCATCCATCAGCACCAGGATCGGCTTGCGGTAGCGATGGATGCACAGGTCGAGGGCGTACTCTTCGACGAAGAAGTTCTCGTGAAGTGTCTCGCCAGCCTTGAAACTGTCGTGCAGCGAGCGGATATCGCCCCCGGCGCAGAAGCCCTTGGGGCCTTCGCCGCGCAATGTCACCGCGTGCACCTGCGGATCGTCGGCCCACTGGTCAAGGTGTTTTCGCAGGCTGCGGACCATGTCGAGGGTCAGGGCGTTGAGGCCGGCGGGGCGGTTGAGGGTGAGGTGGCCGATGTGGTTGCGGACCTCGGCCAGTACCTGATCCGTTGCCGAGGGTTGAGCGTGCGCGGTCATCGCGGTCTCCCTGCTTTGTTATTGATTTTCCAAGTGAAGTCCTGGAATGCGCGGGCGGATCGAACGATCCTGTCATGCAAATTTACCCTGCACAATTGGCAAATCTGCAGGGCGACCCTGCATTTTTATTATTCCGTGCATTCCTGGCCTGACGCGGCACTGTAGCAATTCCTCGCCCCCTGTAGGAGCGGTCCTGCGATGGTCGTCCACATGCTGGCGCTCACCCCGAAGGGTGATAGCCGCTCCATCGTCCCCATGAAACAATCCCGCCCAGCACTCACCCTGGCGGGGACGACAACAATGAGCAACGCCCAGCTGAACTCACCCAACTGGTACGCCCGGATGGCCCGTGTGGTCGATGCCATCGGCACGCCCGGTTTCGTCGAGGAGCTATTCGCCGCGCTCAACCAGTTGGCGCCGTGCCAGGCCATCACGGTGTTCCTCTATCCGCGCAAGGGCCTGCCTTCGGCCCTGTTCGTCAGGGATGACGAAGGGCCCTGGCTGCCCGAGGGCAACGTGCAGAAGTACCTGGAAGGCTACTACCTGTTGTGCCCGTTCTACCGCGCCTGCATGGACGGCGTGCCTGCCGGTTGTTACCGCCTGAGCGATGTGGCCCCCGACCATTTCAAGCGCAGCGAGTACTACACCGCGTTCTACCAGCACGCCCACCTGGAAGACGAGCTCAACTACTTCGTGCCTTTGGACGCGCAGCTGTCCATCGCCGTCGCCCTGGGTAGCGTGCGCCGCCTCGCCGGCCGCGAGGTGCGCGATCTCAAATGCGTCGCCGCCTGGGTGGTGGCCAGCGTGCGACGGCACTGGGGGCAGTTGGCCAGCGGCGCCTCGGGTGGGCGCTTCGAAAGTGCCTTGGGCCGGCAGATCAACGCCGCGCTTAACAACTTCGGTTCTTCGCTGCTTACCGAGCGCGAGTGCCACATTGCCCAGTACCTGCTGCGCGGCCACTCGACGCGGTCATTGGCCGAGCGCCTGGGCATCAGCGAAGACACGGTCAAGAGCCACCGCAAGAACCTCTACGCCAAGCTCGACATCGCCACCCACGCCGAGTTGTTTTCGCTGTTCATCGCCTCCCTGGCGCAAACCCAGGAAGGCTTGAGCAAGGACCCGCTGGAAAGCTACCTGCGACGGCGCTGAACCACCGCTTCACCTCATCCATACAACGACAATCACCGGCCCGCGCATGGCCGGAGGGGAGACCTGCGTGCATACCAAAAGCGATTGGCAGCAGCGCGCTGCACGGCAACGCTTCATCACCACGGCGTTGATCGAAGGCCGGCCAGTGTCGGCCAGCTCTGGCGAAACGTTCGATGCCATCAATCCGGCAACCAACCAGCGTCTGGCACAGGTGGCCGCTTGTGGCGACATGGAGATCGACCTGGCCGTGGCCGCTGCCCGTAAAGCTTTCGAACAGGGACCTTGGGCACGCATGGCCCCGGCCGAGCGCAAGCGCGTGCTATTGCGCCTGGCCGAGTTGATGCTGGCCAACCGCGAGGAGCTGGCCTTGCTCGACTCGTTGAACATGGGCAAGCCGGTGATGGATGCCTACGCCATCGATGTGCCGGGTGCGGCCCAGGTGTTCGCCTGGTACGGCGAGGCGCTGGACAAGCTCTACGATCAAGTCGCGCCCACCGCGGCCAGCGCCGTGGCGATGATCACCCGCGAGGCCCTGGGCGTGGTGGGCGCGGTGGTGCCGTGGAACTTCCCGCTGGACATGGCTGCCTGGAAGGTCGCGCCGGCCTTGGCCGCCGGCAACAGCGTGGTGCTCAAGCCTGCCGAGCAGTCGCCGTTCTCGGCCTTGCGCCTGGCCGAGCTGGCGTTGCAGGCCGGCGTGCCCGAGGGTGTGTTCAATGTGGTGCCGGGCCTGGGCGAAACGGCGGGGCGCGCCCTGGGGCTGCACCCGGACGTGGATTGCCTGGTGTTCACCGGGTCGACCCAAGTGGGCAAGTACTTCATGCAGTACGCCGCGCAGTCGAACCTCAAGCAGGTGTGGCTGGAGTGCGGTGGCAAGAGCCCCAACCTGGTGTTCGACGACTGCCGCGACCTGGACCTGGCCGCGGAGAAGGCTGCGTTCGGCATCTTCTTCAACCAGGGCGAAGTCTGCTCGGCCAACTCGCGGCTGTATGTGCACCGGTCGATCCATGACGAATTCGTCGAGCGCCTGGTACGCAAGGCCCGCGAGTGGTTGCCGGGCGACCCGCTGGATCCTGCCAGCCGTGCGGGCGCGATCGTCGATGCGACGCAGACCGCGCGTATCGAAGCCGCCATCGGCCAGGGCCGGGAGGAGGGCGCGCGCCTGCTGTGCGGCGGCGAGCGCTTGAGCGTGAACGGTTCGCAGAACTTCATCACGCCAACGATCTTCACCGGCGTGAACCCTGGCATGACCCTGGCCCGGGAAGAGGTCTTCGGCCCGGTGCTGGCGGTCAGCGCCTTCGACGATGAGGAGCAAGCCATCGCATTGGCCAACGACAGCGTCTATGGCCTGGCGGCCTCGGTATGGAGTGACGACCTCAACCGCGCCCACCGCGTCGCCCGGCGCCTGAAGGTCGGCACCGTGTCGGTCAACACCGTCGATGCGCTGGACGTCAGCGTGCCGTTCGGTGGTGGACGCCAGTCCGGTTTTGGCCCCGACCTCTCGCTGCATTCGTTCGACAAGTACACCCAGCTCAAGACCACCTGGATCCAGCTGCGCTGACCTCTACCTAGGAGCACAACCATGAACGCACCCTTCACCGTCACCCGCGAGACCCGCGACTACCAGGCCAGCGACGCGGCCCACCACATCCATGCCTTCCTCGACCAGAAGGCGCTCAACGCCGAGGGGCCACGGGTGATCACCCGCGGCGAGGGCCTGTACTTGTGGGACAACGATGGCCGCCGCTACCTGGATGGCATGTCCGGACTGTGGTGCACCCAGCTGGGTTATGGGCGCAAGGACCTGACCGCCGCCGCCGCCGCGCAGATGGACCAGCTGGCCTACTACAACATGTTCTTCCACACCACCCACCCGGCGGTGATCGAGCTGTCCGAACTGCTGTTCAGCCTGCTGCCCGGTCACTACAGCCATGCCATCTACACCAACTCCGGCTCCGAGGCCAACGAGGTGCTGATCCGCACCGTGCGCCGCTATTGGCAGGTGGTCGGCCAGCCGCAGAAGAAGATCATGATCGGCCGCTGGAACGGCTACCACGGCTCGACCCTGGCCGCCACGGCGCTGGGCGGCATGAAGTTCATGCACGAGATGGGCGGGCTGATCCCGGATGTGGCGCATATCGACGAACCTTACTGGTACGCCGAGGGCGGTGACTTGAGCCCGGCCGAGTTCGGTCGCCGCTGCGCCTTGCAGCTTGAAGAAAAGATCCTCGAACTGGGCGCCGAGAACGTGGCTGGCTTCATCGCCGAGCCGTTCCAGGGCGCCGGTGGCATGATCTTCCCGCCCGAGAGCTACTGGCCCGAAATCCAGCGCATCTGCCGCCAGTACGATGTGCTGTTGTGCGCCGACGAGGTGATTGGTGGTTTCGGCCGTACCGGCGAATGGTTCGCCCACCAGCACTTCGGTTTCGAGCCTGACACCCTGTCCATCGCCAAGGGCCTGACCAGCGGCTACGTGCCCATGGGCGGGCTGGTACTGAGCAAACGCATCGCCGAAGCGCTGGTGGAGCGCGGCGGGGTGTTCGCCCACGGCCTGACCTATTCCGGGCACCCGGTGGCGGCGGCGGTGGCCATCGCCAACCTCAAGGCCTTGCGCGACGAGGGCATCGTGCGCCAGGTCAAGGACGATACCGGGCCGTACCTGCAGCGCATTCTGCGCGAGGTGTTCGCCGATCACCCGCTGATTGGCGAGGTGCAGGGTGCCGGGTTGGTGGCGGCCTTGCAGTTCGCCGAGGACAAGGCCACGCGCAAGCGCTTTGCCAACGAGAACGAGCTGGCCTGGCAGTGCCGCACGTTCGGTTTCGAGGAAGGGGTGATCATCCGCTCGACCCTGGGGCGGATGATCATGGCGCCGGCGCTGGTGGCCAGCCGCGGCGAGCTGGATGAATTGGTGGAGAAGACCCGCATCGCCGTGGATCGGGTGGCGGGGATGGTGGGCCGGCGCTGAGCCCTGATGGCGGCTGGGGGCGCTATGCGCCCCTTTCGCGATACAAGGCCGCGCCTACAGGTGCGGCCTTGTGCCATCAAGGATCCTGCGGATCGTGCCCCAGCGACTGCAGGAACAACGAGAACAGCTCCGGCTGCGACGAGATGTCCAGCTTGGCGTACAGGTGCCGACGATGCACCTTGATGGTCTCGGGCGAAATCGCCAGCCGCTCGGCCATGGCCTTGGACGAATAGCCGCGCAATATCAACCGGGCGATTTCCAGCTCGCGCTCCGACAACACCTTGGCCCCGAACAGGCTCATGGCATCGCGCACCATGACTGGCGCCGGGCGCTGCTCATGGCGTTGCCAGTGCTGGCCCATCAGCGCCACCACCCACGGACAGACCACCATCAACAGGCCATGGCGCGCCGGGTCGAAACGCTCGCGGGTGCCCAGCGACAATGACAGCGCACCGCTGTCGCCGAGCTGGACGATGAACTGCACTTCGTCCTCCAGCACATGGTCGTGGAAGTACTTGAGGTAGTAGTCGCTCTGCCGGAACTGGTCCGGCGCCACTTCTTCCAGGCGGTGCAGGCCGTCGCCGATGCGCTCCTGGCAGGCCTGGTAGAACGGATCGAGCTGGTACAGGCCGCTCAGGTACAGGGCCATGGCCTCGGGGTTGCCTTCGCCACGGGCGTCGAAGATCTCCAGCGCGCGGGGCAGGCCGTCGCGCGGGTAGTGCATGGCCAGGGCGTTGTCGAACGGCAGCCAATGCTGCAACAACAGGATCAACTGGCGCCAGAAGCGCGGCTGGCCGATCTGCTCGATGGTACGGGCCAAGCCCGCATGGGCGCTGGTTTCGATGAACAGACTGTGCATGGAGGGCTCTGGGTTGCCAGCGAACTGGGGCACCGCAGTCTTCGAGCTTTTCCACCCGCCCGTCAAGAGGCGTACCCCCTTTGGGTAATTGGCCCAAGCATCGGGCCGGCCTAGAGTCCAGCCAGGTCCAGCGGCCGCGCGACCGGGTTTTGCCCTCACCACCAATAACAATTCAGAGGAAAAACGCCATGAGTTCCAGCGAAGCGCCCACCAGCGCGCTCAAGCAGCGCCTGGGTGTGTTCGATGTGGTCGCCATCACCGTGTCGGCGGTGACCCCGGCCAGTTCCGTGTTCGTCATCGCCCCGTTCGCCATCCAGCAGGCCGGCAGCGGCGCGTTCCTGTCGTTCATCATGGCCGCTGTCCTGGCGCTGATGTTCGCCTGGTGCTACGCCGAACTGGGCCGTGCCCATAGCTCGGCCGGTGGTGAATACGTGTACGCCAAGCGAGTGTTCGGCGGGCTGGCGGGCTATGCCACCTTCCTCACTGTGCTGGCGTCGATGCTGTTCATTCCGCCAGTGCTGGCCGGTGGCGCGGCCACCTACCTGAACAACGCCCTGGGCACGCGCTTCGACACCCAGAGCGTGGCGCTGGTGATCGTAGTCAGCAGTTATGCCCTGGGCATTCTCAATATCCGCCTCAATGCCTGGATCACGGGCTTGTTCCTGTTCTGCGAGGTCGCCGCGCTGCTGGTGATCGTGGTGCTGGGCTTTGGCCACGCCAGCCAGCCAGCGGCCAGCCTGTTGCAGCCGCAGATGCTCGAACAGGGCACCCTGAGCGCCGCCCCCTGGGCGCTGGTGCTGGGGGCGGTGGGCATGGCGCTGTTCGCCTTCAACGGCTACGGCGGCGCGGTGCTGCTGGCCGAGGACATGAAGGACCGCGGCCGTACCGTGCACCGCGCGGTGTTGTGGTCGCTGGCGGTGGTGGTGGCCATCGAGGTGATCCCGTTGGCCGCGCTGCTGCTCGGCGCGCCTTCGCTGGAAGCGATGCTGGCCAGCGGCGACCCTATCGGTTACCTGCTCACCGCCCACGGTAACGAAACCTTGGCCCGGTTGGTCAGCGCCGGGATCTTCCTGTCGGTGTTCAATGCCATCGTCGCCATCGTCATCCAGGTCGGGCGCGTGGTCTACAGCAGCGGCCGCGACGCGATCTGGACGCCGGCGCTGAACCGCGCCTTCACCCTGATCCATCCGCGCTGGGAATCGCCATGGCTGGCCACGCTGTTCCTCGCCGTGCCCTCGGCACTGCTGAGCCTGGCGGGCAGCCTGGAGCAGTTGACCTCGTTCACCGTGTTGCTGTTGCTGCTGATCTACCTGGTGGTGGCGGCCTGCGCATTGTGCAGCCGGGTGCTGCGTCGCGACCGCGAACACCCGTACCGCATGCCGCTGTGGCCGTTGCCGGCGTTGCTGGCGGTCAGTGGCGCCGGCTGGCTGCTGGTGACCCTGCTGCGCGAGGCGTCAGGGCGCGATTTGTTGATCATCCTCGGGCTGCTGGCGCTGTCGGTGACCCTGTACAGCACCCACGGCCGGCTCAGCCCGACCTTCCAGAAATTGTGAGAACCAAGGAGTACACATGCGTGCGCGTCAACTGGGCATCACCCTCGGCCACGGCACCCCGGGCCCGTTCAATGCCATCACCGATGTGCCCGGCGTGCGGGTCGGCCACAGCACCTTGCTCGACGAGCAACGCCCGGCGCCGATTCGCACCGGGGTCACGCTCATTGAGCCGCGCCTCGGGCCGGCACGCCTGGCGCCTTGCTTCGCCGGCTGCCATGTGCTCAATGGCAACGGCGATGCCACGGGGCTGGAGTGGATCCGCGAGGCGGGGCTGCTGACCACGCCGATCGCCATCACCAACACCCACAGCGTTGGCGTGGTGCGCGACGCGCTGATCGCCGCCGAGCGCGAACGCCTGGCCGATGACGCGGTGTACTGGTGCATGCCGGTGGTGATGGAAACCTTCGACGGCGTGCTCAACGACATCTGGGGGCAGCACGTCACGCCGACCCAGGTGCGTCAGGCGTTGGAAAATGCGGCAACCGGCGTGGTGGCCGAAGGGCCGGTCGGTGGCGGCACCGGCATGATCTGCCATGAGTTCAAGGGCGGTATCGGCACGGCTTCGCGGCGGCTGGCGGACGACCAGGGCGGCTGGACCGTTGGCGTATTGGTGCAGGCCAACCATGGTCAGCGCCGGGAGCTGCGGGTCGATGGCTACCCGGTCGGGCGCCAGTTGGGGCATCTGCCATCGCCGTTTGCCGAGCAACGCACCGGCACGCCGGGCATGGGCTCGATCGTGGTGGTGATCGCCACGGATGCGCCATTGCTGCCGCACCAGTGCCAACGCCTGGCGCAGCGGGCGTCGATCGGTATCGCCCGCACGGGTGGCGGCACCGAGGACTCCAGTGGCGATATCTTCCTGGCGTTCGCCACTGGCAACCAGCAACTGCCACCCGCCGATTACGCGCGCCAGACACTGGCGCAGTGTTCGCAGGTGCGTATGCTCAACAACGACCATATCTCGGCATTGTTCCTGGCGGCGGCGGAGGCAGTGGAGGAGGCCATCGTCAATGCGCTGCTGGCAGGAAGGACAATGGTTGGCAAGGGTGGGGCGGTGGTGCCGGGGCTGGATGGCGATACGCTATTGACGGCGTTGCATGAAACCGGCTGGAAGCCTCGCGAGCAAGGCTGAGATCTGCTGCGGGATTGTCGCAAGGCTTTGGTTTGACGCGCCCCCCTGTGGGGGCGGGTTCACCCGCGAATGCGTCGGCGGATTCACTGGCGCATTCACGGGTAAACCCGCTCCCACAGGATAGAACGCAGAACTCAGTCGGCGCGGGCCAAGGCGGGGCGACCCGCACGCGAAACCCGCAGGGCCACCAGGCTACCAACCACGATCAACGCCGCCAGCGCATACAATGCCGCATCGGTGGAGCCGGTCTGGTCCTTGATGAACCCCACCAGGTACGGGCTGAGAAAGCCCGCCATCTGCCCCACCGAGTTGATGATTGCCAGGCCCGCCACGGCGGCGCCGGCGCTAAGCAGCGCGGTCGGCATCGGCCAGAACATCGGCAGGCCGGTGAGGGCGCCCATGGTGGCGATCGACAGGCCAACAATGGCGATGGTCGGATGGGCGGCGAAGTTCACCGCGATCACCAGGCCCAGGGCGCCCATCAGCATCGGTACCACCAGATGCCAGCGCCGCTCGTTGCGCAGGTCCGCCGAGCGTCCGACGACGATCATGAACACCCCGGCCAGCAGGTACGGGATGGCGCTTAACCAGCCGATCAGCAGCGGGCTGTCGAAGCCCATGTTCTTGATGATCGATGGCAGCCAGAAGTTGATGGCATACACGCCGCTCTGGATGCAGAAGTAGACGAAGCCGAAGGTCCAGATCAGCGGGTTGGCCAGCACCGCCAGCACGCCGTCGCCGCGGGTGACTGGCTTGCCGGCGGCGTCGGCCTTGAGGTCGGCCTCGATCAACTGGCGCTCGGCCGGGCTCAGCCAGGCGGCCTTCTGGTAGCTGTCGCTGAGTAGCACGATGGCCAGCGCGCCAAGCACCACGGTGGGCAGGCCCTGGATCAGGAACATCCACTGCCAGCCCGCCAGGCCGTGCTGACCGGCGGCGAAGTGATCAAGAATCCAGCCGGAGAACGGCCCACCGAGCAGCCCCGACACCGGGATCGCCGACATGAACAACGCCATGATCCGCCCGCGACGGTCGGCCGGGAACCAGCGCGAGAGGTACAGCACCACGCCGGGGAAAAAGCCCGCCTCGGCGGCGCCGGTGAGCAGGCGCAGGGTGTAGAACTCGGTGGGGGTGGTGACGAACAGCAGGCAAGTGGACAGGCTGCCCCAGGCGATCATCATCAGCGCGATCCAGCGTCGCGGCCCGAAGCGGTTGAGCGCCAGGTTGCTGGGCAGGCCGCAGAGCACGTAGCCGATGAAGAAGATGCCGGCGCCCAGGCCGTACACCGTTTCGCTGAATTTCAGGGCGTCGAGCATCTGCAACTTGGCAAAGCCGACATTGACGCGGTCCAGGTAGTTGAACAGGTAGCAGATGAAAATGAACGGGATCAGCCGCAGGGTGATGCGCCGGTACAGCGCGTCGCGGGTGATGTCGGTGCCTTGGTCAGGGGCGGGGCTGTGTGCCATGATCGGGTTCTCTGTTGTTATGGTTATCGCCGCGTCGCCTGTGCCGGCGCTCGCCATGAAAAGTCTCGGGGAGTGTAGCGCGGCTGTCTTTGTGCTTTTGCACAGCGTCGGCACCTGGCTGCTGTGCCGCCGACCAAAGCCTGAGGATCTTCTGCATGTTCGAACTGGACCACGACCTGGCCCAGGATATCGTCGACCGGGCGATGGCCATCCTGCCGTGCAACGTCAATGTGATGGACAGTCAGGGGCTGATCCTCGGCAGCGGCGAGCCCGAGCGCATCAACACCCGCCATGAAGGTGCCCAACTGGTGCTGGCCAATGGGCGCATCGTCGAGCTCGACGGCGAGGCGGCCAAATGCCTGAAGGGCGTGCAGCCCGGAGTCAACCTGCCGTTGATGCTCGATGGCCGGCTGATCGGCGTGCTGGGCCTGACCGGCGATCCGCAGCAACTGCGCACCTATGGCGAACTGGTGCGCATGACCGCCGAGATGCTCCTGGCCCAGCGTCACCTGCAGGTGGAGCAGCAATGGCGCCGGCAGCGCTGCGACGACTTGCTGGCCTTGCTGCTGGGCGGCAGCGGCGAGTCGCCACGCCTGGTCGATGAGGCGCAGCAACTAGGCCTGAAACCCAACCTGCCACGCGTTCCCTGTCTGTTCGAGTTGCAATCCGGGCCGCCGGCCGAGGCGTTGTCGGCCTGGTTGATGAGCCGCTACCCGGATAGCTGGTGCGTCAGCCCGGCGCGCCAGTCGTTGCTGTGGTGCCGTCCGGCGGGGGCGCAGTTGGACGAGCCGCGCCTGCTCGAGCGCCTGCAACGTCATGGCTGGGCGGTCGAGCGTCTGGCCTTGGGCAGCCCGGCGCACAGCCTCGAGCAATTGCGCCGGGGCTATCGCCGGGTGCGTGACCTGCTGGCCTATGGCCGTGAAGTACTGCCCGCCGAACGCTTGCTGAACCTGGCCCGCTATCGTTTGCCGGCGCTGTTGTGGCGCCACCGCAACGATGACGCGCTGGATGAGTTGCTCGAACCGCTGCAGCGCATCCGCGCCAAGGACACCAGCGGCCAATTGCTCGCCACTCTGCGCGCCTGGTGCGCCCATGACGGCCAGAGCCAGGCGTGCGCCGATGCGCTGGGGATTCACCGCAACAGCTTGCGCTATCGGTTGGAGCGGATCGCCGAGGTGGGCGAGGTGGACCCGCTGCGGATGGAGGGGATGCTCAGCTTGTACCTGGGTTTACAACTGCTGCCCGTCGATTGACCAGGCGTCGCCATCCTGGGGGCGCCAGGCATTCGCCCAAACGATCTCCTGGGCTTTTTGTGCATACGACCGAGGCCGCGCTGCCGCGCACCTGTCAGCATGCGCGGTAACAGGACAGGAGAATCCCCATGAAAATCGTCATCGCCCCCGACTCGTTCAAGGACAGCCTCGATGCTGCCAGCGTCGCCCAGGCCATCGCCAGCGGCTTGGCCGAAGTCTGGCCGACGGCCGAGTTGCGCGAATGCCCCATGGCCGATGGGGGCGAGGGCACCATGGCCGCTATCGTCGCCGCCAGCCACGGCGAGCAGCGTCGCCAGTGGGTGCGCGGCCCGTTGGGCGAACCCGTGCAGGCCAGTTGGGGCTGGTTGCCGGAGAGCCACACTGCCGTGATCGAAATGGCCGAGGCCAGCGGTATCCAACTGGTCCCCAACGCCCAACGCGATGCCTGTCGCAGCAGCACCTGGGGCACCGGCGAGCTGGTCGGCGCAGCCCTGGCAGCCGGCGCCCGGCGCATCGTCCTGGCTATCGGTGGCAGCGCCACCAACGACGCTGGCAGTGGCATGTTGCGCGCGCTGGGCCTGCGGTTGTACGACGCCGCGGGCGAACCGCTGGAGGAGGGTGGCTTGGCCTTGGCGCAGTTGGCACGTATCGACGCCAGCGCGCTCGACCCACGGCTGGCCCACGTGCAAGTGGAGGTCGCCGCCGATGTCGACAACCCGCTGTGTGGCGCCAATGGCGCCTCGGCGATCTTCGGCCCGCAGAAGGGCGCCAGCCCCGCTCAGGTTCAGGCGCTGGACCAGGCCTTGAGCCATTTCGCCGACCATTGCGTACGGTTGTTGGGCAAGGATGTGCGCGACGAGCCGGGCAGTGGCGCGGCCGGCGGCATGGGCTTTGCCGCCAAGGCGTTCATGGGCGCGCGATTCCGCCCCGGGGTTGAAGTGGTCGCCGAACTGGCCGGGCTGGAGGCTCTGGTGCAGGGCGCCGATCTGGTGATCACCGGCGAGGGCCGTTTCGATGCCCAGACCCTGCGCGGCAAGACCCCGCTGGGCGTGGCGCGGGTGGCCAAGCGCCATGGCGTGCCGGTGGTGGTGTTGGCTGGAACCCTGGGCGCGGGTTACGAGCAGTTGTATGCCTACGGCATCGATGCCGCGTTCGCCCTGGCCAGTGGGCCGATGAGCCTGGAGCAGGCCTGTGCCGAGGCTGGCGCACTGCTCAAGGCGCGTGCAGCCGATGTGGCGCGACTGTGGCAGGTGGCCCGTATCAGCCGCTAGGCACCGAGTTCTCCAAGGCTGGGTGGGACGCAGCAGCATCCGCTCCCGCCCAGTAGTCTGCTGCACCTCATGGGCCGTTATAGGTCACCGAGAAGCTGAAGGTTGCGGATTCGGGGGAGTCTGCATAAAGGCCGACTGCGGTGAGGACGTGGGTGCCTTCAGTAAGTCCATTGAGTTTAGCTTCCCAGTAAGCGTGTTCATCGACGCGCGCCTTGGTTAATTCGAGGCCATTCTCGCGAATGGAAATCTCGGTATTTGCCTGTGCTGTCCCACAGAGGCTCGATGATCGTCCAACTGTTCCACCACCGCGGGAAAAATAGGAACCGGCAAGGAGAAACAATATATGGGGGGGCAGCTGTGCCATCTTTCTTCTCACTGTGAATTGGAGGGGGGCAGAGATATAAGTGGCTCGATTGATAGGTTTTGCGGTAACCCTTTGACTGTCGATAGATATTCGAGCCTGCTCGCTTGGGTCAGTCATTGTCTGCTCCGATCATGCTGAAGAGGGCCAACAGAAAATACAGCCACTACGACCCTGACCTCTACTGGCAAAAATAACAGGTACTAGTGTCCTTTCTTGGAAATGAGCTGTTCACTTTTGGCGGCGTCTCGGGCCCCTGGCCGGCGTTGCCACTCCTCGCCATAGCCGTGCTATGAGTCGTCGCGGCGCCTTGCCCGAACACCCAAGCCACTCGCCAAAAGAGAACGTATTTCCGAGACAGGCCTAGGGCCTGCGTAGCGATCTACGGTGAAAGCATTTCGCGTAAAGCAAGACAGCCCTGTTCGTGTATCTGGACAAGGCATTCATGAGCGCGCTATTGCGGTTGGGATGATGGAGGTAGTGGCCGGTTCGGCCAGCCTCGAGGCCTGCTGCCGGACACCCTGTCGGCTGGTTCGCCAGCAAGGCTGCCCTACCCGCGACAAGTTGTCTGCTTGACTGGAGGAGGGTATAGCTGATCGTCATCTTGACTTAATAGTCAGATTTTGTGATCGTGCGCGCCCTTCCAGTTTCTCAAGCACCAGAAAAAGCATGGGCAGCCCACGAGCTACCCAGAGGATCAACCATGTCCAACCGTGATATTTCCCGGCGCTCGTTCCTGCAAGGCGGGCTGATCGCCGGTGTCGGCGTGACCATGGCGCCGCTAGGCAGCCAGGCGTTCGCCGCCCTGATGGAAAGCCAGGTCACCACCTCGCCGCAGAAGTGGATGAACCATGATGGCAAGGTGCGCGTGCGTAACGATGCGCTGTCCAAGGTCTGTGGCGAAAAAGTCTTCGCCCGCGACATCCGCAGCAAGGACATGCCAGGCTGGCCGCAGCAGCAGGGCCATGCGCTGTTGCTCAAGGCGACCAAGGCCGACCGCATCTACGCCGGCTACGACCTGTCGCTGCTTGGCGCCGAGCTGCAGCCGGACCGCATCGTCACCGCCGATGACCTGAAAAAGGACGGCATCGCCTGGCCCGAAGCGCATTCCCCGGACCCGCTGTTGCCCCCCGGCCAGGTGCCGATGTTCATCGGCCACCCGGTGGCGATCCTGATCTGGCACGACTTCGAGCGCTTTCGCAAGGCCAAGCTCAAGCTGCAGTTCAACGAAGCGGCGATCCGCTACGGCGCCCAGGCCCCGTTGTACCAGCGCGACCCCTATGGCAGCTTCCGCTTCGTGCGGGTGGGCGGCAAGACGCCGTTCGACGAGGACACCTTCTCCAGCCTCAAGGACTCGCCGCTGTTCCCCACCATCCTCGCCCGCAAGCCGGTGTGGAATGCCGAGCCCAAGCAGCACGGCAACCTCACCGAGCAGGGCATGTATCATGCCCAGCGCATTGACGAGCAGCTCAAGCAGCCGCCCGAGGATTGGTTGCTGTTCGACGAACGCTACAAGACCCAGTCGATCGAGCCGGCCGCGCTGGAGCCGGACAACGGCAACGGCTGGTTCGACGCCGCCACCGGCACCTTGCATTTCGTTGTCGCCAGCCAGTGCCCGTTCGAAGTGGCGCAAGAGTGCGTGCACATGATCAAGCCGTCGCGCTTCGGCCTGAAGCACTTGAACATGCACCCCGGCTACACCGTCGGCTACGGCTCCAAGGACAACAACATCTTCCCGTTCTACGCCGCTGTCGCCGCCCTGTACGGCGCAGGCGTGCCGATTCGCCTGGCCAACGACCGCTACGAGCAGTTCCAGAGCGGTATCAAGCGCCACCCGTTCGACATTCGCTACCAGTTGGCGGTGGACAAGAACGACCTCAGCTTCCAGATCTTCCGTGCCGACATGACCGTCGACGGCGGCGGGCGCATCAACTACAGCCCGTCGGTGGCCGCCGTGGGCGCCACTGCGGCGCAGTCGATCTACTACATGCCGCAGAACGACCTGGCCGTCACCGCCTATCACTCGCGCGGTGTCGAGGCCGGCTCCATGCGCGGCTACGGCACCCTGCAGAGCATGGCCGCCACCGAGATGATGGTCGATGAAATCGCCAACCGCCTGGGTGTCGACGCCATCGAGCTGCGCCGCAAGAACGCGCTCAAGTCGGGCATGAAGAACACCCAGGGCGCGGTGCCCGCCGGTGCCCTGCGCCTGCACGAGATCCTCGACAAGGCCAGCCAGCACGAATGGTGGAAGAACCGCCAGGCGCGCAAGCAGGCCGAGGACGCCAAGGACCACGACAACTGGTACGGCGTGGGCTTCGCCATCACCCAGAAAGACTTCGGCACCGGCGCCGAGGCGCCGCTGGCGGCCATCGAGTTCAACGCCGAGGGCCAGATCAGCCTGCGCCATATCGGCACCGAGCTGGGCACGGGCATGTCCACCTCCCAGGCCTTCGTGGTCAGCGACTTCCTTGGCCGCGCCGCCGACGAGGTGAAGACCGCGCAGACCGAATGGCCGGAGCTGGCCCTGAGCACCAGCGGCAACCCGTACCTGATGAGCCAGGCTGAGCAGGACGCCGCGCTGCGCAACCCGCGCTGGGTGGCCAAGCTGGCGTCGCCTTCGTCGGCGACCAACTCGGCGTTCTACTTCAGCCACGCCACCCGCGAAGCGGCCCGCGTGCTGTTCAACCACGGCTTGTGGCCGGCGGCGGTGGCGCTGTGGCGCCAGGGGCCGTTCGGTGGCCAGGCCAACCCGCTGGTGGTACGCCGCGAGAACGCGGTGTGGGTCAACGGTGAGCTGACCGGTAACGGCCTGGCGCCGATCCCGTTCGCCGTGCTGGCCAAGAAGGCTCATGAGATGGGCCTGGTCACCGGCGTCAGCGTGCACGCATTCAACCGCTGGAGCTGGGCCGAAGCCGATTTCGTCATTGACGGCGTGCGTGAGCGCCTGCCACTCGATGGCCTGGCGGTGAAATACGGCGACGGCGCGGTGAACGCGAAGAAGGCGCAGATGACCAGCGCCGGCTTCCACCTGCTGGACCGGCAGAACGCCGCGTACCCGGCCACTCAGCTGAACAATGCCATGGTCACCTACTACAGCCCGGTGGCGACCATTGTCGAGGTCAAGGTCAACAAGGGCAGTGGCGAAGTCAGCGTGCTCAACCACCACAGCTGGGTCGAGTGCGGCCGGGTGCTGGTGCCCGAGTTGGTCAAGGGCCAGCTCGAAGGCGGTATTGCCATGGGCATCGGCCATGCCCTGCTGGAAGAAATGCCGTTGTACGAGGGTGGCCCGGGCGAGGGCGACTGGAACTTCAACCGCTATCGCCTGCCGATGGCCAAGCATGTCGCGGTGTGGAAGCAGACCTCGGAGATCCTGCCGCCGCTGTCGCCCACCGACCCATCCAAGGGCATCGCCGAGGTGGTGATGATCCCGGTGGTCGGTGCCATCGCCAACGCCGTGGCCCACGCCATCGGCAAGCGCGTGCGCGACCTGCCCATCACCCCCGCCCGCGTCAAGGAGGCCCTCAATGGCTGACCGCAAGCTGCAACTGACCCTCAACGGTCAATCCGTCGTCACCGAAGTGGTCCCCGATGACCTGGCGATGATCGACTACCTGCACGAATACCAGAACCTCACAGGCTCGCGCCTGGGCTGCGGCCAGGGCATCTGCCACGCCTGCGTGGTGATCGTCGACAACCCCGACGGCACCAGCGAGGAAGTGCGCACCTGCATCACCGGCGCGCACTACTTCGAAGGCAAGAAGGTGCGCACCATCGAAGGCCACGCCAAGCGTGACGAAGCCGGTAACCTGGGCGAACTGAGCCCGATCCAGCAGAAGTTCGTCGATCGCTTCGCTTTCCAGTGCAGCTACTGCGCCCCAGGCTTCGTCAACGCCGCCACGGTGCTGGTGGAGAAAGCCCAGCGCCAGCCGCTGAACAAAAGCGAGCTGGAGGGCGCCATCGAGGCCAGCCTCGGCCATCACGTGTGCCGCTGCACGGGCTACGTGCGTTACTACGAGGCGACCCGCGATGTGCTGACCGACCTCGGCCTGGTCAAGGAGGCTTGAGCATGATGCGCGTTTTCAACGGCCTGGCATTGGCCATTGGCGCGGCGCTGGCCTTCAGCGCCCAGGCGGCCGACCAAAACCAGGTCAAGCGCGGCGAATACCTTGCCCGCGCCGCCGACTGCATGGCCTGCCACACTGCCGAAGGCGGCGCGCCCTACGCGGGCGGGCTGCCGATCCATTCGCCGTTCGGCACCATCTACGGCACCAACATCACCCCGGACAAGCAGTACGGTATCGGCAACTACAGCACTGACGAATTCTTCGCCGCCCTCACCGAGGGCAAGCGCAAGGATGGCGCCAACCTGTACCCGGCCATGCCCTACACCTCGTATCACCTGGTCAAGCGCGAGGATGCCGACGCCATCCACGCCTACCTGATGACCGTGGCGCCGATCAATCGCCCGGCCCCTGAAACCAGCCTGAGCTTCCCGTTCAACGTGCGCGCGGGCCTGATGGGCTGGAACATGCTCTACGGCAAGAGCGTGCAGCTCGAAGAGGGCAAGGGTAACAGCGAGGCCTGGAAGCGCGGCCAATACATGGTCGAGGTTCTCGGCCACTGCGGCGAGTGCCACACCCCGCGTAACCCGATCGGCGCCCTGGAGCAAGACAAGCGCCTGACTGGCGGCCTGCTCGGCGGCTACCTGGCACCGAGCCTGCTGGCCAACGACCTGGCCGAGCGCGGCTGGAACCACGCCGACCTGGCGACCTTCCTCAAGCACGGCATGAGCGCCCAGGGCAGCATGTTCAACGAGATGTACCCGGTGGTGCACCACAGCACCCAGCATCTCGAAGACAGCGACCTGGCGGCCATGGCCACCTTCCTGCTCGGCGACCAGCCGCCGGCGGCCAAGGTGGTCCAGGCCGTGGCCCACGAGACCCTGGGCGAGAGCGCCAAGCGTGGCCGTCAGCAGTACCTCAACGTCTGCGCCGGTTGCCATGGTGGCGACGGCGAGGGCAAGCCGCACATCGCCGTGGCCATGCAGGGCAACACCATCCTGCGCCAAGCCGATTCGCGCAACCTGGTCAAGGTGATCGTCGAGGGCATCCGCGAGCAGCAGTTCACCGGTTTCGAGCGCATGCAGCCGATGCCGGGCTTTGCCGGCAAGCTCGACGACCAGCAACTGACCGACATGGTCAACTACCTGCGTGAAGCCTGGGGCGGCCTGCCGGGTGACTTCAGCACCCAGCAGCTGGCCGAGCTGAAGGCGGACTAAAGTGCAGCATCTGGACCTGCAGGTGGTGCGCCAGGCCGCGCAGTGGTCCCGTGACGGGCTGCCGGTGTGGCTGTGCACGGTGCTCTGCACCTATGGCTCGGCGCCGCGCGCGCCGGGTTCGCTGCTGGCGGTCAATGGCCAGGGGCACTGGGTCGGCTCGTTGTCCGGCGGTTGCGTCGAGGAAGACTTCCTCGAGCGCGTCGGCGCTGGCGAGTTCAACCAGGCGGTGGCCGTGGTGCGGTATGGCGACGGCAGCGACAACCGCTCGAACATTCGCCTGCCATGTGGCGGCATCCTCGACGTGCTGGTCGAGCACCTGCCCGCCGACTGCGCCACCCAGGCGCATTTCGGCGAGCTGGAGGCGGCACTGCTGGGGCGACGCCGGCTGTTGCGCGAGGTCGACCTGCGCAGCGGCCAATGCCGACTGAGCGACGATCACAGCCAAGGCCCACGGGTCGAGCAGGGCGAGCATTACGTGCGCCTGCGCATCGGCGCCGCCCAGCGCTTGCTGCTGGCGGGTTATTCGAGCGTCGCGCATTTCTGCGCGGAGTTCGGCAAGGGCCTGGGTTTCGAGGTGGTGCTGTGCGACCCACGGGACGAGGTGATGGACAATGTGGTGCTCGACGGGATAGAAATCCGCCGTGAACTGCCCTCGCTGTTCATCGCCAATGGTGGCTGCCACCGCGACACCGCGGTGGTGGCGCTCACCCATGACCCGAAGATCGATGACCTGGCCATGCTCGAAGCCGTCCGTACCGAAGCGTTCTACATAGGGGTGATGGGCTCGCGCGCCACCTCGGCCAAACGCCGGGAGCGCCTGCGCCGTATCGGCGAGCTGGGTGATGCCGAGATGGCGCGCATCCATGCGCCCATTGGCCTGAACCTGGGGAGCAAGACCCCGGCGGAGATCGCCCTGGCGGTGCTCGCCGATATTCTGCGTACCCGCAGCGGCATTGCCCGCGAGGCGTTGTGAGCATCGTCGCTCTGGTGCTGGCGGCCGGGCAGGGCGTGCGCTTTGGCAGCGACAAGCGCCGAGCGCTGCTGGGCGATGGCCGCAGCCTGTTGCAGCACAGCGTGGAACGGGCGCAAGCGGTGTTCGACGAGGTGCGGGTGGTGCTGCGCGATGGCGAGCAGGCCGGGGCGCTGGGCTTGCCTGTGGGCTGTCGGGTCGTTCACAGCGTCGATGCCGGGCTGGGCCTGGGGCACAGCCTGGCGGCGGGCGCCGCGTCGCTGGCGGACTGCCCGGCGCAGGCGGTGGCCATCGTGCTGGGTGATATGCCGTGGATCGCCCAGGGCACATACCAGCGCCTGGTCGAGGCGGCTGGGCCATCGGTGATCGTGGTACCGCGTTACCAAGGGCAGAATGGGCATCCGGTGTTGTTTGGCCGGGAGTTCTGGGCTGAACTTGGCGGGTTGGCCGGTGATGAGGGCGCGCGCGCTGTGTTGCGCCGGCATGCCGATCGTGTGGTCGTGCTGGAAGTGGACGATGGCGGGATAGTGCGCGACGTCGATACACCGTCCGCGCTCAACTAGACTGCTCTGGGCCATTTTACCGACGCTCCAACAAAACCCTCGCGTGGTATAGATGTACCGATGCCACGACAGCCATTGAGGGAAAACCCTCATTGCCGCTCGTCCGGTGGCCTCCTAGCATGGATCCGGTTACCCATCCCAAGCCCAGGAGTACAGCCATGACCAACCCCAACGACGACAAACGCCCCACGCCCGACCCCGCCGAAGACAATGCGTTCTTCCCCTCGCCGTATTCCCTCAGCCAGTTCACCGCCAGCAAGTCCGACCTCAGCGGCGCCGACTATGCCGATGCCTACCAGGGCGGGCGCTGGAAGATCCTGATGATCGGCGCCGACGAGCGCTACCTGCTCACTGACAACGGCACTTTGTTCTCCACCGGCAATCATCCGGTGGAAACCCTGCTACCCATGTACCACCTGGACAAGGCCGGGTTCGCCTTCGACGTGGCGACCTTGTCGGGCAACCCGGTCAAGTTCGAATACTGGGCCATGCCCCGCGAGGACCAGCAGGTACTCGGCCTGTTCGAGCGCTACAAGCCGGCCTTCAAGCAGCCGCAAAAGCTTGCCGAGGTGCTCGCCAGCGCCCTGGGTGACGATTCCGACTACATCGGCGTGTTCATCCCTGGTGGCCACGGCGCGTTGATCGGCTTGCCGGAAAGCGAGGAGGTCAGGCAGGTGCTGCAGTGGGCAGCGGACAACGACAAGTTCGTCATTACCCTGTGCCACGGTCCGGCGGCGCTGCTGGCCGCCGGCAAGCTCTACGACGGCTACAAGATCTGCGCCTTCCCGGATGACCTTGACGCCAAGACCCCGGACATCGGCTATATGCCCGGCCACCTGACCTGGAAATTCGGTGAGCGGCTGCGCGCGCAGGGCGTGGAGATCGTCAACGACGGTATTTCCGGCGCTGTCCATCAGGACCGCAAACTGCTCACCGGCGACAGCCCGCTGGCTGGCAATGCGTTGGGCAAGCTCGCCGCAGGCGCCTTGCTCAAGGCGGTCAACGGCCAGTGAGCGAGCTGCCCTTCGACAAGCTGGTGCAGGCGATCCAGCAGATCGAGCAAGCCACGACCCTGACGGCGATCCAGGTGGCCGTGCGCACTGTCGCACGGCCGCTGGGCTACGACCGCTTCGTGCTGTTCAGCGCCAGCGCCGCGCGGGATGAAGTGGTCGAGCGTATTCACTGGGTCGAGGGCGATTGGTTCGGCGAAGGCCAGCGCGTCGATGCGCAGACCTATATCCGTCATTGCCCGGTCAACCTCCATTTGTTGACCGCGCGCGCACCATTCTTCTGGAGCAAATGCGCAGGGGCGGACGGCGAGCATTACCGAGTGGTACGGGCACCGAGCGGGCCAGGCGTGCACGGCTTGCAGGTCCCGGTGTTCGGCCCGGCAGGGTTGGAGGGTGCCATGAGCCTGGGCGGGCAGCGTATCGAGGCAAGTGCCGGCGTGCGCCTGGGTTTGGCCATGCTGGCCAATGCGGCCTTTGCCAATGCCCGGCGGCTGCTGGAAGTGCCGCCGGGCCTGGGACCCTTGTCCGAGCGCGAGCGCCAGGTGCTGGCCTGGACCGCCGCCGGCCAGCGCCAGGCCGATATCGCCGCCACCCTGGGGCTGTCGGTGCGCACCGTGGAAAACCACCTGCGCGCGGCGCGCCGGCGCCTGGGCGTCGGCACCACCGCCCAGGCGATCCGTATCGCCCTGGGCAGTGGCGCGCTCGACTGACTCAGCCCTGGTGCGCGACGCTCAGCACCACCTTGCCAACATGCCGGCCAGATTCCATCAGCGCATGGGCCTGGCTGGCCGCCGCTAAGGGGAAGGTGGCGTGGATCAGCGGCTTGACCGCGCCGCTGCGGACATGGGGCCAGGCCTTGGCCTGCAAGTCGGCGAGGATCGCCGCCTTGTCGTCGGCACTGCGCGCGCGCAGGGTCGAGCCGATATGGGTCAGGCGCTTGGTGAGCATCGGGAACAGGTCGAGCTCAGTGGCCGGGCCCTTGATCACGCCAATCTGCACGATGCGCCCATCCATGGCCGCGGCCTTGAAATTACGCGCCACATAATCGCCGGCGATGATATCGACGATCACATCGACGCCACGGCCTGCGGTGTGCAGGAGCACCTGTTCGACGAAGTCCTCGCGGTTGTAGTCGATGGCGACATCGGCGCCCAGTTCCAGGCTGGCGGCCTGTTGCCCCGGGCCATTGACCGTGGTGAACAGCTGCGCCGCGCCCAAGGCCTTGGCCAGTTGCGTGGCAGTGGTGCCGATGCCCGACGCGCCACCGTGGATCAGCACAGTTTCACCGGCCTTGAAGGCGCCGCGCTGGAACAGGTTGACCCAGACGGTCATGAAGGTTTCCGGCAACGCCGCGCCCTCGACCATCGACAGGTTGTCGGGCAGGTGCGCGGTGGTGCGCTCGTCGGCCACGGCGTACTCGGCGTAGCCGCCGCCCTGGACCAGGGCGATGACCGCGTCCCCGAGGGCGAAGCCCTTGACCTGCGCGCCGAGCGCGACCACCTTGCCGGCGATCTCCAGGCCAGGGATGTCCGGGGCTCCGGCGGGCGGATCGTACAGGCCCTTGCGTTGCAGCAGGTCAGGGCCATTGACGCCAGCGGCGTGCACCTGGATCAGCAGCTCGCGCGGGCCGGGTTGTGGCGTGGCGTGGCTGGCGGCTTGCAAGACCTCTGGGCCGCCAGGCTGGGTGATGTCGATGGCGGTCATGTGGCTGGGAACGGTGTGACGCATGAAGACCTCTGTCATTCTGAAGAAAGGTGCGTCACAGGGTATGGAACCCATAGGTTGCAGTCGCGCGGCGATTTTGCGCCGCACCTTTGCAGATTTTCTTCAGCCAAGCGTAATTGGAGGCGCCAGCCTTGCTGGCAAGACCGGTTGAACCGGCCTCTTCACGGAGTAGACGAATGAATTGGGATGACGCCCGCATGCTGCTGGCACTGAGCCGTGAGCAAACCCTGCGCCGCGCCGCACGGCTGCTGCGGGTCGACCAGGCCACGGTGGGCCGACGCGTGGCGGCCCTGGAAGCGGACCTGGGCTCGACCCTGTTCCTGCGTACACCGGCCGGCTATCAGCTGACTGCCATTGGCGAGGTCGCGGTGGAAATGGCACAGAAGATGGAACACGCCGCGCTGGAGCTGGCCCGGCGTACCCGCGGCGCCGACAACGAGGAAGCCGGCGAGGTACGCATCGCCACCACCGATTCGTTGGCCCATGAGTTCGTCATTCCCGCGTTGCGTGAACTGCGCCAGAGCCATCCCGAGGTGCGCGTGGTGCTCAGCGGTAGCTCCGATATCGTCAACCTGTCGCAACGCGAAACCGATATCGCCATTCGCAACCAGCGCCCAGAGAGCCCTGACCTGGTGCTGCGCAAGCTGGCCAGTTGGCAAATGGGGTTGTTCGCCGCAGAGGATTACCTGCAACGCCACGGCCTGCCGCAAGACGGCAGCTTCGCCGGGCATGACCTGGTGGTGTACGAGCCTTACTGGCGCGGTCAGGCGCAGCCGACCCTGGTGGATGTGCCGATCGGCGAGGGCCGAGTGGTGATGGCGGCCAACGCCAGCATGCTGTTGCGCCGGGCCATTCACGAGGGGTTGGGGATTGGCGAGATTCCGCTTGAACTGGGCCAGCGTGACGGCCTGCGCCGGGTGTGGCCGCAGCGCACCCGGGCGCAGCCTTACGAGGTATGGATGGTCACCCACCAGGACCTGCGCCACACCGCGCGGGTGCGCGCGGTGATCGAACGGTTGGTGGCGGCCTTTGCATAGCGAGCTGGTGCCAGGTATCGCGAAGCAAGCGACGCGGTGCCTGGCACCGGCTGCGCCGGTGTTCGCGGCTGAAGCCGCTCCCACAGGGAGCGCGCCGACCTCAAGCCATGCGCTACACCTGTGGGAGCGGGCTTGTCGGAACGCCGCACCGCCGCGAAGCAGGCGCCGCGGTGCGTGCTTCGCCAGCAGGCTGGCTCCTACATTTGCAAGCCTTCCAGCAAACAGCGCAACGCGGTTTTCAACCGCTCGGCCGCCACTTGCGGATCATCCTGGGCGATCACCCACATGCCGCTGTCGCCCATCGCTCCGTTGATCAGATGAGCCATGGCCACTGCGTCGAACGCCCGCAGCCGGCCGGCGTCCTGCAACTCCACCAGGCCCTGGGCCATCGGCCCGATGTAGCTGGCTTCCTCCATCTCGCGCAGACGCGGGCCAAGCACGGCCGGGGCGTCCTGCAACAGGATACGGCGCAAGGCCGGGTCGTGCAGCAGGTCGTAATAGTGCAGACAGGTATCGATATAGCCTTCCCACGGGTCGGCATGGGTGTCGTAGCGGGCATCCAGGGCTTGGTTGATCTCTTCCAGCAGGTCCTGGACCACGGCGCCGAACAGGCCGGCCTTGCCACCGAAGTGATGGTGCAGGGCGCCACGGGTCAGGTCGACCTCGGCGCACAGGTCGTCCATGACCACGGCAGCGAAGCCCTTTTCGGCGAACTGGCGGCGGGCGGCGGCAATCAGCCGTTCAGTGGTGTCGGCGCTCATGGCGGCGCGGCTGCGGCGGGGGGCGGGCATGGATGACTCCGAAGCGAAAGTGACGTCGTGCAAATTAACATACGTTGCGTATGTCAATAAATGGCATTAGCATACGCGGCGTATGTCAATTGGAGGTTGCTACCGTGACTGCCCGTCTTTCACCTACCCCCGTGTCCTGGTTGGTCGAGTTGCCTGGTCTGTTGCGGCTGGCCCTGCCCCTGGTACTGGGCCTGTCGGCCGCCGAGTTGATCAGCCTGACCGACACCGTGCTGCTGGCCTCGCTGGGCACCGTGGTGCTGGCCTGTGTCGCGCTGACCAGCAGCGCCGGACTGATCTTCCATGCCGGGCTGTACGGCATGCTCGCCACCCTCAGCGTGCGCGCCGGCCATGCCTTCGGCGCCGACGACCCCGGCGCCGTGGCGCGCACGCTGCGGGCCGGGCTGGGCTATGGCCTGCTGGTAGGCGTGCTTGGCTGCCTGGCGATGCTGGCGAGCCTGCAGCTGGTGCAGTGGCTGGGCGTGCCGTTGCCCGACGTGGCGCTGTTGACGCCGTACTGGCAGGCCATGGCGGTGTTCCTGATTCCGTACTGCCTGGCGGTGGTGTTCAAGGATGTGCTGGAAGCCATCGGCCGGCCCTGGGTGGGCGTACTGCTGGTGATGAGCGCGGTGCTGTTCAACCTGCCGCTGAGCTACGGGCTGATCCACGGTCATTTCGGTTTGCCGGCGCTAGGGCTGCTGGGGGCTGGTATCGCCGGGGTGATCGCCGAGTCGCTGGCGGTGCTGCTGGCCCTGGCCTACTGGCGCCTGGCGCCGTCGCTGGGGCGCTACCGCCAGGCACCGCAGGGGGCGCGGTTGTCCTGGCGCACGCTGCTGGGCGAGGGTTGGCCGCTGGGCCTGGGTTACCTGGCCGAGGCCGGCGCGGTGGTGATCGCGGCCTGGATGCTGGGCTGGCTGGGTAACGCGGCGCTGGCGGCGAACCAGGTGGTGCAGTCGATCGGCGCGCTGCTGTACATGCTGCCGCTGGGCATGGCGGCGGCGGTGAGCATCCGCATCAGCCAGGCCCAGGGGCGTGGCCAGACGGCGCGCATCCGCGCCATCGGCAGCGCTACCTTTGCCAGCGTCACTGCCTGGATGCTGGTGGCCACCGTGTTGCTGGCCCTGTTCGGGCGGCGCATCGCCGAGGCCATGAGCGACGACCCACAGGTGGTCGCCATCGCCGTGCCGATGTTCGTGGTGGTCGCCGCCATGCAGGTGGCCGATGGTTTGCAGTCCACTGCGTTGGGCGCCTTGCGCGGCTTGCAGGACTACCGCTGGCCGGTGGGAGTGACGATGGTCAGCTATTGGTTACTGGCACTGCCGCTGAGCTACTGGCTGGCCTTCCACTCGGCGCTGGGCGCGGTCGGGGTGTGGGTCGGCTTCGCTTGTGGCCTGGCGGTGGCGGCGGTCCTGCTGCCCTGGCGCTTCTACCGGTTGCAACGGCCAGTAGCCGTTCAGCTGCGATAGAACACCGCCAGCCAAACCGTGGCCACGCCGGGCTCGGTCCAGACCACCCGGTGACGGCAGTGCGCCGGTATATCCAGGTGGTCGCCGGCGCGCAGTACACGGGGTTCGCTTTCATGCGCGAGGTGGAGTGCCGCGCTGCCGCTGAGCAGCAGCACCCATTCGCCTTCGTCCTGGTCGTACCAGAAGCCTGGAGGGCTGGCCTGGCCGCTGGAAACGATACGCTCGATGCGCAGGCCGGGACGGCGCAGCACTTCGTCGAACTGTTCGCTGGCGCGTGGATCCAGGGCGGGCAGGGCGGTGAACAGGTTATCGGGCATGAGTGACTCGAGCAGTTGATTCCAAACCCTGATTGTAGGAAGGTTCCGGCTTTTACCCTACGGAAAAGCGCGATGGACAAGCTGCTGGCGATCAAGGCCTTCATGGCCACTGTCGAGGCCCGAGGGTTTTCCGCCGCAGCGCGCAAGCTTGGCGTGGCTACTTCGTCGGTCTCGCGCCTGGTCGATGCCTTGGAGCAGGAACTGGGGGCCAGCCTGTTCAACCGCTCGACCCGCCAGGTCAGCCTGACCGAGGCCGGCGCCGGCTACTACCAACGTGCGCGAGACATTGTCGAAGCCCTGGCCGATGCCGATGCCAGTGTCGCCGATCGTGGCGAGGAGCCGGTAGGTGTGCTACGCCTGTGCCTGCCGGTAGAGTTCGGCCGACGGGTGATCGCGCCGCACCTGGGGGCATTCCTGGCACGCCATCCGGGGCTGGAACTGGACATCGACCTCAGCGACCGTTTCGATGACCTGTTCGAAGGGCGCTACGACCTGACCATTCGCCTCGGCGAGCCGGCGCCCAGCGACGAGCTGGTGTGCCGGCCCCTCGGGCGTTTCCAGCGCTGGCTGGTGGCCAGCCCGGCGTACCTGGCGGCGCGGCAACCGTTGCTACAGCCGCAACAGTTGGCCGACTGCGCCTGCCTGCGCTTTCGCTATGGCCAGGCCGCCCGTCCCTGGCGGTTGCGCCAGGGGGAGCAGACCTTGGAGCTGAATGTCGCTGGGCCGTTGCGCAGCGCCAATGCCGATCTGTTGCGCGAGGCAGCCATCGCCGGCAGTGGCGTCGCGTTGCTGGCCGACTGGTTGGTGCGCGGCGATGTCGAGGCTGGGCGCTTGCAACGGCTGTTCGCCGACTGGGAGGTCAGCCCCGGTATCGCCAGCACCGGCATCAATGCCCTGTACCTGCCCAACCACCGGGGCTCGCGGCGGGTCATGGCCTTCGTGACGTTTTGCGAGGCGCTGCTGGCGGAGTGAAGCGTTGCGCAGGGCGCAAAGGCGCGTTGCGCTGGCGGTGGATTCTCGCTCGGTGTCCGGCGCGGCACCATGCGCGCACCTTCCGTCGTTTGCGAGGCATCGTCCCATGCATTCTTCCCTTGCCCTGGCCCAGCCCTCGGCCCCAGCCCTGAGCCGGGCCCTGGTGACCCTGCTGGCGTTCTGCTGTGGCGCCATCGTCGCCAATATCTATTACGCGCAACCCATCGTCGGGCTGATCGCGCCGGACCTAGGCCTGTCCGCCGAGCATGCCAGCCTGATCGTTTCGCTGACCCAGCTGGGCTACGCCCTGGGCCTGTTGCTACTGGTGCCGTTGGCCGACTTGCTGGAAAACCGCCGGTTGATGGTCGCGACCGCACTGCTGGCCACCGCCAGTTTGCTCCTGGCGGGCACTCGCGAACCTGGCCAGGGCGCGCAGTTCCTGCTCTACGCCGGGTTGATCGGCTTCAGTTCGGTGTCGGTGCAGATGCTGATTCCGCTGGCGGCGCACTTGGCGCCGGAGCAGCAGCGTGGACGCGTGGTGGGCAACATCATGGGCGGTTTGTTGCTGGGCATTCTGCTGGCCCGTCCACTGGCGAGCCTGGTGGCCGATCATTTCGGCTGGCGCACTGTGTTCATCGGCGCTGCCGGGGTGATGTTGGCGATCATCCTGTTGCTGGTGCTGACCCTGCCGCGCCGTGTACCCGAGCACAAGGCCAGCTATGCGCAGTTGATGCTGTCGTTGCTGGTGCTGCTGCGGCGTTACCCGCTGTTGCGCCAGCGGGCGCTGTACCAGGCGCTGATGTTCGCCGCGTTCAGCCTGTACTGGACGGCGGTGCCGCTGGCGCTGGCGGCGGAGCATGGCTTGAGCCAGAGCCAGATCGCCTTGTTCGCCCTGGTCGGGGCGGTGGGCGCGGTAGCGGCGCCGCTGGCCGGACACCTGGCCGATGCCGGACATGGGCGGCGCGCTTCGCTGCTGGCGATGGGCCTGGCGCCGCTGGCATTGGTGGTCGGGGTGAGCGCGCCGGGCGCCAGCGTGATCGGCTTGGGGCTGACCGGTGTGCTGCTGGACTTTGCCGTGCAGCTGAACATGGTGATCGGCCAGCGTGAGGTGTATGCGCTGGATCCGGCCAGTCGGGGGCGGCTCAACGCGCTTTACATGACCAGCATCTTCCTCGGCGGGGCCGTGGGCTCGGCGCTGGCCAGCGGGGTGTATGCGCAGTTTGGCTGGAGTGCCGTGGCCCTGTTGGGGGCGGCGCTGCCGGGCGCGGCACTGGTGGTGTTCCTCGGGCGACGCGGCTGAGCGGCGCGTTGCGAGCGCCGGTTCAGCCCGCCTTGCGCAGGGTCAGGTTGATCCGTCGCTCGCCCAGGCGCGGATGCACGCCTGGCTTGATCGGCAACACGCCATGAAAACGCAGCCGGTCCTCGCCGCCCCACACCAGCACGTCGCCATGGTTCAGGGCAATGCGCCGGGTACGGTCCGCGCGTTGCATCCCGCCGAACAGGAACACGGCCGGCAGCCCCAGGGAAATCGACACGATCGGTTGCCCGTAATCCTGTTCGTCGCGGTCCTGGTGCAAGCTCAGGCGCGTGCCGGGCTGATAGTGGTTGACCAGGCAGGCGTCCGGCACGAATCCGGCGAAACCGGCCAGCGTCGCCGCACGCTCAGCCAGTGCCAGCAACAGCGGGGGCAGTGCCGGCCAGGGCTGGCCGCTGAGCGGGTCGGTCGCGCTGTAACGGTAGCCGTGGTCGTCGCTGACCCAGCCCAGCGCCCCGCAGTTGGTCAGCGCCACGGCCATCTGTTGCCCTCCTGGGGTGCGCATGTGGCGAAACGGCGCGGCGCGCAACACCGGGCGCAGGGCGTCGAGCAGGGCCTCGAGTTCGGCCAGGGCGAAACCTGGCAGCAGCACGGTGTGGCTGGCCAGGCGTTGCGGCTGGGGACCGAACAGGTCGAGGTCGGACTGGATCATGGCGCGTGTCCACAGGGATGGTGCCGAGCATTCTATCCCTTCCTGGGGGCGCACCATGAAATTTTGCTTAGTCAGCTAATCAAGGCTTTGACAATTACTGCCTAGGCAGTAACATTTGTACACAATTGCCTGAGCAGCTCCTCATGTCCCACTTCACCCCGGAAAACTTCCAGACCTGCACCATCGGCATGCTGCTCGGCCGCGCCGCGCTGCTCAAGGACCGCATCCTCGACTGGCACCTGGAGGCCGACGGTGTCACCGCTGCGCAGTTCAAGGTGCTGATGATCGCCACCCAGTACCAGATCGACACACCGGCCGAACTGTGTCGCTACCTGGGCCTGGACAGCGGGTCGATGACGCGCATGCTCGATCGCCTCGAGCAGAAGGGCCTGATCCTGCGCAATCGCTGCCCCGATGATCGGCGCCAGGTGCGCCTGGCCCTAACCGCCGACGGCGAGCGCCTGGTCAGCCGCCTGCCGCAGGTCGGCGCGGCGGCGATGAACGAGTTGGTCGAGGTGCTGCAGGCCGAGGAGCTGGAAACCCTCGAGCGCCTGCTGGCCAAGATCCTGCTGCATGCCGGCGACCCTATGACGATCCGCCGCTTCGCCGATCGTTGATCCCCAGTCACGCATTTACCCAAGGTACTGTCATGGCCACTTCCGCCGACACCTCCACATCCACCGCCGCGCCGGACAACACGCGCAAGCGCAAAGCCTGGCTGCTGGCCCTGCTGTTGATCCTGATCCTTGCCGGGGCCGGCACCTGGGCCTGGTACAGCCTGGTCGGGCGCTGGCATGAAAGCACCGACGACGCCTACGTCAACGGCAACGTGGTGGAAATCACCCCGTTGGTGACCGGCACCGTCGTCAGTATTGGCGCCGATGATGGCGACCTGGTCCATGCCGGCCAGGTGCTGCTGCAGTTCGATCCGGCCGACAGCGAGGTCGCCTTGCAGGCGGCCGAGGCCAAGCTGGCACGCACTGTGCGCCAGGTGCGCGGGCTTTACAGCAATGTCGACTCGCTCAAAGCGCAACTGGCCACCCGCCAGGCCGAGCTGCAAAAGGCCCGACAGGACTACAACCGCCGGCGCATCCTCGCCGACAGCGGCGCCATCGCCGCCGAGGAAGTGTCCCATTCGCGCGATGACCTGAGCGTGGCCGAAGCCGCCCTCAACAGCGCCCGCCAGCAGTTGAACACCAGCACCGCGCTGGTCGACGACACCGTGGTGTCCTCGCATCCCGAGGTCATGGCTGCTGCCGCCGACCTGCGCCAGGCCTACCTGGACCATGCCCGTACCACCCTGGTGGCACCGGTGACCGGCTACGTGGCCAAGCGCACCGTGCAACTGGGCCAACGCCTGCAACCGGGCACCGCGACCATGGCGGTGATTCCGCTGGACGAGGTGTGGATCGATGCCAACTTCAAGGAAACCCAACTGCGTGACATGCGCATCGGCCAACCAGTGGAGATCAGCGCCGACCTGTACGGCAGCGACGTCAAGTACACCGGCACCGTTGACAGTCTCGGCGCCGGCACCGGCAGTGCCTTCGCCCTGTTGCCGGCGCAGAACGCCACTGGTAACTGGATCAAGATTGTCCAGCGCGTGCCGGTGCGTATCCACCTCAACCCCGAACAGCTCAAGGAGCACCCGCTGCGCATCGGCCTGTCCACCATCGCCGAGGTCGACCTGCACGACCAGAGCGGCCCGGCCTTGGCCCAGCAGCCGCCGCAGCAGGCCAGCTACACCACCCAGGTGTATGACCGCCAGCTGGTCGAGGCTGACCAGTTGATCGCCCGGTTGATCCACGAAAACAGCGCCACCGGCAAGACGGCCCAGCGATGAGCCAGCAGGCCCCCGCGCAGTTCACCCCGCCGAGCCTGCTGCTGACCACCATCGGCCTGTCACTGGCGACCTTCATGCAGGTGCTCGACACCACCATCGCCAACGTCGCGTTGCCGACCATTTCCGGCAACCTTGGCGTGAGTTCGGAGCAGGGTACCTGGGTGATCACCTCATTCGCGGTGAGCAATGCCATTGCCTTGCCGTTGACCGGCTGGCTGAGCCGGCGCTTTGGCGAGGTCAAGCTGTTCATCTGGGCCACGCTGCTGTTCGTGCTGGCTTCGTTCCTGTGCGGTGTTGCCCAGTCGATGCCTGAACTGGTGCTGTTTCGCGTGCTGCAAGGCGTGGTGGCCGGGCCGCTGTACCCGATGACCCAGACCCTGCTGATTGCGGTGTACCCCCCGGCGAAACGGGGGATGGCGCTGGCGCTGCTGGCGATGGTCACGGTGGTGGCGCCGATCGCCGGCCCGATCCTCGGCGGCTGGATCACCGACAGCTACAGCTGGCCATGGATCTTCTTCATCAACGTGCCAATCGGTCTGTTCGCCGCCGCCGTGGTGCGTCAGCAGATGCGCACACGACCGGTGGTCACCAGTCGCCAGCCGATGGACTATATCGGCCTGCTGACCCTGATCGTCGGAGTTGGCGCGTTGCAGGTGGTGCTGGACAAAGGCAACGACCTGGACTGGTTCGAGTCGTCCTTCATCGTCATTGGCACGCTGATCTCGGTGGTGTTCCTGGCGATCTTCGTCATCTGGGAGCTGACCGACCGTCACCCAGTGGTCAACCTGCGGCTGTTCGTGCACCGCAACTTCCGCATCGGCACGCTGGTGCTGGTAGGGGGGTATGCCGGGTTCTTCGGCATCAACCTGATCCTGCCGCAGTGGCTGCAGACGCAAATGGGCTATACCGCGACCTGGGCAGGCCTGGCGGTGGCGCCGATCGGCCTGCTGCCGGTGCTGATGTCGCCCTTCGTGGGCAAGTACGCGCATCGATTCGACCTGCGCGTGCTGGCCGGTATTGCGTTCCTCGCCATCGGCACCAGCTGCTACATGCGCGCCGGCTTCACCAACGAGGTGGACTTCCTGCACATCGCCCTGGTGCAGCTGTTCATGGGCATCGGCGTGGCGCTGTTCTTCATGCCGACCTTGAGCATCCTGCTGTCGGACCTGCCGCCGCAACAGATTGCCGACGGTTCGGGGCTGGCGACCTTCCTGCGCACCCTGGGCGGCAGTTTCGCCGCGTCGCTGACCACCTGGATCTGGATCCGTCGGGCTGACCAGCATCATGCCTACCTGAGCGAGCACATCAGCACCTTCGACCCGGCCACCCGGCATGCCTTGGAGCAGGTAGGCGGGGCGGGGCCACAGGGATATGCCAGGCTGGAACAGATACTCAACAGCCAGGCCTACATGATGTCGACAGTCGACTACTTCACGTTGCTGACCTGGGTGTTCGCCGGCTTGATCCTGCTGGTATGGCTGGCCAAGCCACCGTTTACCGCCAAGGCCGGGCCTGCCTCGGCAGGTCATTGAGTGTAGGAGCCAGCAAGGCTGGCTCCTGCAGTTACTGATTGCTCCTGACAGATATTTTCCCCTAACCTTGTAAGCCTATTCCACGCAATTTGGCAGACTCATGGACAAGGTTATCGTCATCACCGGCGCCAGCCGAGGCATCGGCGCCGCCACCGCGTTGCTGGCGGCGCAACAGGGTTACCGCATCTGCATCAACTACCACGCTGACGACCAGGCCGCCGAAGCGGTGCTGGGGCAGGTTCGCGCGTTGGGCGCCAAGGCCATCGCCGTGCGCGCCGACGCCAGCGTCGAGGATGAGGTGGTGCGTTTGTTCCAGTGCGTGGACCAGGAACTCGGCCCGGTCACCGCGCTGGTAAACAACGCCGGGACCATCGGTTTGCAGAGCCGCGTCGAGGACATGTCGGAGTTCCGCTTGCTCAAGGTCATGAAGACCAATGTGGTCGGCCCAATGCTGTGCGCCAAGCACGCCCTGCTGCGCATGGCAAGCCGGCATGGCGGGCAGGGCGGGGCGATCGTCAATGTATCGTCTGTCGCCGCGCGCCTAGGCTCGCCCAACGAGTACGTCGACTACGCGGCCTCCAAGGGCGCGCTGGATACCTTCACCATTGGCTTGGCCAAGGAAGTGGCGGGCGAAGGCGTGCGGGTTAACGGCGTGCGGCCCGGCTACATCCATACTGGCTTTCATGCCTTGAGCGGTGATCCCGAGCGCGTCAGCAAGCTCGAGCCGGGCTTGCCGATGGGGCGCGGCGGGCGACCTGAAGAGGTGGCCGAGGCCATCCTCTGGTTGTTGTCGGACAAGGCCTCGTATTCGACGGGCAGCTTCCTTGATCTGGGCGGCGGACGCTGACCTGCCTCAGGCCTTGAGCAGGCGATCGACGCGCTCCGCCAGTTGGCGCAGCGAGAACGGTTTGGTCAGTACGCTCATGCCGTGCTCAAGGCCGCCATTGCGCAACGCGGCGGTTTCGTCGTACCCGGTGACGAACAGCACTTTCAACCCCGGGTAGCGTTGACGCAGGGCACTGGCCACTTGGCGTCCGTTGAGACCGCCAGGCAAGCCGACATCGCTGATGAGCAGGTCCGGCGTGATCTCCGCCTGCAGTCCCGCCAGGGCCAGTGGGCCGTTTTCGAACAGCTGGGCCTGGTGGCCCAGGTCCTCGAGCACCTCGGCGATTACCAGTCGCATGGCCGTTTCGTCCTCGACCACCACCACCTTGCGCGCACGACCCTGGGTTTGCGGCGCCGTCAGCGCCGTGGCGGGTACCTCCAAGGGCTCAGGTTCGCCAAGGTGTCTGGGCAGCAACATGCGCACGCTGGTGCCTTGTCCGGGCGTCGACTCGATATCCATCTGGCCGCCGGACTGGCGCACGAAGCCGAAGATCATCGAAAGCCCCAGGCCAGTGCCTCGACCCAGCGGCTTGGTGGTGAAGAAGGGGTCGAGCGCTCTTGCCAGCACATGCGCGGGCATGCCGCGGCCATTGTCCTGGACGCGGATGCAGACGTATTGCCCTGCCTGCAGGTCGAGAGGGCCGCAGTGCTGCTCGTCGAACTCGACGTTCTGGCAGGTGATGTGGATGGCGCCGTTGTCAGTGATGGCGTCACGGGCGTTGATGCACAGGTTCAGCAGTGCGCTTTCCAGTTGTGGAGGATCGATGCGGACCGTCCACAGGTCGGCGTCGCTGTGGCTATGCAGCGCGATTTGTGGCCCGACGCTGCGGCCGATCAGTTCGCGCATGCCGTCGACCAGGGCCGCGATCGCGGTCGGCTGCGGTTGCAGGGTCTGCTGGCGGGAAAATGCCAGCAGCCGATGCACCAGGGCCGCCGCGCGCTGCGCCGCCCCCTGGGCATTGTCCAGCAATGGCGGGAGCGCGTTGTGGCGTTGCTGGCGCAAGCGCAGCCCGGCCAGTTCCAGGGTGCCGAGGATGCCACCGAGCAGGTTGTTGAAGTCATGGGCGACGCCACCGGTCAACTGGCCCACGGCCTCCATTTTCTGTGACTGGCGCAACGCTTGCTCGGCCTGCGCCAGGCGTTGCTGCTCTTCGATCCGGGTAGTGATGTCGTAGGCGAACAGGTACGCGCCAAGCGGCTGGTCATCGTCGCCGTGCAAGGGCGCGAAACGCATTTCGAAGTGACGCCGTGCCTCGCCTTCGCCGAACGCGTCGATCTCTATGAAAGCCTCCCCTGAAAGTGCCTTTTGCCAGAGCGTCAAGGCGCGTTGGCCGTCACTGGTGTTGGCTGCGAAACAATCGGCCAGCGGCGTGCCGAGTTCGGGCTCGAAGCCAAACAATTGGCGAAATGTTTTACGGGTCGCGGCGTTGATGGCCTGCCAGCGCATCTGTCGGTCCACCACCTGGACGCAGGCGACGCTGGCATCGATCAGGTCGGCAAATACCTTGCGCTCGGCCACCGCCTGGTCGATACGTTGTTCCAGTTCGGCATTGAGCGCTTGCAGGGCCGTTTCGGCACGCTTGCGCGCGGTCACGTCGCGAAAGATCACCGCCACCTGGTGATGCTCGGCGGGTTCGACGCGAATCGCCGCCAGGCCCAGGCAGCGGTCGGTGGCGTACAGGTCGTGCTCGAAGTAGATCGGCTCGCCGGTACGCTCGACCTGACCGAAGCGCTCCAGCCAGATTTCCGCCTCGTCGGGAATGACATCGCGCAAGGTTCGGCCGACCACGTCGGGCAGGCCGGCATGACGACAGTAGGCGGGGTTGGCCATCAAGTGCAGGTAGTCGACCCATTGACCGTCCGGGCCCGGAATGAACTCGATGATGCAGAAACCTTCTTCCATGGTCTCGAAGAGGAACCGATAGCGTTCGGCTTCCCTGACCCGTTCACGCAAGTGCTCGAGTTCCTGAGCCATCTGGGCGTTGCGTTGGCGCTCCTGGTGCAGCGCCCGGCGCAGATCGTCCAGCGTATCAGGGGCTTCGCTTCGCGGGTGTGCAGGCATCGGCAGGGCTCCTTGTCAGTGCAGCAGTTGCGCCACCTGCTCGACCAGAGCCTCGAGTGTGAAGGGCTTGGTCAGGACGCGAGCTTGCGCTGGTAGCGGGCGACCGTTCAGCGTCGCCTGGGCATCGTACCCGGTGATGAACAGCACCGGGAGGTTGGGCCATCGCGCGCGAAACGCGTCGGCCACCTGCCGCCCGTCCAGGCCGCCGGGCAAGCCGATATCGGTAATCAGCAGTTCAGGTTCGCCTGGGCCGGCAAGTGCCGAGGGGCCGTTCGCATGGCTGACGACCTGATGGCCTAGGTCCTGCAGTACCTCGGTAATCACCGCGCGTAGCGGTGCCTGGTCCTCGACCAGGGTAATGCGCCGGGTAACGGCCTGGGCCTGGGCAACGGGGTTGATCGGTGCCGGACAAAGTGGCACGGTCTTTGGCGTCCACGGCAAGTAAAGACGCATGCAGGTCCCTTCGCCAGGCTGCGAACTGATCTGCAGTTGTCCTCCGGACTGGCGCAGGAAGCCATAGACCATGGACAGCCCCAGCCCGGTATTGCGTCCAGGCGGCTTGGTGGTGAAGAACGGTTCCACCGCCCGTGCCACTATCTCGGCGGACATGCCCTGGCCGCTATCCATGACAGCGAGGCACAGGTAGCGCCCAACAGGCACCTCCAGTGCCTTGGCCAAGTCCGTCTGCAACTCTAGCTGGCTGATATCGATGGTGATGCGCCCACCCGCCGGCATGGCATCGCGGGCATTGATGCACAGGTTGAGCAGCGCGCTCTCCAGTTGTGGCGGGTCGATGAAGGCCACGCTGTCATGGTCGTCGAAATGGCAGATCACCTCGATGGACGGCCCGACACTGCGGCTAATCAATTCGTGCATGCCCTGGACCAAGGTGCCGATATGGGTCGGCTGAGGTTGCAGCGTCTGCTGCCGGGAAAAAGCCAGTAGGCGCTGTACCAGCGTGGCGGCCCGTTGCGCCGAGTCGCAGGCGCTGTCGAGCAAGGCGGGGAGGTCGCCGTGGCGGTCTTGCCGCAGGCGCTGGTGCATCAGTTCCTGCGCGCCGAGTATACCTGCCAACAGATTGTTGAAATCATGGGCGATACCACCCGTGAGCTGGCCGACCGCTTCCATTTTCTGCGCCTGGCGCAGGGCTTTTTCCGCCTCGAGCAAGCGTTGTTGCTCGGTGATTCGGCGGGTGATGTCGTAGACGAACAAATAGGCGCCGGTGATGTGTCCGGCGGCGTCACGCAAGGGTGTGAAGCGTGACTCGAAGTGGCGCTTAGCGTAGGTGATCACCTCGGTGAAACTCTCGCCGGCCAAGGCCCTGCGCCAATAGGCCATGGCTATTTGCTGTTCGGCAGGGAAGCCGGCGAGGCACTCGACCAGGCTGTCGCCTGACCGTGGGGTGCGGCCGAACAGGTAGTGGAAATCCTTGGCCGCGCGTTGGTTGATGGCGAGGAAGGTGAGCGAGGAATCGACCACCTGGACCCGGGCGATGCTGTGCTCCACCAGCTCGGCGAGCAAACTGCGTTCAGCCAGGGCAATGGCGACCCGTTGCTCGAGTTGTTCATTGAGTTGTTGCAGGGCGGCCTCGGCGCGGTGGCGTTCGGTGACGTCCTTGAACAGCACCGCCACCTGCCGCCTTTCGGCCGGTTCGATGCGAAAGGTGGTCACCGACAGCACCCGTCCGGTCGCCACCAGCTCCTGTTCGAACTGCAGCGGCTTGCCGGTGCGCAGCACCTCGCCATAGCGCGCGACCCAGTCATCGGCCTCGTCAGGCACCATTTCCCGCAACTTCTGCCCGGTTACATCGGCGATGCCAGCGTGGCGGGCATAAGCCGTGTTCGCCAGCACGTGCACATAGTCGCTGAGCGGGCCATGGGGGCCGTCGAAGAATTCGATGACGCAGAAGCCTTCGTCCATGGTGTCGAACAGAAAACGAAACAGGTCCGGTTCGTTTGACTGTTGCCAGCCCAGTTGGGCCTCCAACTGGGCATTACGCAGACGCAGGTTTTCGACTTGCTGGCGCAGGGTCTGCAGTTCGCGGGCGGTCATGCGCGGGTCCTGTGGCGACGGGCCTGCACTTTAGCGGGTTTGCTCCGGACGGTGCCAGATATGCACGCCCTCAGAACGAGCGCACGATGCGCCCGAGGGTTTCCATGGCCTGTTCGGCGCTGTCACTCCAGGGGCTGCCATAGTTCAGGCGAATGCAGTTGCCGAAGCGTCGGGTCGGCGAGAAGATCGGCCCCGGGGCAATGCTGATGCCCTGGGCCAGGGCCATGTGGAACAGCTTCAGCGCATCCATCTGCTCGGGTAGCTCCAGCCACAGGAAATAGCCTCCGGAAGGCTGGCTGACCCGCGTCTGTGCCGGGAAATACCGGCCAATGGCCGCCAGCATGTTGGCCTGCTGCCCCTCCAGGGCGTAGCGCAATTTGCGCAGGTGACGGTCGTAGCCGCCGTGCTGCAGGTAGTCGGCAATGGCGGCCTGGGCCGGCATCGAGGCGCACAGTGAGGTCATCAGCTTGAGCCGTTCGATTTTCTGGGCGAAGCGCCCTGCGGCCACCCAACCGATCCGATAGCCCGGCGCCAGGCTCTTGGCGAACGAACCGCAGTGCATCACCAGGCCTTCGGTATCGAAGGCCTTGGCCGGTTTGGGCGCTTGCTGCGAGTAATACAGCTCGGCGTAGACGTCGTCCTCGATCAAGGGCACCTGGTGGCGACGCAGCAGCTCGACCAGCTCCTGCTTCTTCGCCTCTGGCATGCTCGCGCCTACCGGGTTCTGGAAGTTGGTCATGCACCAGACCGCCTTGACCGGGTGCTTGTCCAGGGTCTGGGCCAGCACGCCCAGGTCCATGCCTTCACGCGGGTGCACCGGGATCTCCACGGCCTTGAGCTTGAGGCGTTCGAGCACTTGCAGGCAGGCATAGAACGCCGGCGCCTCGATGGCCACCAGGTCACCCGGCTGGGTGACGGCCTGCAGGCACAGATTGAGGGCTTCCAGCGCGCCATTGGTGATCAGCAGTTCCTCCATCGGCAGCATCAGCCCGCCGACCATGTAGCGCAGGGCAATCTGCCGGCGCAGCTGCGGGTTGCCCGGCGAAAGGTCGGTGACCACCATGCGCGGATCCATGGCCCGGCTGGCACTGGCCAGCGAGCGGGAGAGGCGTTGCAGGGGAAACAACGCCGGGCTGGGGAAGGCCGAGCCGAACGGCATGGTGTGCGGGTCCTTGATCGAGTCGAGGATCGAAAACACCAGGCCGCTGACGTCTACCTCGGTGGACTCGTTGGCCGGCGCATGTGTCTGCGGTTCGCTGAACGGGCGTGGCGCATGGGCGTTGACGAAATAGCCCGAGCGCGGCCGGGCGCGGATCAGACCACGGCGCTCCAGCAGGTAGTAGGCCTGGAATACCGTGGATGGGCTGACCCCGTGGGTCTGGCTGGCGTAGCGCACGGAAGGCACCCGCTGGCCGGGGCCGAGCACCCCGGAGCGGATCAGTTCGGCAATGTCGTCGGCGAATCGTTCGTAGCGTTTCATGGTGGTTTCGGCAGGCAAGGTGGCGTCAGTGTAAGGGATCAGCGGTTCATCGGCGCGACGAAACGGCTGTTGGCGGTGCTGCGCACGCCGGGCTGGTCGCTGTCCTGGATTTCGAAGGTCAGTGATTGCGAGCTGCTGCTCGGGCGCTCGGCGAGCATCGCCACCGATACCGGCAGCTCGCTCATCTCGCCGGCGGCCAGGGTGAACTCGGTGCGCCCATGCAATTCGAAGCCCTCGGCATCGACCAGGCGCAGGCGATAGTGCTGTGGCTCCTGGGTCTTGTTGATGATCTTGAGCAAGTAGATGTTCTCGATCTGGCCCAGGGCATTCTCGCGGAACAGGCCACGGTCCTTGATCACGTCCATCGACACCATCGGCCGCAGTTGCAGGGCGAGCACCAGGGCGCCGATCATCACGGTCAGGGCGGCGGCATAGCCGAGCAGGCGCGGGCGCAGCCAATGGGTCTTGCCGCCCTGCAGGCTGTGCTCGGACTTGTAGCCAATCAGGCCGCGGGCGTAGCCCATCTTGTCCATGACGCCGTCGCAGGCGTCGATACAGGCGGCGCAGCCGATACAGGCCATCTGCAAGCCGTCGCGGATATCGATGCCGGTGGGGCAGACCTGCACGCAGAGGGTGCAATCGATGCAATCGCCCAGGCCCTGGTTGCGCGGGTCACTGCCTTTCTTGCGCGGGCCACGGGCTTCACCGCGGCTCGGGTCGTAGGCCACCGCCAGGGTGTCCTTGTCGAACATCACGCTCTGGAAGCGGGCGTAGGGGCACATGTGCATGCACACCGCCTCGCGCAGCCAGCCGGCATTGAGGTAGGTGGCCGCGGTGAAGAACAGGATCCAGAACAGCGCTACGCCGCCCAGCTCGAAGCTGAACAGCTCGGCGGCCAGGGGCCGGATGGGAGTGAAGTAGCCGACGAAGGTCAGGCCGGTGACCAGGCCGATGGCCAGCCACAGGGTGTGCTTGAGGCTGCGGCGGGCGATCTTTTCCACGCCCCAGGGCGCGGCGGCCAGTTTGATGCGCTGGTTGCGGTCGCCTTCGGTGACTTTCTCGCACCACATGAACAGCCAGGTCCAGGTGCTCTGAGGGCAGCTGTAACCGCACCAGACCCGGCCGGCGAACACGGTGATGGCGAACAGGCCGAACGCGCAGATGATCAGCAGGGCCGACAGCAGGATGAAATCCTGCGGCCAGAAGGTTGCGCCGAAGATGTGGAACTTGCTGTCGGCGAGGTCCCAGAGCACGGCCTGGCGGCCGTTCCACTGCAACCAGGCGGTGCCGAAGAACAGCACGAACAGCGCGCCGGCGAAGACGATGCGCAGGTTGCGGTAGAAGCCGCTGAAGCTGCGGGTGTGGATGCCGCCAGTGCTCTGGCTTTTGCTCTTGTGGCTGGCGGCAGGGTCAATCTCGATGACTCGGAAGGGGATTCGATCGCTCATGGTTCATCGCTCATCAGGCCTCGATCAGGCCTGGGCACTATGGCCCCCGATCTGTTTTCAGCACAGACTCAGGTATATCGATAAAAACCATATCAGATTCTTGGTGCATGCTTGCCAGGCCTCAGATTACGGAGCCTGGAGCGCTGTTCTTCAGATGCCTGCGGCTATCCACCGCACCTGCGACGGTTAGCGCATCGGCTTCGCTTTCGGTGATGGGAATGCGTTCGCCGGCCAGGATCGCCACCGACATGCGCAGCTGTTCATCGGTGACGATTTCGATCTCGGGGCCGGTGCCTTCCAGGCGGATGTGGTTGCCAATCAGGGTGCAACGGCGGGTGCTGGGGTCAACTTCAACGGGCATGACAAGTACCTCCTGTGTGGCGGTTACAGGAGTGGACAGCGCCGCGGTGGCAGATGCTGCATCGTTGCGCTGGGTGGTGCCGTGGGCACTTGGGGCTTGCTGGAGGGTCATCTGTGTAGGAGATCGCCCAGCCCTTTGGGGCTGCGCTGTCGGACAGGGAGACATTATCCCTGTGGGAGCGGGCGGCACGGTGGCATCATTCACTGCGGCGCCTGGTGGTTCATCCAAGTGTTGCAGGAGGTCGGGATGGAAATGCTACTGCATTCGATAGGGGCGGCGATCCAGGCCGAATTCGCCGATATCACCGATGAAGGTGAAGTGACGCGTGTCCTCGTGCGCCTGTTGATGGCCGCCATCCTGGGCGCGGTGTTGGGCTTCGAGCGCGAGAGCAAGGGCAAGTCGGCTGGGGTGCGCACCCACATGCTGGTATCCATGGGGGCGGCGCTGTTTGTGCTGGCACCCAGCATGGCCGGGGCCGACGAGCAGGCGCTGAGTCGAGTGATCCAGGGTATCGTCGCCGGGATCGGTTTTCTCGGTGCGGGTACTATCCTCAAGGGCAACGGCCAGGACACCAGTCATGTGAAAGGGCTCACCACTGCTGCCGGGCTATGGATGACTGCGGCGATCGGCACCGCCGCCGGCATGGGCCGCGAGGCCACCGCGCTGGTCAGCACCGTGCTGGCGCTGCTGGTGCTGGCAAGCATGCCGCTGCTGGTGGACAAGATGGAGGACGAGCAGGAGGAAAAGCGCGAGGAGGAGGGCAGGAAGCACTGAGGGGAGCCGAAGCTCCCCTCATAAGCGTTGTTGCTTGCTCTTTTCTTATTATTGGAGACGGGCCAGTTATTGTTTTTGTCAGCCTTGCCTCGGTGTTGCGGGGCCCCTAACCGGGGCCAAGAGCAAACGTATTTTTTTGAGCGCTGACCTGCGTTCATCGCACGTGATCCAACCTGGACTGCCGCTACCTTGGAGGTAGTTTTATTGTTCTGTGTCCGGCTGCGGGGCCTGCACCCCTGGAAAGCACGTCGACTCCAAAAAAATCTGCTTGCTACGCCTCTGCCGTGTTGTTGTTGTTATGTCAGAGTCGTTCTCTGTTGTTTTTATTGGGTATCGCGTTTTTTGTTCTTGTTATGCCAGAGATATAGCAGGTGCCGTGCCAACTTTTTAAAATCCTTTAAAAACAACGGCTTAACTATTTTGTAGAAAATCCTGGCACGTGAAATTTTGTCGATTTGTTTCCCTGTTACCCGATTTTTCGCTGGTCGGCGTGTAGGCGGTAACACTCCACCCACACCAGTGTGACAGCCGTATGACTCAGTGCGCGGTCCGTGCGCGCGCCACGCGCGAACCGGTGGTGCGCCCGAGCACCTCGCTGATGCGCAGGCCTGCGGCGATCAGGCGGTCCAGGTCGATTCCGGTGTCGATGCCCAGCCCTTGCATCAGGTACACCACATCTTCGCTGGCGACGTTGCCCGTGGCGCCTTTGGCGTAAGGGCAGCCGCCGAGGCCGGCCACGGAGCTGTCGAACACGCTGATCCCTTCGAGCAGGCTGGCGTAGACGTTGGCCAGGGCCTGGCCGTAGGTATCGTGGAAATGCCCGGCCAGTTGCGCGCGGGGCACCTGTGCCGCGACGATCTCGAACAATCGGCGGGTATCCCCCGCGGTACCGGTGCCTATGGTGTCGCCCAGCGATACTTCGTAGCAGCCCATCTGCTGCAGGGCACGGGCCACTGGTGCGACCTGTTCGGCGCGCACAGTCCCCTCATAGGGGCAGCCAAGCACGCAGGACACATAGCCGCGCACCCGTATGTCATGCTTGCGCGCCGCCTCCATGATCGGCTCGAAGCGCTTCAGGCTCTCGCTGATCGAGCAGTTGATATTGCGTTGGGAGAAGGACTCCGACGCGGCGGCGAACACCGCCACTTCCTTGACCCCGGCGGCGAGGGCGTCGTCGAAACCGCGCAGGTTGGGGGCCAGCGCTGCATAGGTGACACCTTCGCGTTGGCGAATGCCGGCGAACACCTCGCTGGAGCCCGCCATCTGCGGCACCCATTTGGGCGACACGAAACTGCCCACTTCTATATAGGCCAGGCCCGCCTCGCTGAGGTCGTCCACCAGGCGCACCTTGTCGGCGACACTGATGGGCTGGGCTTCGTTCTGCAGGCCGTCGCGCGGGCCGACTTCGACCAGGCGGACTTTCTCGGGCAATGACATGGCGGGCTTCCTGTGACGGATCAACGGTGGTTGTGCGGTGTGTTCAAGGTGGCGGCCAGGGCCTGTTCGCAGCGCTCCTGGGCGGTGTCCAGCTCCAGGTGCATCTGTTGGATATCGAGCATCTGCTGCTCGAGCTGGGCGCGGCGTTCGGCGATCTTGGCGAGCATGCTGTGCAGCTGCTTCTGGTTGCCGCCGCTGGGGTCGTAGAGTTCGATCAGTTCGCGGCATTCGGCCAGCGAGAAACCGATGCGCTTGCCGCGCAGGATCAGCTTGAGGGTGACTTTGTCGCGCGCCGAATAAATGCGCTCCAGGCCCTTGCGCTCAGGGCTGAGCAAGCCTTGCTCCTCGTAGAAGCGGATGGCGCGGGTGGTGATGTCCAGTTCGCGGGACAGGTCGGAGATGCTGTAGGTCTGGCTGCTCATGCGCGGGCTCGGGCAAAGGAATGCCGTTAACCTAATGCCAGCTTGACGTATACGTCAAGCTGGCGGCGGGTCAGGCTCTGCCCCCAGTCCTGTCGCTACCAGCGCGGTGGGCCGTAGTAGACCGGTGGCGGGCCGTAATAGCGACGATACACCGGCGGTGGCGGCGCGGGCACATAGCGCTCGACCACGTAGGGTTGGTAGTACGCCGGCGGCGGTGGCGCCTGGACATACACCGGGGGTGGCGGCGCATAGTAGGCCGGTTGACGCTCAACGTAGACAGTGCGGTCATGCCCGCCGGTCACGGCGGCGCCCACCACGGCACCGACCACGGCCGCGCCGATCACCGGCCCCGGGCCGTACCAGCCGCCACCGTGGGCGGATGCCTGGCCACTGACGGCCAGCGCGCCAACCAGCAAGGCGATACCGGGGAGAAGACGTTTCATGCTGACACCTCGCAAGACAACCCCACGCTTGGGGCCTGACTACTATGACCACAAGTCCGCGCAACTGAGCGCAGGCCAAGGGTAAAGGTTGTGTAAGGGGCGACCGACGGCGGGGTCTGTTACTCTGGCGCAATCGTTTCAGCCAAGACAGCGAGAGCCACGATGAGTATTCCACCCAACCGAGACACAGTCCTGTGCATTTCCCTGGCCGGTCGCCCCGGCACCTTCGGCGTACGATTTCACAACCATCTGTACCAGCAACTGGGCCTGGATTATTACTACAAGGCCATGACCACCGCTGACCTGCCGGCGGCGGTGGCCGGCATCCGCGCCCTGGGTATCCGCGGCTGCGGCGTGTCGATGCCGTACAAGGAAGCCTGCATGGCTCTGGTGGACGAAATCGATCCGTCGGCGGCGGCCATCGAGTCGGTGAACACGCTGGTCAACCGCGATGGCCATCTCAAGGCCTACAACACCGATTATCTGGCGGTACGTCAATTGCTGGCGCAACATCAGGTCGATCCGGCGACCGCCTTCGTCCTGCGTGGCAGTGGTGGCATGGCCAAGGCGGTGGCCAGTGCCTTGCGCGATGCTGGGTTTGCCGATGGCACCATTGTCGCGCGCAACGAGCAGGCCGGGCGTCAGTTGGCGGATGTCTGCGGCTATCGCTGGCTGCCAGAGCTTGGCGATCTGTGCCCGCCGATGCTGATCAATGTCACGCCGATCGGTATGGCCGGCGGGCCCGAGGCGCAGCAGCTGGCTTTCGCCGAGACGGCCATCGCTGCGGCCGAGCGGGTGTTCGACGTGGTGGCAATGCCGGCGCGCACGCCGTTGATCCGCGCCGCCGAAGCACTGGGCAAGCCGGTTATCACTGGGCTGGAGGTGATTGCCCTGCAGGCGCTTGAGCAGTTCGTGTTGTATACCGGCGTGCGGCCCAGCGCTGAGCAGGTGGCGGCTGCTGTGGCGTACGCCCGGGATATTTAGCAAAATTTCCTGCCGCGTCGCTTGCTTCGCGGGCAAGCCCGCTCCCACAGGAAAGTGGTTCCCTGCGCTATAGCGCAGCCCGAAAGGGTTGGGCGACCTCCTGCCGTGATTTGGGGCCTTGCATCTAGAACGTCTTGTGCCCCTGGTCCAACTGCTGGTCGACCAGCGCCCGGCCATGGGCCAGGGAGACATGCTGGGCGTTGTCCAGGTCGGAGAAAAACTTCATCGGCATCGCCATGCGCTTGCTGGTATGGCCCTGTGGATCGGTGATCAGGCAGCCGGCCGCATAGGGCAGGGGAGAGTCGGGGTGAGGCATCACGCTGGCGGTGATGTGGTGGTCGCGGTATTCACAGTGGAGGGATTGCATCGTCCTGTCCTCGCTGTGGCTGGGAAGAACCGTTACTTCCATATACCACAGCGAGGGGCCGGTAGTTCCCGGCCCGACGAGCGTGAAGCGCGGAGTCAGCTTTTGAGATCGGTCGGCTGGATCACTTCGACCCAGTAGCCGTCCGGGTCCTTGACGAAGGCCAGGTGATTCATGCGGCCGTCCTGCAGGCGCTTCTGGAACGGTACCTCCAGTGCTTCGAAGCGCGCGCAGGCCTCACGCACGTCCGGCACCGAAATGCAGATATGGCCGAAGCCGCGTGGGTCGGTGTTGCCGTTGTGGTAGGCGAATGCCGGGTCGTTCTCGGTACCATGGTTGTGGGTCAGTTCGAGCACGCCGGGGATCGACTTCATCCACTGGTGACGTGCGGCATCGTCGGCTGGGATCTGCGTCGGATCGACCAGGGCCAGGAAGTACAGGCTGAATGCGGCCTCGGGGAAATCGCGCTTGTCCACCAGGCGAAAGCCCAATACGCGGGTGTAGAAGTCCAGCGACTTCTCGATGTCCTTGACCCGCAGCATGGTGTGGTTGAAGACGAACTGGGCGGTGGCGGTGTCTGGCTGGGCGGTGACGCCGGGCAGGGTTTGCAGATCGTGCAGGCTCATGGGGTACTCCAGAATCAGGGCCTTTGAACAGACGGGCCATGATACGGCAGTCAGCCGGCAGCGCAAATGAAAGCGCCCCGCACGAGGGCGGGGCGCTGGAATTAGAGGCCCGCATGTGCGGGCGCGTGATGGGGTCGCTAGTCCTTTAGCTGGTTCGATACTGAGCCAGTGCTTGTGAAAAAAGTGTGAAGCGGGTGTCGAGGTTTCATCAGCGCACCCAGGAATCCACCGTCTGCGCGCCGTACTGTTCCTTCCACGCCTTCAATCCACGGTGGTTACCGCCCTTGGTCTCGATCAGCTCGCCGGTGTGTGGGTTCTCGTAGACCTTCACCACCCGTGGCCGGCGCTGCTGCTTGGCGGCGACGGCGGGGGCGCGCTGGGTGGCCTTGGGGTCGAGAATGGCGATGATGTCGCGCAGGCTCTTGTCGTAGCTTTTCATCAGGCCGACTAGTTTCTGCTCGAATTCGATTTCGCGTTTAAGGCCGGCATCCTTTTTCAGCGCCTCCAGTTGTGCCATCTGTTCTTGAAGCGCTTTTTCGGCAGCACGAAACTCTGCAAGTCTGGACACTGTCATCACTCCTGTAAGTCTGCGGTGGCATGACGTGACGAACATCAAACTGGACTAAACGCCGGCCACTCGGGTGGGTATAGCTGTTCGCTGAGTGTCAGTGTAGACATCGCCCGCCAGGGGGTAAACAGCAAACTTTCAATCAATAAGCCGGGAACTTTACCGGCTTTTAGCGCGGTATCCGAACTTTCCCGGCGGGGCATCTGCCTGTGGGCTTAGACCATGGTCCCATGGCGTGCGCTAGAGGCCCTGGGTGAAAATTATGGATGATGGTCGAAGTGTCTTTGCCTGTCCTGTAGTGCCGGCGCATTCGATTGCCCGGATGATTTTTTGCCCTTCTCTTGGATGTTTTGTTCGCATGTTTGCCCCTTTTCCCCTCGCCCCCGGGCGCCGAGTTGCCGGCCTGTTCTTCCTGTGTGTCGGTGTCAACGCCCAGGCTGCCGGTTTTCTTGAAGACAGCAGTGCCAAGATCGAAGCACGCAATGTCTATTTCAACCGGGATTTTCGCGATGGCCACAGCAGTGCCAGCCAAGGCGCGTCGAAGCGCGAAGAATGGGCCCAGGGGCTCATCCTCAATGTACAGTCCGGTTATACCCAGGGGCCGGTAGGTTTTGGCGTCGATGCCCTGGGCATGGTCGGTTTCAAACTGGATTCGAGCCCGGCCGACAGTAACAGTGGCTTGTTGCCGTCCTCCGGCCACGACCCGCGACATTCCGCCGACCAGTACGCCAAGATGGGAATCGCCGGCAAGGTCAAGGTGTCCGAGACCGTATTCAAGTACGGCTCGATGATGCCGGATGTACCGCTGCTCAAATACAACGACGGTCGCCTGTTGCCGACCATGTTCCATGGCGCCTGGCTGACGTCCGAGGAAGTGCGCGACCTTAAGTTCACCCTGGCGCGTCTGAACCAGTACACCGCGCGGGACTCCACCGACCGCCAGGACATTCGTGTCCATTGCAAGAACAAGCGCTACGCCTGCGACATCGAAGCCGACCATTTCGATCTGGCGGGCGTCGATTACCGGTTCAACGAGCGCGTCAGTGCCCAGTACCAGGTCTCGAAGCTGGAGAACATCTACCGCCAGCACTTCCTGGGCCTGGTCGCCAGCCAACCCTTGCAGGTCGGCACCCTGTCGGCTGACCTGCGGGTGATCAAGAGCGACGATATCGGCAATGCCCGTGCCGGCCAGATCGACCACCGCGCGTTCAGCGGCATGCTCGGCTACAGCCTGGGCGGTCACAAGTTCAGCGCTGGCTGGCAGCGCATGTATGGCGACAGCGCCATGCCGTACCTCGATGGCACCAATCCTTACCTGGTCAACTATGCCCAGGTCAACGACTTCGCCGCCGCCCAGGAGCGCTCCTGGCAGTTGCGTTACGATTACGACTTCAAGGCCCTCGGCGTGCCAGGCCTGACCTTCTTCACCCGTTACATCAACGGTGACAACATCAAGGTTCCGGGCAGCAACGCCGAAGGCAAGGAATGGGAACGCGACAGCGAACTCAAGTACCAGGTACAGAGCGGCACCTTCAAGGATGTCAGCGTGCGCCTGCGCAACTCCACCTACCGCAGCAACTACGAGAAGTGGGCGCGTGACATGGATGAGACCCGGGTCATCGTCAGCTACAACTTCTCGATCTTCTAGGCTTTGCACGTAAAGTGCCTGCGCGACGATCATGCTGCGTTGAAAACAGGCTGGCCTGATCGCCGCTCGGCTACTTTGCGTACAACCCCTAGGCCGTCTTTACCTGGGCCGGCGGTCGGTCGACAATGACCACCGGTTCCCAGGCAGGGCAGGTGATGAAAAAACTTCTACTGATTGGCATAGGCCCGGGCGATCCACGCCAGATCACCTACGAGGCGGTAGAGGCGCTGCGCCGTACCACGGTGTTCTTCGTGCTCGACAAGGGCGTGGACAAGGATGACCTGGTGCGCATGCGCCGGGCCATCCTCGAGCGCTACCTGCCCGAGGGCGGCTATCGCCTGGTGCAAGTCGCCGACCCGTGTCGGGATGGCGCGGCCACTGACTATGTCGAGGCCGTGCACGACTGGCACGTGCACCGTGCAGCCTTGTACGCGCGGCTGATCGAACAGGAACTGGCTGGCGATGAGGTCGGCGCGTTCCTGCTGTGGGGCGAGCCAGGCCTTTATGACAGCACACTGCGTATTCTGGACCTGGTCCGAGCGCGCGGCGTGGCGCTGGCGCTGGAGGTGATTCCCGGAATCAGCAGCATCCAGGCCCTGGCGGCCCGCCACCAGATTCCCCTCAATCGCATCGGCGAGCCGTTGACCGTGCTACCGGGCCGGCGCCTGGGCGAACAGCCGCGGATCGATAATGTGCTGGTGATGCTCGACGGGCAATGCGTGTTTGCCGACCTGGATGACCCGCAATTGGTGATCTACTGGGGCGCTTACCTGGGCACGGCGGATGAACTGCTGGTGCAGGGCCGACTGCAGGAAGTCAAAGGGCAAATCCTGGCAATGCGTGAAGCGGCCCGAGCGCGCAAGGGCTGGATCATGGACACCTACTTGCTGCGCCGCGAGCTGTAGGCTTCGACCTCCTACTGGGGCTTGGCGCTGCGCCGCAACATCGCACCCGTGAAGTTGTACAGGCGCTGCTCCTCCAGATGCCCCAGCCCATGCTCGACGCGTTCCACCAGCAACGCATCGCGCTGCTGGCTCAGCCACTGCGCGCACCCCGCCTGGGCCTTGTTCCACTGCGCCTCGTCGCTGTGCAATCGCGCGGCGGCCTCGGCCAGCCCTTCGGCGCTGCTGGCGATAGCCCCAGGCCAGGGCTGCCGGCCCTGCAAACCCTCGGCGCCGATCGGCGTGGTCACGCTGGGGGTGCCGCAGCGCAAGGCATCGAGCAGGCGCCCCTTGAAGCCGGCACCAAAGCGCAAGGGCGCCAGGCACACCCGTGCGTTGCCCATCAGTGTGTCGGCGTCCTCAGCCCAGCCGCGTAAGTGAAAGCCTTCATCTGGAGCGTGCAAGGCCATGGCCCGTGTGGCGGCACCCGCTCCCCACACGTCCAACCGGGCATCGGGCAGGCGCCGACGGAGCATTGGCCACAGGTTGTGCCGCAGCCACAACAGCGCGTCCTGGTTGGCGGCCTGGTCAAAGTTGCCAAGGCTGACGAAGTGTTGTCGCTCGCTGAAGGGGCGCCAGGGTTGCGGGGCGGGAGTTGCCGTGATTGGGCAATGGTGCAGCAGGTAGTCAGGCACGCCAAAGCCGTTGACCAGCAGGTCGAGCTCCGCTTCGCCGGGCAGCAGCGTCAAGTCGCAGCGCCAGATCGCCGCCAGCTCGCGCTGGGTAGTGGCGCTCGGTGCCATCTGGCGGTACAGCGCGGGCCCGGTGGTGGCAAACAGGGCGCGGAAATCGTTAGGGTCCAGGCCCTCGACCAGGCGTCGGCGCAGCAGTTGCTGACGGGCTTCGCGCAGGCTGTGCAAGCCATTGCCGACCAGCATCCGCAAGGCGCCGGGGTAGTGCAGGGCAATCAGGCCGGCGAACTGCTCCTCGACCGCAAAATGGTCGAACAGCACCACATCGGGGGCTTGCGCCAGTGGCGCCAAGGTATTCGCCGCGATGACCTGTTCATTAACGCCCAGGGCTGCGAGGTCTGCCTGGTGCTCGCCAGCCGTCTCGGCTGCGGCGAAGGTCACGTGCCATCCGCGCGCAAGGAAGCCTTGCAGGACTTGCAGCATGTAGTGTCCGGCACTGCCGACGCGCGGGGCGGGGCGGGTGCTGGCGATGACCAGGAGATGAGACATGGCGAAGGGGCCCGAAGCAAAAACGCCTATTTAAACACGGGCACGCTCACGGCGCGCCAAGGATGGCCAGGACCTTGTCGCGCAGTTGGTCGATGCTGAACGGTTTGCCGATCAGGTGCATGCCTGTTGGCACCTCGACGTTCTCGGCATAGCCGCTGGCGAACAGCACCGGCAGCAATGGGCGGACCTCACGGGCCTTGCCCGCCAATTCCTCGCCACGCATGTCGGGCAGGCCGACATCGGTCATCAACAGCGCCAGGGACTGCGCAGGGTCCTCGAGAATCTTCAAGGCAGCGTCGGCGCAGTCCGCCTCGATGGCGGTGTAGCCCAGCTCGTCGAGCACTTCGACTATCAGCATGCGAACGATGTCGTCGTCTTCGACTACCAGAAGGTGCATGGGGCGGATCCTGTTTCGTTGAATGGTCTCTACTCTGTGCCCGCGGCAAGGGCAGAAGTTCCCAAGCTTACCGATGTGAGCAAATAGATGGAACGATTGGCGCGACCGGCCTTCAAATACTGGCTAAATGCCCTGCCAGATTGGCCAAAGCTGGTTAGACTCGCAGTATTTCCCGGTCGGTCTGGCGCAGGGCAGTTCCTACACGACGTAGCCGCCACACTGTTCAATGGACTTTTTCACTCGGGCACCTACCCATGATTCAAGCAGCTTCGATGGACCAGCGCAGCTTTCGCAAGCTGCTCAGCCGTAACGTTGGCCTGCCCCTGGCGGTGGGGCTCCTGGGCGCCGTGGCGTTTGTCGCGGTGATCAACTACCTGCTTTCGGCCATGCAATGGGTGGAGCACACCGACCGGGTCATTGGCAACGCCAACGAAACGGTCAAGTTGTCGATCGACATGGAAACCGGCATGCGCGGTTTCCTGATCACCGGCGATGAGCGCTTTCTCGACCCTTACGAAGTGGCCAAGCCCAGGATCTTCAGCAGCCTCGAAGGCCTGCGCGGGATGGTCGAGGACAACCCCCAGCAGGTCGACCGGGTCGATCGGCTGGTCGCCTTGCAGCGCGCCTGGAACGACTTCGCCAACGAGATGATCAGCCTCAGGCGCGGCAAGGGTGACTTCCAGGTTGCCATCGGCAACGGTCGCGGCAAGCGCATCACCGACGAGATCCGCAAGGAGTTCGACGGTTTCGTCGCCACCGAGCAACAGCTGCGCATGGCCCGCAACGAGAAGGTCAGCAGCGTCACGGTGTTCGCCATCAGTGCCTTCGTGCTGTTCATCGTTGCCCTGAGCGCCTTGCTCGCCTACCTGGGGCGCCGCGATTTGCTGGCGTTGTCGGCCAGCTATGTCGACAACCTGCAGGCCCAGCAGCGCAGTGCCGAGCGCCTGGAGCACCAGGCCTGGCTGCGCACCGGGCAGACCCAACTGGCCGAGCAGGTGCTGGGGCAACTGACCTTGCCGATGCTCGGCGACAATATCCTGCGGTTCTTCGCCGGCTACCTGGGCAGTGTGGTTGGCGCCGTGTATGTGCGTGACGAGCACGGTAGCCTGGTGCGGGTGGCCAGCTACGGCCTGGATGCCGAACAGCAGGCCCAGGAGCAGCGGGTGGGCGAGCATGGCGGCTTGCTGACCCAGGCCCTGCGCCAGGCGCGCCTGCTGCGCCTGGACGAATTGCCCGCGGACTACTACCGCCTGAGTTCGGGCCTGGGCAACGGCCTGCCGCGCAGTGGCGCGCTGATGCCGACCAGCAACGACGGGCAGATCAACGGTGTGCTTGAACTGGGCTTCCTGCGGCCCTTGCACGAACGTGACCTGGAACTGCTGGAGCGGGTCGGCGGCAACCTCGGGATCTCCATCGAGAGCGCGCGTTATCGCCAGCGCCTGCAAGAAGTGCTGGCCGAAACCCAGCAACTCAACGAAGAGCTGCAAGTGCAGCAGGAAGAGCTCAAGACCGCCAACGAGGAGCTGGAAGAGCAGTCACGGGTGCTCAAGGAGTCCCAGGCCCACCTGGAAACCCAGCAGGCGGAACTGGAGCAGACCAACGAGCAACTGGCCGAGCGCACCGAGGCCCTGGATCGCAAGAACAGCGAGCTGAATCAGGCCCAGGTGGAATTGCAGGCCCGCGCCGACGACCTGCAGCGCTCGAGCAAGTACAAGTCCGAATTCCTCGCCAACATGTCCCATGAGCTGCGCACGCCGCTCAATAGTTCGCTGATCCTGGCCAAGCTGCTGGCCGAGAACGGCGAAGGCAATCTCAGCGCCGACCAGGTGAAGTTCGCCGAGTCGATCTATTCGGCCGGCAACGACCTGCTCAACCTGATCAACGACATCCTCGACATTGCCAAGGTCGAGGCCGGCAAGCTCGAGGTGCGCGCCGAAACCACACCGCTGGAGCGCCTGGTCGAGGGCTTGCAGGGCATGTTCCGACCCCTGGCCCAGGACAAAGGGCTGGCGTTCGACGTGCAGCTCGAACAGCCTTTGCCGGCGACGCTGTTCACCGACCGCCAGCGCCTGGAGCAGATCCTCAAGAACCTGCTGTCCAATGCCATCAAGTTCACCGAGCGCGGCCAGGTGAGCCTGCGGATCAGCCATCAGAACGGCATGGGCATCGTCTTCGCCGTGCGCGACACCGGCATCGGCATCGCCGCCGACCAGCAGCAGGCGATCTTCGGCGCCTTTCACCAGGTCGACGGCACCAGCAACCGCCGCTATGGCGGCACCGGCCTGGGGCTGTCGATCTCGCGCGATCTGGCGCACCTGCTCGGTGGGCAGATCAACGTCGACAGCAGCCCGGGGCAGGGCAGCGTGTTCAGCCTGATCCTGCCCGAGCACTTCGAGCCCTCCGCGCAGCAAACCGAAGTGCACAGCCTGCGCCCGGCAGTCGATGAGCTGCCACCGGCGCCTCAGGTCAGCATCCCGGTCAGGACCGAGCGACCGCCCCCGGCATTCGCCGACGATCGCGAGCGGGCGCCGTTTGGCAACCGTTGCATCCTGGTGATCGAGGACGAACCGAATTTCGCCCGGATCCTCTACGACCTGGCCCACGAGCTGGGCTACAGCTGCCTGGTCGCCCACGCGGCCGACGAAGGCTTCGAGCTGGCCGCGCAATACCTGCCCGATGCGATCCTGCTGGATATGCGCCTGCCCGACCACTCCGGGTTGACGGTGTTGCAGCGCCTCAAGGAGCAGGCGAGCACCCGGCATATCCCGGTGCATATCATCTCGGTGGAAGACCGCGTCGAGGCGGCGATGCACATGGGCGCGGTCGGCTACGCGGTCAAGCCCACCAGTCGCGAGGAGCTCAAGGCGGTATTCGGTCGCCTGGAGGCCAAGCTCACGCAGAAGCTCAAGCACATCCTGCTGGTCGAGGACGATGACCTGCAGCGCGACAGCATCGCCCGCCTGATCGGCGACGACGATATCGAGATCACCGCCGTGGCCCTGGCCCAGGACGCCCTGGCGCTGCTGCGCGAGAATATCTACGACTGCATGATCATCGACCTCAAGCTGCCCGACATGCTCGGCAACGAGCTGCTCAAGCGCATGACCGCCGAGGACATCCGCAGCTTCCCGCCGGTGATCGTCTACACCGGCCGCAACCTCACCCGCGAGGAAGAGGCCGACCTGCTCAAGTACTCGCGCTCGATCATCATCAAGGGCGCGCGTTCGCCCGAGCGCCTGCTCGACGAAGTCACGCTGTTCCTGCATAAAGTCGAGTCGCAGTTGTCCAACGAACGCCAGCGCATGCTCAAGACCGCGCGCAGTCGCGACAAGGTGTTCGAAGGGCGCAGGATCCTGCTGGTGGACGACGATGTGCGCAACATCTTCGCCCTGACCAGCGCCCTGGAGCACAAGGGCGCCATCGTCGAGATCGGCCGCAACGGGCGCGAGGCCATCGAGTGCCTGGAAGCCAACGACGATATCGACCTGGTGCTGATGGATGTGATGATGCCGGAAATGGACGGCTACGAGGCTACCCGGCTGATCCGCCAGCAACCGCGCTGGCGCAAGCTGCCGATTATCGCCGTGACCGCCAAGGCGATGAAGGACGACCAGCAGCGTTGCCTGCAGGCCGGCGCCAACGACTACCTGGCCAAGCCGATCGACCTGGACCGTCTGTTCTCGTTGATCCGGGTCTGGCTGCCGCAACTGGAGCGAATCTGAAATCTTGACCAGCGAACGCAATACCGATATCGAGATCCGACTGCTGATCGAGGCGATCTACCTCAAGTACAGCTACGATTTTCGCGATTACTCCGGCGCCTCGATCAAGCGCCGGATCCTCCATGCCTTGCGCCAGTTCGACTGCCGCACGGTGTCGGCCTTGCAGGAGCGGGTGCTGCACGACCCGGGCATGTTCCTCGAGCTGCTGCAGTTCCTGACCATCCCGGTCAGCGAGATGTTCCGCGACCCCGGGCATTTCCTGGCCCTGCGCAACGAAGTGGTGCCGCTGCTGCGCACCTGGCCGTCGCTGAAGATCTGGATCGCCGGCTGCAGCACGGGCGAGGAGGTGTACTCCATGGCCATTCTGCTGCGCGAGGAAGGGTTGCTGGAGCGCACCATCCTCTATGCCACCGACATCAATCCGCATTCCCTGGAAAAAGCCAAGCAGGGCATCTACTCGATGCAGAGCATGCGCGAGTACGCGGAAAACTACCGTAAGGCCGGCGGGCGGCGGGACTTCGCCGAGTACTACACCGCCGCCTATGGCAATGCAATCATGGACTCCAGCCTGCGTGAGAACGTGACCTTCGCCGACCATAGCCTGGCCACCGACAGTGTGTTTTCCGAGACGCAGCTGGTGTCATGCCGCAATGTGCTGATCTATTTCAACAAGGACCTGCAGGACCGCGCCCTGGGCCTGTTCCACGAGTCCCTGTGCCACCGTGGATTCCTGGTGCTGGGCAGCAAGGAGTCGGTGGATTTCTCGGCCTACGGCGAGCGCTTCGAGCCGCTGGTGCGGCCCGAGCGGATCTACCGCAAGGTATGAACGGCGTGCGCGCGATCGTCATTGGCGCCTCGGCGGGCGGCGTTGCCGCGCTGTTCGGCGTGCTCGGCGCGCTGCCGGCGGGTTTCGGCATTCCGGTCGTCTGCGTGCTGCACTTGCCGGATGACCGCCATAGCCAGCTTGCCGAGGTGCTCCAGCGGCGCCTGCGGCGCCCCGTGCGCGAGGCCGCCGACAAGGGGGGTATCGAGCCTGGGCTGATCTATGTGGCGGGGCCTGGTTATCACTTGTCGATCGAGCGGGATTTCAGCTTCTCCCTGAGCCAGGAAGAACCGGTGCATTTCTCGCGCCCCGCGATCGACCTGCTGTTCGCCTCGGCGGCCGATGCCTATGGCGCGGGCCTGCTCGGCATCCTGCTCACCGGCGCCAATGCAGATGGCGCGCAGGGGCTCCTGTATATCAAGAACAGCGGAGGGCGGACCGTGGTCCAGGACCCCCGCGAAGCACAGGTCGCGTTGATGCCGGAGGCCGCCTTGGCCTTGCACGACCCTGACCACATTCTTTCCCTGAGTGGTATCGGGCAGTTGCTCGCTACCCTGGAACCTAGCGAATGCTAAGCCATATCACCGCCAAACTGCTGATCGTCGACGACCTGCCGGAAAACCTGCTGGCCCTCGATGCCCTGATCCAGGGCGAAGACCGCCAGGTGCACCAGGCCCAATCGGCGGAGCAGGCCTTGTCGCTGCTGCTCGAACATGAGTTCGCCCTGGCCATTCTCGACGTGCAGATGCCGGGCATGAATGGCTTCGAGCTGGCCGAACTGATGCGTGGCATGGAAAAGACCCGCAGCATCCCCATTGTTTTCGTCAGCGCCGCCGGGCGCGAAATGAACTACGCCTTCAAGGGGTATGAGAGCGGTGCGGTGGACTTCCTGCACAAGCCGCTGGACACCCTGGCGGTGAAGAGCAAGGTGTCGGTGTTCGTCGACCTGTTCCGCCAACGCAAGGCCCTCGACCGCCAGCTGCAGGCCCTGGAGCGTAGCCGTGCCGAGCAGGAGCAGTTGCTCACGCAGCTGCAGGTGGCCCGCGGCGAGCTGGAGCACGCGGTGCGCATGCGCGACGACTTCATGTCGATCGTCTCCCACGAGGTGCGCACTCCGCTCAATGGCCTGATTCTCGAGGCCCAGCTGCGTCGCCTGCACCTGTCGCGCGGCAACCTGGCCGCGTTCAGCGAAGACAAGCTCAAGGCCATGGTCGAGCGCGACGAGCGCCAGATCAACAGCTTGATCCGCCTGGTCGAAGACATGCTCGATGTGTCACGGATCCGCACCGGCAAGCTGTCGATCCGGCCCCGGACCTTCGATCTTGGGCACCTGGTGCGCGGTCTGGTGGAGAACTTCAGCGCCCAGGCCCAAGCCCTGGACACCTATATCGAACTGCAGCGTTGTGAGGCCGTGCAGGGCGAGTGGGACGAGTTCCGTATCGAGCAAGTGCTGGCCAATCTGCTCTCCAACGCGCTGCGTTATGGCGAGCGCAAGCCGGTGCGAGTGCGGGTGTTCGCGGACGGCGCCATGGCTTGTGTGCAGGTACAGGACCAGGGGATCGGCATCGACGCGCAGAACCAGCAGCGAATCTTCCAGCAGTTCGAGCGCATTGCCGCCCAGCAGGCCAACGGTGGCCTGGGCCTGGGGCTGTATATTTCCGAGCAGATCGTGCTCGCCCATGGTGGGCGCATCGAGGTCGACAGCCAGGCCGGCGCCGGGTCCATCTTCAGCGTCTACCTGCCGCTGCCCGAGGCGGCGCAACATCGCGATCAGATCCAGGCAACCTCTGCGTAAGCCTGGGGTCTGATAGCCAACCTGTTGAATATGAAGGCGTTGTCATGAGTGAAGATGCACAAGATGTGGTGCTGGTGGTCGAGGACGAACCGGCGATCCGCATGATCCTGCGGGACTACCTGGCAGGCGAGGGCTACCACGTGCTGGTGGCCGAGGATGGCGAACAGGCGTTCGCCATCCTCGCCAGCAAGCCGCACCTGGACCTGATGGTCACTGACTTCCGCCTGCCCGGCGGTATCTCGGGCGTGGAGATTGCTGAACCTGCGGTGAAGCTGCGGCCGGACCTCAAGGTGATCTTCATCAGCGGCTATCCGGCGGAGATCCTCGAGTCCGGCAGCCCGATCACGCGCAAGGCGCCGATCCTGGCCAAGCCCTTCGACCTGGACACCTTGCACGAACAGATCCAGGCGCTGCTGCGCTAACAGGGCTGGGCGCGGCTAGCGGGTTCAGGGCGCAGCCTGCTCCAGGGCGCGCAGGTCATCCTCCACCTGCCGCATCCGCTGTTCGGCCAGCGCCTGCACCTTGGGGTCGCTGGCGCTTTCGCGCATGAACCCGGTGAGTTTCTCGCTCAGGCGCCTGCCCTCGTCGGTTTCCCCCAGCGCCTTGGCCTTGGCCGGGTCGTGGGTGGCGGCGACGATGGTGTCGAACTCGGCATCGCTGAAGTGCTGCTCGCTGTAGAGCTTGAACAGGTCCTGGCGTTGATCCTCGACGGTCAGGTGCTTGCGCAGGACTGCGCGAATCTTGTCCTCGGGCACTTGCCGGTGGGTCATGGCCAGCAGCCCGGCCATGCGCTCGATGTTGTGCGTGTAGGCGTCCTGCAGCGGCAGTTCGGCGAGGATCTTTTCCTCGCGGCTCGGTGGCTGGTCGCAAGCGGCGAGGGCGCCTATCAGCAGGGCGGGGAGCAGCAGTTTTGGCAGGCGGGGCATGGGTGGGCCTTGGGTGCGCAGAGGTCATGGAGTTTACTGCAAGCAGGTGGCGAGCGGGTATGGGCGTGTGGTCAAGGCCGCGAGGCAATCCGCTATCCTCGGCGCGCAATATGCTGAAAACACCCGGTCTTCCGCTTTGCGTTTGCCCTGCTAGGCTTGAGCGCTTGTCTGAACCACACATACAAGGACGATGTAATGGCAAAGGTTGCGCAGGATAAGTGGCAGGCGTTGCTCAATACAGGGCGGCGCAAGGCCGATGGCAAGCAAGCGGCAGTCATGGAGGACAAAGATGTCGAGTACCGGACTGCACTGGAGCGGGATCACGACCGGATCCTGTTCTGTACACCTGTCCGGCGCATGGCCGACAAGACGCAAGTCTTTCCCTTGGACCGCAACGACAGCGTCCGCAACCGGTTGACGCACTCCCACGAAGTGTCCAACTTGGCCAGGAGTGTCGGGATTACCCTGGCGAAAGAACTCGAGTCTCTCAGGCCGTTCGACGAGGCGTACCGTGATTTGCCGGCACTACTGGCCGCCGTCGGGCTAGTGCATGATCTGGGTAATCCACCCTTTGGTCACCAAGGGGAAGCAGCCATACAAAGCTGGTTTGCTGATAACTTCCCTGAAGAAAAGGATCACGGGCTAGGGGCATCCTTGTTCGAGGACTTCCTACGATTCGAGGGAAATGCGCAGACGTTTCGTCTGGTCACCAGGCTCCAGCTTCTCAATGACAACTACGGCCTGGACCTGACCTATGCGACCCTGGCAGCCATGATGAAGTATCCGGTGGCCGCCACGGATGTTGATGAGCATGCTGGCGTGGCTTGCAAGAAGCACGGTTTCTTCCGCTCAGAAGAAGGTATTGCGCGTGATGTGCTGAGCAAAGTTGGGTTGACGTCCGGCAAGCGCCACGCATTGGCGTACGTCATGGAGGCCTGTGACGATATCGCCTATGCAGTCTTGGACGCGGAAGATGCAATCAAAAAAGGTCTAGCATCGTTTTACGATCTGATGGCATACCTCAAGCATCGGCATTCGGACGGATTGGTGGGGCGCGTTGTCCAGCAGGGCGAGGCGAAACATAACGAATACCGGGCGGCCAATCTTTCGCCCAGTGAACTGAACGATGTCTCGATGCAACGCTTCCGCGTTTACGCCATTGGCGAAATGATCAACGCGGTGACCAAGGCGTTTATCGAAAATGAGAGCGCATTTGTTTCCGGATGTGAGAAAAAAACGCTGCTGCAGTTGTCCAGCGCTGCTGAGCTGCGCGATGCATTGTGCGATTTCTCCCGGAAATACGCGTTCGTCCACCGGACCGTCCTGGAGGTCGAGCTGCGTGGATACAATACGATCCATCAACTCATGGATATTTTCTGGGCTGCTATTGCCGAAACGGATCCCGACGATCCGCAGCACAAGCTCCCCAAGAACCCCTATAATCGCTATGTGTTTACTCGGATCTCGGAAAACTATCGTCGGGTCTACCAAGCTCCGGCAGACGATGTGAAGGAGCTGCCGCCCAGATATCGGCAGTTTCTGCTGCTGACCGACATGATTTCAGGAATGACCGACACCTACGCGGTCAATTTGCTCGAAGAGCTGAATTCCTTCAAGAAACCAACCCCACGCTAACAATGATCAACACCCGCAAAAAGCTGATCACCTACCTGCGTAAGCGCGACGGCATCAAGCCGTCGCTGCAGGCGACCCTGGTCAACATCCGCTGCAAGCTTCCCGATGTGGTGATCTTCGGTGGGATGGTCAGGGACTTCGGCTTGGGGGTCAGGCACTTCTCATCGGACATTGACATGGTGACCACGGCTTCGGCCGAGCAAATCCGCCATGCGCTTGCCGGCCTCAACCCGGTCATGAACAAGTTTGGTGGGTTCCGGTTCCGCGAGAACGGGCGCCTGTTCGATATCTGGTCACTGCAAGACACGTGGGCAATTCGTGAGGGGCACGCGCAGGCCAAGTACCTGTCTGACCTGTGCAGGACCACATTCTTTAACCTGGATGCCGTCATCTTTGATGTACACGCGCTGAAGGTGCGCGCGCGGCATGGTTATGACGAGGACCTGCAAAGGCGTGTGCTGGATATCAATCTGGAAGCCAACCCCAACCCTCGACAAATGGCCATCCGCGCGGTGCGCATGGCCATCCAGAAGGATCTCCAGCTGGCGCCGGCGCTGGTGGAGTATGTGCTGGAACAGTTGTATGGCACTTCGTTGAACCTGACGTACCAATCCTATGTGCGACAACTGCATGATCACACGGGCCGCACGCCGGAGTCTGCCTTCCGGTTCGAACCGCAATTGAAAATCTGGTGAATCGCTTTACGTGGCGCTCTGTTCAGCCTTGGAACGGATTGCGCAGGCGTACCCAGACGAGGGCGGGCAGCGCCATCAACAACCATTTGAGGTAGCGGTTCACCTCGTAGTATTCGCATGCCGTGCCGATGAGCGTGCACAGCACGACCACCGCCACAAACTGAAATATCCTGTCCATCAAGTGGGTTCCACTACGTCGTTATGTGTTCGGGCGGGCACTCTAGCAGTGCGCCGTGTAGGGCGCAGTTGGTGCGTGCGGTCATGCCATATGGTGTAACACTTTTTACCCTCAGTAATGGCTGCGCCTTTGGCTATCGTGCTGGCTTCAGCAACGGCAGGAGGTGCGCTGCATGACTATGTTTACGGGCGGTTGCCTGTGTGGCCGTATCCGCTTTGTCGCCGAAGGCGAGCCTGATTTCCCCCATACCTGTTCCTGTTGTCAATGCCAGCGGCATTCGGGCGGGTTGACGCTGTGCTGGGTCGAGTTCGCCAAGGCGGCAGTCAGCTGGGTCGGGGAGGATGGCGTGCCTGCGCTGTACCGTTCCTCGCCAGTATCCAGTCGCGCTTTCTGCGTCACCTGTGGCAGTTCCCTCGGTGCCATCGACGATGGACCGACCGTGGCCTTGTTGCTGGGTTGCTTCGACGACAAGGGCGCGCCGGGCCTCAGGCCTGCCTCACATTCATTCGAGGACAGTCGACCCGCCTGGTGGAAAGTCGATGCCTGCGGATGATGCTGTCGAGCCCACAGGACCGCTCTGACGCCTTTCAAGGATGGGTTGCTAAAGAGCTCGTCAGACCATTCCTTCGGTCAAGCCCAGCGGTCAACACCCTGTTCATTTTCACCCTGCGTGCAATCGCCTACCGTCTCCTTCCCTGTCATTTCCAAGGAGCAACTTACGATGCCCGATCTCGCGTTATACAAGGTGAAACTGCTGGACGAATTCGAAGCCCGTGAGGACGAATGGACCTTCGGCCACTTCGAGCGACGCCTGACCGAGGTGAAACCGGCCGCCTACTACCAGGATGCCAAAGGCATCATCATCGCCGCGCACAAGGCCGGAAACTGGCCGAAAACGGTGAAGCGCTACCTACTGACCAACTTCCAGGCGTTCGGCAATGTCAGCAGTGAGTTCAACGAGATTTTCGACCAAGTCCTTGCCAGCCTGACGCCGCAGGAACGGGCTTACTGGCAAATGCCCAAGACGATCGAACCGGCCTGATTGACCTGCAGGAGGTCGCCCAGCCCTTTGCGGCTGCGTTGTCATGCAGGGAACCATTATCCCTGTGGGAGCGCGAACCAGACGACCTGGTGTCTGATGCCGGCCAGGGCGCGCCCTGGCTGTTGAAATCAGAACCCACCCGCCAATGGCCATTCCACCGCCAAGCGAATCTGGTCGCCATCCAGCTCCGCTTGCGCGGTGTTGCCACGATGCACGTTATGCCTCAAGGAAAACGCCACGCCCTTGGCCTTGCCGCTCTGCACCACGTACCGCGCTTCCAGGTCGCGCTCCCAGTGTCGGCCATCCTTGCCATACCCTAGGTAGGCATAGCCGCCTCGCGGGTCCACGTGTGTCCCATCGATGGCGAACCCACGCACATACAGCGCGGTGAAGCTCAGCCCCGGCACGCCATACCCGCTCATGTTCAGGTCGTAGCGTGCCTGCCAGGACTTTTCGTTGGGCGCATTGAAGTCGGACATCTGCACGGCGTTGCCGAGGAAGATGGCACCCCGTGTCACATAGTCGAATGGGCTATCGCCATCCACCTGTTGCCAGCCGAGGCTGAAGGCATGTGGCCCCTGGGCGTAACGGGTGACCAGGCTCCAGGTGGTGTTGTCGATACGTCCCGACAAGGCTTTGCCGGTGTCACGGGTGCGGTACAGGTTGAGGTCGAGGTTGACGCTGCGTCGATCGTCGAGGGCGTGGCTGAGGGTACTGCCGAAATAGTGCTGGTTCCAGCTGTCCTGGTAGCGCGAGGTGTAAAGGCTGGCGCTTATGCCGGTGGTTGGGTTCCATGTGGCACCGGCCAGGCCGAACTGATTGCCCTGGCGGGCATTGGAATAGTTGACCACGAAGCCCTGGTCGTGGCTCGAGGCGTTGCGGTCGGTGCTGGCGGTGAAGTGACCGGCGACCAGTTTGAGCTTGTCGATTTCTTGGCTGGTGAGAAAAAAGCCGGTGGCGGTCTCGGGCAGCAGGCGGCTGTCGGATGAACTGAACACTGGCGTCTTGACCCGTTGCTCGCCATACGCCAGCACGCTGTTCGAGACGCGCAGCTTGAGCGCGGCGCCGCCTCGGCTGTAGGCGCGCTTGGGGTGACCCTCGTTGTCCAGCCCCAGCAGTCGCGCCTTGCCGGCACGGCCACCGCCGCTGTCGAGTTGAGCGCCCAGGTAGGCGTGGGCATCCGCGCCGACGCCGATCGGTCCTTGGGTGAATCCCGAGTTGAACGTGCCCATCACCCCATAGGCCCACTCTTCGGCCTTGCCATTACGCTCGTGGCGCGGCTTGTAGGCATTGCGCGCGCCGCCGTTGCGTCCACCGTGGCGGTAGTCACGCTGGTCGAAGATGCTGCGGTTGAGCAACTGCCAGTTACTGTCGGCAATCAACCCCCTTGACTGCGACTGCGCCGAATCGGCCAGGGCCAGGGGCGTCAGACTCAGCAGGGGCAGGGCCAGGGCGATGGGCTTCAAGGGCGGTTTCCGGATTCAGGTGGCGCGAAAACGCAGGATGCGTGCGCCGTCCACAGGGTCGGTGAGGTAATGAGCGCGCACGCCGAAGGTGTCCAGCAGGCGCTCCGGCGTCAGCACCGTTTCGGGTGCGCCGAGGGCGACCAGACGCCCTTGGTCGAGTACCGCCAGACGGTCGCAGGTCAACGCCTGGTTGAGGTCGTGCAGCGCCACCACGGTCGTCACCGGTAGCGCCTGCACCTGGTGCAGCAAGCTCAGTTGGTGCTGGATGTCGAGGTGGTTGGTCGGCTCGTCGAGCAGCAGCACCTGCGGGCGCTGCGCCAGGGCACGGGCGATATGCACGCGCTGGCGCTCACCGCCGGACAGCTCGCCCCAGCGGCGCTGGCGCAGGTGGCTGGCGTCGACGTCGGCCAGGGCCTGTTCGACGATGGCTCGATCGGCCTGGGCAAAGGGTGCCAAGGCCGACAACCAGGGCGTGCGACCAAGGGCGACGGCGTCGAACACGCTGATGGCGTCCAGGGTGTCGGCGTGTTGCTCGACCAGTGCCAGGATTTGCGCGATACGTCGGCGCGGCAGGGTCGTCAGTGTCTCGCCCAGCAACTGGACAGCGCCGCTGCTAGGCAGGCGCAGGCCAGCCAGGAGCTTGAGCAAGGTGGACTTGCCGGAGCCATTGGGCCCGACCACGCCGAGGGTCTCGCCGGCACGCAGCGCCAGGTCGATGCCGTGCAGTACCTCGCGCCCACCCAGGCGCAGGCCCAGGCCCTGGCAACTGATAGGCGCGGTTGCCGGAGGGTTCATAGCGGTCATGGGCGGCCCCGCCGACTGACCAGAATCAGTGCGAATACCGGTGCGCCGATCAGCGCGGTGACCACGCCGACGGGAATCACCTGGCCGCTGATCAGCGTGCGCGACACGATGTCGGCGACGATCAGGAACAACGCCCCGCCCAGGGCGCTGGCCGGTACCAGGCGCGCATGCCCGGGGCCGAGCAGCAGGCGCAGGGCGTGGGGGATGACCAACCCGACGAAGCCAATGGCACCGACGATCGACACCATCACCGCGGTTACCAGCGCCGCGCAACTGATCAGCAGCAATTGGGTGCGGCGCACCGGCACGCCAAGCGAGGCGGCGGAGTCGGCACCGAAGGTGAAGGCATCCAGAGCTCGGCGATGCCACAGGCACACCAGCAACCCAAGCAGGGCGGCGGGCAGCGCCAACCAGACGGCGGGCCAGCGCACGCCGCTGAGGTTGCCGAGCAACCAGAACAGGATGCCGCGAGCTTGCTCGGCCGTGGCGGACTTGGTGATCAGGAAGGCGGTGAGCGCATTGAACAGCTGCGAACCGGCGATGCCGGCCAGGATCACCTGGGCATTGTCGTGGCGGCTGCGACTGCCGCTGGCCTGGGACAGTGCCAGCACCAAGGCGAAGGCCGCCAGCGCGCCGAGGAAGGCGCCGCCGGACAGCGACAGCGCCGCGCCACCCAGCCCCAGCAGGCCGACGGCCACGGCGCCGGTCGAGGCGCCAGCGGAGAGGCCGAGCAAGTACGGCTCGGCCAACGGGTTACGCAGCAATGCCTGGAGGATCACCCCGCAGAGGGCCAGCCCGGCACCGCAAGCGGCCGCTACCAGGGTCCGCGGCAGGCGGTAGTTCCAGATGATGCCAGCGTCGATCGGGTCCAGCGGATGGCCGGCCTGCCATAGCTGGTTGGCCAGTACCTGCCAGACCACATCGACACCCACTCGGGTCTCACCGATGGCGATACCAGCGAGCATGGCCAGGCTCAGGGCAAGCAGCGCGCAGGCGCCCAGGGGCAACAGGCGGCTCATGGTTGCGCTGCTTTGCCACTGGCGAAGGCCGCGGACAGCACCTCCAGCCCGCGGAACAGGCGGATGCCCGCCTGCATGGCATCGGCGTCAAGCACGATGATCCGGCCTTGCTGCACCGCGTCCATGTTGCGTGTCACCGGATCGGTGCGCAGGAATTCGAGCTTTTTCTGGTAGTCGTCGGCGGGGTAGCGACGGCGGTCCATGCGGGCCACGATCAACCAGGTCGGATTGGCCCGGGCCAGGGTTTCCCAGCCCACGGTTGGCCATTCTTCGCTGGACTCGACCACGTTGCGCACGCCGAGGGTCTGCAGCATGAAGTCGGCCACGCCCTGGCGGCCGGCAACATAGGGATCGAGCGCCAGGTCGGCGCTGGAGAACCAGAACAGCGCGCTGGTGTGGGCCAGATCCTTGCCTGCCAACTGTCGCTGGGCGCGCAGCAGGCTGTCTTGAAGCGCCGTGTTCAGTGCATTACCGCGCGCCTGCACATCGAAGATTTCGGCCAGTTGGCTGATGCTTTTGTAAATGCTCTCGACCTTGAACGGTCGCAGACGGGTGCCGTCGGCACCGACCAGGTTGTCCTTGCCTTCGCAATCGGAAGGCAGCAGGTAGGTAGGGATGTGCAATTCGGCGAACTGTTCACGGGTGGCCACCGCGCCCTGGGCGCCGACCATCCACTCGAACTGCACCGCCACCAACTGCGGACGCTTGCCGACCACGGCCTCGAAGCTCGGTTCGTTGTCGGCCAGGCGCTCGACCTGATCGTTCTGCGCCTTGAACTCGGGCAGGACGTTGTTGAACCACAGCGAGGTACCCGCCAGGCGCTCGCCCAGGCCCAGGGCGTAGAGCAGTTCGGTGCCGGCCTGGCCGATGGTCACTGCGCGTTCGGGCGCCTGGGCGAACGTCTGGGGCACGCCGCAATTGTCGAGGGTCAGCGGGTAGTGGGTCGCGCTGGCCTGGGCCAGGCCTGATAGTGTCAGGCCAGCGAGCAAGGTGGCGAGGCGGGGCAGCATGGTGGGGCGATCTCCTGTCTTGCGGTGCGCGGTCATGGGCACGGACAGGCATCGCCGAGCGCGAGCGAGGGGCTCGAAGCGCAAGGCGGATGACCATCCCGGACACCCCGCCGGTTGGTGAATGCGTGCCGGCAGGTCTCCTGACTGGTGCGTCCTGGCCCGGCGCCAGCCTTCCCGGATGGATCATCCAGTGGCATCGATGGCGCGGGCTCGGCACCTACAGTTGCGGGGGCAGTTCCGTTCGGCCCGCGGTTGGCGAGCCCTGGATTCCCTTTTGATTCCGTGTGGAAACCGGCGGGCGGCATGGTAGACCATCACACCGCCGGGCGAAACGCTTTTACAGGTACTTGAGCCAGGCCAGGTCGCGGCGGCGCGCCTTCAGGCGGGCGAACCCGCGTACCGGCAAGTACAGCGCAACAGCCAGCAGCACGGCGACCAGCCATACCGCCGCGATGTGGTCGAAGCCGAAATAGTCGCCCTGGTTGTGGCCGAACAGGGCGACACTGGCCAGGTACAGTAGCTTGAGCACATACAGGTGCAGCAGGTAGAAGAACATGGGCGCCGCGCCGAACACGGCCAGGAGGGTGATCCAGCGGGTGTTGCCGGCACGTTCGAAGCCGCGCAGCAACAGCAAGCCAACACCGAGGGTCAGGGCCAGGAACAGCAGCGAGGGCGGGTACTTGGTGATATTGAAGAAACTCATCAGAGTCTGGGTGACGCTGGGGTAGGGGCTCCAGGGCGCCTCGCCATAACCGTTGAGCAGGCGCAGCGCGACGAAACCCAGCAAGGCCAAGGCCCCGGCCAGCAGCAGGTGTCGTTGGCGCTCGGTAGCCTGGCTGCCGCCGGCGAACCAAGGCCCCAGGCCGTAACCCAGGGCAATCACGCCGATCCATGGCAACAGCGGATAAGAGGTGCGCAGGCGCAGCCCGTCGACGAGTTCCAGCCAGCCACGATCATGCAGGATCGCCCACGGCACATGCAGCACCGATGCCGGCCCGAAATGCAGGTCGTCGAGCAGGTTGTGCCCGGCGACGATCAGCACGCCCAGGGTGATCAGCAGCGGGCGTGGCAACCACACCAGCAGCGACAGGGCGATCATGCTCAGGCCGATGGCCCAGATCACCTGCAGGTAGATCACGCTGGGGGGAAACTGGAAAGTCCAGGCGAAATTGACCAGGGTGAACTCCAGCACCACCAGGAACAGGCCACGCTTGAACAGGAAGGCCGAGACCTCGCCGCGACCCCGGTGTTTTTCCCCGTACAACCAGGCCGACAGCCCGGTAAGCAGCACGAACACTGGCGCGCAGAGGTGCGCCAGGGTGCGACTGGCAAACAGACTGGGGTCGGTGGCGTCGACGGTCATCGGGTCGCTGACCTGGCGGTGCAGGAAGAAGGTTTCGCGCACGTGGTCCAGGAGCATGAACAGGATCACCAGGCCGCGCAGGGCGTCGATGCTTTGCAGGCGTTGGTTGGGTGCGAGGGAGGTGCTGGTCATCGGAAAGCGTCGCGGGGAAGGAATAATTGAAATGTTATCTTATATCATTAAATGTTTTCCTGAATAGCTTCAGAAGACCTCTGCGATCCGCTAGCAGCAGGCCTTGCCGGTGAACACCGGCCGCGCCGGTGCCATCCAGCGTATCGCCAGGTTCGCCAGCAAGGCCGGCTCCTACAAGGGTCGAGTGATGCTCGTGTCAATGCCCGAACGCTTTCTGGCTGTCTTTGCAGCTGGCTTGCGAGGCGTCCTGCGTCACTGGTCGTGCGTGGGGATTGCCCAGGTCTTCCATCGCCAGGCGGTGGGTTTCGGGGGCAAGATACGCAGCCAAGGCACACACGCAAGTAATCAGCAGCGCCAGCCCACCGACCACCAGCGGGATATTTTCCGACCCCGGCGGCGCCACCATGGCGAACAGTGCCGGCAGCATGGCGGTGATCATGGTGCCGATGTTCTGTGCAATGGCCATGGCCGAGACGCGATAGCGGGTGTGGAACAGCTCCGGGTAGAAGCTGGGGAATACGGCGTTGTAGCCCTGGTAGACCATGCCCCACATGACGATCGAGGCGGCGAAGGCCAGCGGCACGTGCTGGATGCTGATCGCATACAGGTAGACGAACGCCAGCAGGCCCGAGCCCAGGCAGCCGGCGATCATGGTCGGGCGCCGGCCGATCTTGTCCGAGAGGCTACCGACGAAGGGGATCACCAGCACCGCGACGATATTGCCCACCACCGGAATCCACAGGTACACGCTCTTGTCGAAGCCGATGCCATAGGCCGGCTGTACGGCGTAGGCGGCGCCAAAGATGGTGGCGACCACCGGGATCACGTTCATCAGCGCCATGAACATCACCAGCACCATGTGCCGCCAGCTATGGCGAAACGCCTCGCTGATCGGCGACTTGGCCACCTTGGCCTGCTGTTCTTCCTGGACGAACGCCGGCGTTTCGTGGACTTCCTTGCGGATGATGAAGCCGGCGATCAGCACCACCGCACTCATCAGGAACGGAATCCGCCAGCCCCACTCATTGAACGCCTCGCTGGGCATGAAGTAGGCCAATGGCAGGAACACCGCCGCTGCCATCACCTGGCCGGCCTGCACGCCTTGCAGGGTGTAGCTGGCGTAGTAGCCACGGCGCCCGAACGGCGCGTGCTCCATGATCATCGAACTGGCCCCGGATATCTCGCCGGCAACGGCGAAACCCTGGATCAATCGCAGCACTACCAGCAGCGCCGGAGCCAGCAGGCCGATGTCGTGGTAGGTGGGCAGCAGGCCCACCGCCATGGTGGAAAGGCCCATCAGGAACATGCACAGCAGCAGCACGTTCTTGCGCCCGCGGGTATCGCCCCAGTGGCCGAGCACGAAGGCCCCGACAGGGCGCGCCAGGTAGCCGACGCCGTAGGTGGCCAGCGAGGCGATGATGGCCATCTTCGGGTCGCTGGAGGGGAAGAAAATCTGCGGGAAGATCAGCGCCGCGGCCTGGGCATAGATGAAGAAGTCGTAGTACTCCAGGGCAGAGCCGATCCAGCCGCTGGCAGTGGCTTTGCGAGCTTGGGAGCTTGAGTGGGCCATGTTGTCTCCGTTGTTCTTGTCAGGGGCCGCAGGGTCAGTGCCGGGGGCACGAACGGGGGCTATGGGGAGAAGACGAACGAGGCGTCGCGGATCGCAGGGCGAGCAAGGTGTGCATAGATCGGTACCCGTTTTCTTGAATTTATTATGTGGTGACGCTGGGCGTTGCAGCGCAGGTCCCGCCGGATGGCCGGAGGTAACCTGCTGCTGGTGTTCATGGTTGTTCAGCGGGGTAGGTGGCGCAATTCAGTAAAAAGGGTTTTGTGCGGTAATCGAACAGAAACTAACTGTTCCGTACAAAGTTCATTGCCGGGGCGACTCTACCTGCGAATAATCGATTGTGCCAGACAGCACCTGTCGGGCACGGCCCATTCGTGGTCAATCCGCTGCCCACAACAATCAACACTACCTGTGGGAGCGGGCTTGCTCGCAAAAGGGCCGCTGCAGCCAACACCAGCCCACAACAACAAGGAATTGCCCATGCAGCGTTCGATCGCCACCGTGTCCTTGAGCGGTACCCTGCCCGAAAAGCTCGAGGCCATCGCCGCCGCGGGCTTCGACGGCGTCGAAATCTTCGAGAACGACCTGCTGTACTACGCCGGCAGCCCCCGTGAGATCCGCCAGCGTTGCGCCGATCTTGGCATTGCCATCACCCTGTTCCAGCCATTTCGCGACTTCGAAGGCTGCCCGCGCGAGCGCTTGCACAAACAGCTGGATCGCGCCGAGCGCAAGTTCGACCTGATGCAGGAACTGGGCACCGACCTGGTATTGGTGTGCAGCAACGTCCAACCCGATGCGCTGGGTGACGAGCAACTGTTGGTGGAGGATCTGCGGCTGCTCGCCGAACATGCCGGCGACCGAGGCCTGCGCATCGGCTACGAGGCGCTGGCCTGGGGGCGTCACATCAATACCTACCAGCAGGCGTGGAACCTGGTGCGCCAGGCCGATCACCCGGCGCTGGGGGTAATCCTCGACAGCTTCCATACCTTGTCGCTCAAGGGCGATCCGGGTGCCATCCGCGACATCCCTGGCGAGAAGATCTTCTTCGTGCAGATGGCCGATGCACCGATCCTGGTCATGGACGTGCTGGAGTGGAGCCGGCATTTTCGCTGTTTCCCAGGGCAGGGCGAACTGGACTTGGCGGGCTTCCTGGCGCCGATTCTCGCCACTGGCTATCGTGGCCCGTTGTCGCTGGAAATCTTCAACGATGGGTTCCGTGCCGCGCCGCCCCGGCAGAACGCCGCCGACGGTCTGCGTTCACTGTTGTACCTGGAGGAAAAGACCCGGTTGCGACTGGCGCACGAGGCGCAGGCGGTGGACACATTGTTCGCGCCGCCAGCGGCCAGCCGCTATGCGGGTGTGGAGTTTCTCGAGTTCGCTGTCGATGAGGCCGTCGGCGCGCGGTTGGCGAGCTGGCTCGAGCGCCTTGGTTTCGTCGCCGCCGGCACGCACCGCAGCAAAGCGGTGAGTCTGTTGCGCCAGGGCGATATCAATATCGTGCTCAATGCCGAGCCTTATTCGTTCGCGCACAATTTTTTCGAGGCTCACGGGCCATCGCTGTGCGCCACTGCGTTGCGGGTCAGTGACGACCAGGCGGCACTGCAGCGTGCCACGGCCTACCGGGGCCAGCCATTTCGCGGGCTGGTCGGCCCCAATGAGCGTGAGATCCCGGCGGTTCGTGCGCCGGATGGCAGCCTGCTGTACCTGGTGCAAACGGATGATACGGGCCAGAGCATCTACCACAGCGACTTCCACCTGAGCGCTCAAGCCCGGGCCAGCGGTGGTCTGCGGCGTATCGACCATATGGCCCTGGCGCTGCCGGCCGAGGCACTGGACAGCTGGGTGCTGTTCTACAAGAGCTTGTTCGACTTCGGCGCCGATGATGAAGTGGTGCTGCCCGACCCTTATGGCCTGGTCAAGAGCCGCGCGCTGCGCAGCCCTTGCGCCAGCGTGCGCATGCCGCTGAACATTTCCGAGAACCGCAACACCGCCATCGCCCATGCCTTGTCCAGCTACCGGGGTTCGGGCGTGCACCATATCGCCTTCGAGTGCGACGACATCTTCCGCGAGGTGGCCCGGGCCAAGGATGCCGGCGTGCCGTTGCTGGAGATCCCGTTGAACTACTACGACGACCTGGCGGCGCGCTTCGACTTCGATGACGAGTTCCTCAGCGAACTGGCCTACTACAACGTACTGTACGACCGCGATGCCCAAGGCGGCGAGTTGTTCCACGTATACACCGAAGCGTTCGAGGAGCGTTTTTTCTTCGAGATTCTCCAGCGCAGGGGCGGCTACGCCGGGTATGGCGCGGCCAACGTCGCCGTACGCTTGGCGGCGATGGCCAAACGGCGCGCCGGTGGGGGGCGCAAGCCAGTGTTGTGAAGCGTTTGCCTTAACTTCTGTGGAAGTGGGGACGCGGTGCTTGGCACCGGCCACGCCGGTGTTCGCGGCTGAAGCCGCTGCCACAGCTACCGCTGTGCTTCCCTGCACCGCACGGCTCACGGATAATCCCCCGGATTCCCCAAACGAGCCTGTGAGTCGGTATGAGTGATTCGGTAGCCAAGCCTGAAGTCGAAGGGCTGCGCAAATCGCGCAAGAACAACCCGGAAAAGACCCGCGAGAATATTCTCCAGGCCGCCATCACCGAGTTCGTCCAGCAGGGCCTGGCCGGAGCCCGGGTCGATGCCATCGCCGAGCGCACCGCCACTTCCAAGCGCATGATCTACTACTACTTCGGCAGCAAGGAGCAGCTGTACGTCGAGTGCCTGGTCAAGCTCTACGGCGATATCCGCAAGACCGAACACAGCCTGGATCTCGAGTCGCTGCCGGCCGAGCAGGCGATCCAGCGGCTGGTGGAGTTCACCTTCGACCACCATGACCACAACGTCGATTTCGTGCGTATCGTCTGTACCGAGAACATTCACTACGGTGAGTACGTCAAGCAATCACCGGCGATTCGCGAGATGAGCAGCCTGGTGCTCCAGGCCCTGGGACGGATCCTGGCGCGTGGGGTGGAGGAGGGGGTGTTCCGCCCGGGCATCGAGGTCATCGACCTGCACATGTTGATGAGTTCGTTCTGCTTCTACCGGGTGTCCAACCGCCATACCTTCGGCGATATCTTCCAGATCGACCTGGCCGATGAGCAGGTCAAGCACCGCCACAAGCAGATGATCTGCGAGGCAGTGATGCGTTACATCAAGGCCTGATCACTGGCACTGTGGGAGTAACTGTCTTGCTCAACTGCTAAAGCTAGCGCGATCCCTGTGGGAGCGGCTTCAGCCGCGAACACCGGCACAGCCGGTGCCAGCCATCACGCGGCCTTATCCCAAGCAGGCAAAATGCGCCTGCATGCGTTCGGCATCGGCCGCCCGGCCACTGAACAGCTCGAACGCCTTGACCGCCTGGAACACGGCCATGCTGCCGCCATCGAGCGTGCGGCAACCCAAGGCCCGGGCACACCGCAGCAGCTCGGTTTGCAACGGGAAATAGATGATTTCCGCCACCCATAGCCCGCCATGCAGCAATGCGGGCGGCAGTGGCGTGCCCGGCAGCTTGGCCATGCCCACCGGCGTGGTGTTGACCAGGCCATCGGCCGCCGCCAGCGTGCCAGCCAGGTCGTCGCCAAGCCGGGCCCGGCCATTGCCGAAGCGCTGGCAGAGGTTGTCGACCAACCCCTGGCCACGGGCAAGGTCCACCTCGAACACCACCAATTGCTCGACCCCCTCGCCAAGCAGGGCATGGGCCACCGCCGCGCCGGCGCCGCCCGCGCCCAGTTGCACGACCAGGCGTTTCGCCACATCCGGCAGGCCCCGGCGAAAGCCTTCGGCGAAGCCCAGGCAATCAGTGTTGTGCCCGACGCGTTTGCCGTCGCGCAGTACCACGGTATTCACCGCGCCAATGCCCCGCGCCTCGTCCGAGAGTTCATCGAGCAGTGGCAGGATTGCCTGTTTGAACGGGAAGGTAATGTTCAGCCCAGTGAAGCCGGTGCGTTGCGCGGCATCGAGCAACTGCGCCAGGGCAGTGTCGGCCAGCCCCAGTTGGTCGGCATCGATCAGCCGGTACAGGTAGCGCAGGGCCTGGGCGTCGCCCTCGTGCTCGTGCAATGCCGGTGTGCGCGAGGCCTGGATGCCACGGCCGATTAGGCCGGCGAGGATACCTTGGGTGCTCATGCGGCTTGCTCCTGCAAGGTCCGGCTGAAGTAGCCCAGGGCCATGGCGTAGCCCTGGCTGCCGAGGCCACAGATCACCCCGGTGGCGATGCTCGAGACGAACGACACATGCCGGAACGGCTCGCGCTTGTGCACGTTGGACAGGTGCACTTCGATCACAGGCAATTCAGCGGCGACCAAGGCGTCGCGGATGGCTACCGAGGTGTGGGTCCAGGCGGCGGGGTTGATGACGATGCCATGGCAGCGGCCACGGGCGGCGTGGATCCAGTCGAGCAGTTCGCCTTCGTGGTTGGTCTGGCGGAACTCCAGCTCGAGGCCCAGCTCGCGGGCGCTGTTGGCGCACAGGCAGGCCAGGTCGGCGAGGGTTTCGTGGCCGTATTGAGTAGGTTCGCGGGCGCCCAACAGGTTCAGGTTGGGGCCGTTGAGCACGAGGATTCGGGGTGTCATGGCGGGCATCGCTTTGTTGTTTTTGGATGCCGTAAATATATGTACTATCTGGTTAGTTTCGTCAATTGCCAACCTGATGAACCGGGCGATAATCGCCCGTTGCAGGAGCCGGCAAGGCTGTCTCCTACAACGGGGGCGCGGTGTCGATTACAGAATTGTAATGTTCATGCCACCGCCCCGATAACCAGCGCTCCCTAAAGTCCCACGCCAAAGCATTCCGCCGCTTGTCGACGAGGACTTCCGCCGTGCCCATTCCCCGCAAGATCGCCTGGCTCTGCCTGCTCCTGGCCGGCCCGGCCAGTGCCCAGAGCCTGAGCCTGGATCAGGCGCTCAGCGCCGCGTTCGCGCAAAACCCCGAGCTGGCCGCCGTGGGCCGTGAAATCGGCATCGCTGAAGGCGAGCGCCGCCAGGCCGGGCTGATGCCCAATCCGGAGCTGTCCTGGGAGGTCGAGGACACCCGGCGCAACACCAGCACCACCACCGTGACCCTCAGCCAGGCCCTCGAACTGGGCGGCAAGCGCGGCGCGCGCATCGAGGTCGCCGAGGCTGGCCAGGCGGTGGCCAGCCTGGAGCTGGAGCGACAGCGCAACGGCCTGCGCGCCGATGTGATCCAGGCTTTTCATGCCGCGCTGCGCGCGCAGACCGCGCTGGAACTGGCGCAACAGTCCCAGGCCCTGACCGAACGTGGCCTGCGGGTGGTGGAAGGGCGGGTCAAGGCCGGCCAGTCCTCGCCAGTGGAGGCCACCCGCGCCCAGGTGCAACTGGCCCAGGCCCAGGCTGCCGAGCGGCGTGCCCGCAGCGAACGTAGCGTGGCCTGGCAAGCCTTGGCGCGCCTGACCGGCAGCGCCGAAACCGGCTTCGACCACCTCGACGACGCCAGCCTGTCGCCCGGCCCGGCACCACGTGCCGACGTGCTGCTGGCCAAGGTCGAGCAGACCGCCGACTGGCGCCTGGCCGCGGCGCAGATCGCGCGTGGCGAGGCCAGCGTCGGTTCGGAGAAGGCCAAGCGCATTCCCGACCTGACGGTGAGTCTCGGCAGCCAGTACAGCCGCGAGGACCGCGAGCGGGTCAACGTGGTGGGGCTGTCGATGCCCTTGCCGTTGTTCGACCGCAACCAGGGCAACGTGCTGGCAGCCACGCGCCGCGCCGATCAGGCCCGCGACCTGCGCAATGCCGTCGAGCTGCGCTTGCGCAGCGACACCCGCAGCGCGCTTGACCAGTGGGCCACGGCCATGGGCGAGGTGCAGGCCTACGACCGCACCATCCTGCCCTCGGCGCAGCAGGCGGTGGACACCGCCACCCGTGGCTTCGAGATGGGCAAGTTCGCCTTTCTCGATGTGCTCGATGCGCAGCGCACGCTGATCGAGGCGCGGGGGCTGTATCTGGACGCACTGGCTTCAGCCACGGATGCGCGGGCGCAGGTGGAGCGAATCTATGGCGAGCTCTCGGGTGCGCTGTGAAAGGGGGCTGCTGCGCAGCCCATCGCGACACAAGGCCGCTCCTACAGGGAACGCGCGGAACTGACGATCAATACAAAACCTCGTGGAGCGGCCTTGTGTCGCGATGGGCCGCACAGCGGCCCCACGAGGTAACGCCTCAGCCTGGAACCAGGAGCAACAATGACCAACCCACGCAAACTCGCCATCCTCGCCGCCGCCATTGCCGCCCTCGGCCTTGGCGGCCTGGCCTGGACCGGCAACCTCGGCCAGGCCGCCAGTGGCCAGGCCCAGCAGGACGATCACGGCCATGCCGAAGGCAAGGACGACGGACACGGCCATGGCGGCTCCGAAGAAGAGGGCGAAAACCATGGCGAGGAAGAGGGCCAGCTGCACCTCAGCGCCGAGCAGATCCAGGCCGCCGGAGTGCAACTGAGCACCGCCGGCCCGCAGACCCTGGGCACCGCCATCAGCTTCCCCGGCGAGATCCGCTTCGACGAGGACCGCACCGCCCACGTGGTGCCCCGCGTGCCAGGCGTGGTCGAGTCGGTGCACGCCGAACTCGGCCAGGCGGTCAAGCGTGGCCAGGTGCTGGCGGTGATCGCCAGTCAGCAGATCTCCGAACTGCGCAGTGAGCAGCAAGCCGCCCAGCGTCGCCTGGAACTGGCGCGCCTGACCTTTACCCGCGAAAAGCAACTGTGGCAGGAGCGTATCAGCGCCGAGCAGGATTATCTGCAAGCGCGCCAGGCCTTGCAGGAGGCCGAGATTGCCGCCACCAACGCCGGGCAGAAAGTCGCCGCCGTCGCCCCCGCCGGCCGGGGCAACCGCTACGAGCTGCGCGCGCCGTTCGACGCGGTGGTGGTGGAGAAGCACCTGACCGTGGGCGAGGTGGTGGACGAGGCCAGCAACGCCTTTACCCTGTCCGACCTGAGCCGGGTCTGGGCCACTTTCGCCGTGGCCCCGCGCGATCTCGACAAGGTGGTCAGTGGCCGTGGCGTCACCGTCAGCGCGCCGGACCTGGGTGCCGAGGTGGAGGGCAAGGTGAATTACGTCGGCAGCCTGCTCGGCGAGCAAAACCGTGCGGCGACCGTGCGCGCCACCCTGAACAACCCCAACGGCGCCTGGCGCCCGGGCCTGTTCGTCAATATTGCGGTTACCGTCGAACGCTTCGACGCCGCCGTGGTGGTGCCGCAAAGCGCCCTGCAGAGCTGGGAGGAGCAGACCGTGGTGTTCGCCCGCACCGAGGAGGGCTTCGAGGCCCGTCCGGTCAAGCCCGGACGCCGTGATGGCGACCAGGTGGAGATTCGCGAAGGGCTAGCCGCCGGCACCGTGGTTGCCGCCGCCGGCAGCTTCGTCCTCAAGTCTGAGCTGGGCAAAGGCTCGGCCGAACACAGCCACTGACCGGGGACATCCTTCATGTTCGAACGCCTGATCCAGTTCGCCATCGAGCAGCGCCTGGTGGTGATGCTCGCGGTGGTGCTGATGGCCGCCGTGGGCATCCACAGCTACCAGAAACTGCCCATCGACGCCGTGCCCGACATCACCAACGTGCAGGTGCAGATCAACACCGCCGCGCCCGGCTACTCGCCCCTGGAGACCGAGCAGCGCATCACCTTCGCCATCGAGACCGCCATGGCCGGCCTGCCGGGCCTGAAACAGACCCGTTCGCTGTCGCGCTCGGGGTTGTCGCAGGTGACGGTGATCTTCGACGACGGCACCGACATCTTCTTTGCCCGCCAGCTGGTCAACGAGCGCCTGCAGGTGGCCCGCGAGCAACTGCCCGAGGGCATCGAGGCGGCCATGGGGCCGATCTCCACGGGCCTGGGCGAGATTTTCCTGTGGACGGTCGAAGCCAAGGACGGCGCGCTCAAGGACGACGGCACGCCCTATACCGCCACCGACCTGCGGGTGATCCAGGACTGGATCATCAAGCCGCAACTGCGCAATGTGCCCGGGGTGGCCGAGGTCAACAGCATCGGCGGCCATGCCAAGCAGTACCTGATCGCCCCGGACCCCAAGCGCCTGGCGGCCTACAAGCTGACCCTCAATGACCTGATCGCGGCGCTGGAGCGCAACAACGCCAACGTCGGCGCCGGCTATATCGAGCGCAACGGCGAGCAGTTGCTGATCCGCGCCCCGGGGCAGGTGGCCTCGGCCGAGGACATCGCCAACATCGTCATTTCCAGTGTCGACGGCACGCCGATACGTGTCAGCCACGTGGCCCAGGTTGGCCTGGGCCAGGAGCTGCGCTCGGGCGCGGCTACCGAGAACGGCCGCGAAGTGGTGCTGGGCACGGTGTTCATGCTGATTGGCGAAAACAGCCGCACGGTGTCCCAGGCGGTGGCGGCCAAGCTCGAGGAGATCAACCGCAGCCTGCCCAAGGGCGTGGTGGCGATTACCGTGTACGACCGCACCAACCTGGTCGAGAAAGCCATCGCCACGGTGAAGAAAAACCTCATCGAAGGCGCGATCCTGGTGATTGCCGTGCTGTTCCTGTTCCTGGGCAACATCCGCGCCGCGCTGATCACCGCCATGGTCATCCCGCTGTCGATGCTGTTCACTTTTACCGGTATGTTCAGCAACAAGGTCAGTGCCAACTTGATGAGCCTGGGGGCGTTGGACTTCGGCATCATCGTCGACGGCGCGGTGGTGATCGTCGAGAACGCCATTCGCCGCCTGGCTCATGCCCAGCAGCACCACGGCCGCATGCTCACCCGCTCCGAGCGTTTCCACGAGGTGTTCGCCGCCGCCCGCGAGGCTCGTCGACCGCTGATCTACGGGCAACTGATCATCATGGTGGTGTACCTGCCGATCTTTGCCCTGACCGGGGTCGAAGGCAAGATGTTCCACCCCATGGCCTTCACCGTGGTGATGGCGCTGCTGGGGGCGATGATCCTTTCGGTGACCTTCGTCCCGGCCGCCATTGCCCTGTTCGTCACCGGCAAGGTCAAGGAGGAGGAGGGCGTGGTCATGCGCACCGCGCGTCGTCGCTACGCACCGGTGCTGGACTGGGTACTGGGCCGACGCAACCTGGCGTTCGCCGCCGCGGCCACCGTGGTGGTGCTGTCGGGGGTGCTGGCCAGCCGCATGGGCAGCGAGTTCATCCCCAGCCTCAGCGAGGGTGATTTTGCCTTGCAGGCGTTGCGCGTGCCGGGCACCAGCCTGTCGCAGTCGGTGGACATGCAGCAGCGGCTGGAGCGGACCATCATCGCCCAGGTACCGGAAGTCGAGCGGGTGTTCGCGCGCACCGGCACCGCCGAGATCGCCTCCGACCCAATGCCGCCGAACATTTCCGACGCCTATGTGATGCTCAAGCCGCGCGAGCAGTGGCAGGACCCAAGCAAGTCTCGCGATGACTTGATCGCCGAGGTGCAAAAGGCCGCGGCCAGCGTGCCGGGCAGCAACTACGAGCTGTCGCAGCCGATCCAGTTGCGCTTCAACGAGTTGATTTCCGGGGTACGCAGCGATGTCGCGGTGAAAGTGTTCGGCGACGACATGGACGTGCTCAATCGAACCGCCGCACAGATCGCCGCCAGCCTGCAGCAGGTGCCGGGGGCATCGGAGGTGAAGGTCGAGCAGACCACCGGCCTGCCGGTGCTGACCATCGATATCGACCGTGACAAGGCCGCGCGCCATGGCCTGAACGTGGGCGACGTGCAGGACGCCATCGCCATCGCCGTGGGCGGGCGCACTGCTGGCACCCTGTACGAGGGCGATCGCCGTTTCGATATGGTGGTGCGCTTGTCGGAAACGCTGCGCACCGATGTCGATGGCTTGTCCAGCTTGCTCATCCCGGTGCCGGCCAATGCCAGCAACGGCGCCGCGCAGATCGGTTTCATCCCGCTGTCGCAGGTGGCCACCTTGAACCTGCAACTGGGCCCGAACCAGGTCAGCCGCGAGGACGGCAAGCGCGTGGTGGTGGTCAGCGCCAACGTGCGCGGGCGTGACCTGGGCTCGTTCGTCGAGCAGGCCTCGCAGGCGCTGATTGACCAGGTACCGATCCCGCCGGGCTACTGGACCCGTTGGGGCGGCCAGTTCGAGCAGTTGCAGTCGGCCGCCGAGCGTCTGCGGGTGGTGGTGCCGGTGTCGCTGCTGCTGGTGATGGCCTTGTTGCTGATGATGTTCAACAACCTCAAGGACGGGTTGCTGGTGTTCACCGGTATTCCCTTCGCCCTGACCGGTGGCGTACTGGCGCTGTGGCTGCGTGATATTCCGCTGTCGATCTCGGCGGGCGTGGGCTTTATCGCCCTGTCCGGGGTGGCGGTGCTCAATGGCCTGGTGATGATCGCCTTCATCCGCAATTTGCGCGAGGAAGGCCGTGGCCTGCGCGCGGCCGTCGAGGAGGGCGCGCTGACGCGCCTGCGACCGGTGTTGATGACCGCGTTGGTGGCGTCCCTGGGCTTCATTCCGATGGCCCTGGCCACCGGCACCGGCGCCGAGGTGCAGCGGCCGCTGGCGACGGTGGTGATCGGCGGCATCCTGTCGTCGACGGCGCTGACCTTGTTGGTGTTGCCGGCGCTGTACCAGTGGGCGCATCGGCGTGACGAGGTCGAACCGGCCTGATCCGGCAATTCTCCAGGAGCCAGCCTTGCCGGTGTTCGTCGGCAAGCCGGCTCCTACCTTTGAATCAGTGCTGGCGGCGCAGCCAGTGATCCAGGCTCAACCGTCCGGCCCCTTTCAACAGCAGCGGCAGTAACGCCACCAGGTAGATCAGCGGCAGCTTGAAGTTGCCATAGCCCTGGTCGGTGATCGCATAGCCGCGGCCCAGGTCCGCCAGGCTCGACCATTCGCTTGGCCAGTGCACCGCGGCAATCGCCACCACTGTCACCACCATCAGTACCGCAGAGGCCAGCCGAGTCCCTAGCCCCAGCAGCAGGAGCAGCGGGCAGATCAACTCGGCCCACATCGACAGCTGCCAGTTCAGCCCTGCCGGCAGCAGGTCGAAGGGGAAGGGAAAGCTGCCTTGCAGGTCGGCGAACCAGTTGCTGCCGTTGAACTTCTCAAGGCCCGATTCGAAGAACTCCCAGGCCAGGAACAGCCGCAGTGGCAGGTCGGCGCCCCAGTGTCCGGCACGATCGAGGGCGGTGAAGGGGCGGGTGAGGGCTTGTGTCAGCATGTCGAGGCTCCTTGGGTTCTGTCAGTGGGACAACGAGGGGGTGGCGCGGCGCAGGCGTTGGGCCTGCTTGGCAATCAGCTTGAGGGCGATGGCGGTGAACATCAGGGCGAAGGCCAGGGGGTACCAACCGCCCAGGGGAATGCGTTTGTAGAACGACAGGCAGAACACGGCGGCCAGGACCCATGTGCCGGTGCTGTGCAGGCCTTTCCACAGGCGTGGGCCAAGCAGGCGCATCGGTGCCTGGAACGAGGTCAGGACCAGCAGCAGGATGAACAGGTACCCCAGTGAGCCGGGTATGTTGGCCACCGCGTTGCGGCCGGCCCAGAACAGCTCCGGGTAGCGCTGGGCATACAGGTAGATCAAGGCGCCATGCACGGTGTGCGAGAAGGCGAAGGCCAGGCCCAGGTAGCGCCGTTCACGCAGTAGCTGGCGGCTGGCCGTACCTGGCAGCAGGGTCGTCAGTGTCGAGGCGAGGAAGGCCAGCAGGAACAAGGCCAACGAACTGCGCGCGGTAGCACGGATGGCGCTGCGCAGGCCGTCGACGCCGAGCGGTTGACTGGCCAGCACAGCGGCGGTCATCAGCAAGGTGAGCGCCGCAAGAACAGTGAACAGTTTCCAGCCAGAGGGCAGGGCTTTCATGGGCAGGTTTCCCGGAGCAGGCGGCGAGGGCGGGGTGCCTTCGCGCGATGATGGCCGGGAGTGTGCGGGGGTGGGGTATCTGCAGTGTGTCGTGCTGCAGTGAGTTATGTATCGTTCTGTAGGCGCGCCGGCCTATACCCCCTTGAAGCAACAACGCGGTGTCTGGCACCGGCTACACCGGTGTTCGCGGGCAAGCCTGCTCCCACAGGGATTGCGTCAGGCCGAGAAATCTCGGCAATACAGTTAGCCCAGCAGCGACTACACCAGGGGCCAGCCATGCGCTGTACCTGTGGGAGCGGGTTTACCCGCGAAGCAAGCAACGCAGTACTTGGCACCGGCTACGCCGGTGTTCGCGGGTAAATCCACTCTCACAGGGATTACGCCAGATACGGCAGTCTCGGCATTGCGCCCGCGGCGCCGGATCAGCGCTGGCTGGCCAGGCGCTGTTGGGCGGCGGCGCAGCCGTTGATCTCTACCGCCTTTTGCAGGAAACCCTGGCGCTGCTGCGGGTCGAGCTCGCCAAGCAGGCGGTAGATTTCCGCCTGGTAGTCGCGCTGGCGCCCCCACTGCAACTGCAGCCCCTGCGGCCGGGCGCGACTGCAAGCCAGGCGCGTGGCCGGCTGCGGGTAGTAGGAGGCATACAAGGTGGCCATGCTGGGCACCGCTTCCAGCGCCTCGTGGTAGGCCGGGCTGGCGTTGTACGGCGTGCACCAGCGGGCAATGGCCAGGGCCGGCGGGGCGAAGCCCTGCTTGAGGCTGGCCTCCAGCAACGGGCAGGCGGCGTCGGCAATCTGCCCGGCCGGCAGGTAGGTGGTGTAGTACAGCGCCAGGCGGTACTGGGCAACCGGATGGCCCAGGGCGACGGAGCGTTTGAGCAGTGCCACGGCCGTCGGCAGGGTATGCGCCATGGCCTGGCCCTGGCGGCTGAGCTCCGGGTCCTGGGGCGAGGTACGCAGGGGGCTGGCACTGTCGTCCTGGCTGTCGGCCTGTTCCAGCAGGGGCAGGGCCTGGCGGTAGAGCAGGTCGGCATGGGGGTCGATGTTCACCTCCAATGCCTGGGCGCCGAAGGCTGCCAGCATCAATGGCACAACAGCGACGCGGCTGGCGCGCGTGGTCGGGCGCTGGGGGACGACAGGGTAAGTCATGGCAGGTATGCGAGTGCCTCAGGCGGATCAGGAGCGACGACGGCGTATTCTAGCCAGCCAAGGCCCCTTGCCGAAAGCCCGGTACGTCGCTATCCGCCCGGCTTGATCGGCGTGACCTTACGCAAGGCCTGGTTTTCCTGGGCCAGGCCGAGCTTGGCGGTGATGACTTTGGCCAGCGCGTTGTTGCCCAGGTCGTTGAAGTGCAGGCGGTCAACGAACAGGTCACTGGCGAAAGCCGGTGAGCTGCCGAGCATGCAGTTCATGTCGTAGCAGGGCACAGGTTCCGCCTGGCTCTTGATGCGGCGGAAGAAAGCCATGTGCAACTGGCTGTCGAATGCACTACCGATCAGCCGGTCGAAATTCGACGGTTGCCGCTCCAGGCCGGCGAGCATGGCCTGCTCGCCGGTCGGCAGGCTGTCGCGGCACCAGGGCAGCAACGGCTGCAGGATGAAGGTCAGGGTGGTATGGCCGTCGGCGAGCAGGCGATCCCATTGACGCAGGGTACGGCCAATGCTGTCGGCGGCGCGGATCAAGCGTTTATCAGGGCTCGACAGCGGCTCGATATCCGGCCACGGCTGTTCGCGAACCGGCGCCAGGACCTGGCCCAGGCGTTGCCAAAGCGATTCGCGACGTGGCTCATCGACCACCTGTACCCCTTCGTTGAAGCGGTTGAGAAAGCCCTGGTAGGCCTGGGCGCGCTGCGGGTCCTGGGCGCCGGCCAGGACCTCGCCCAAGGTTTCCTGGGCCAGGGTATTGAGGCCGCTGAGCAGCACCACGTGGCCGATCTGGCCGAAACGGTGCTGATGGGTGAGGAACAGCAGCAGTTCCTGGGTCGCGTTGAGCCCGCAGCTGGCCAGGCTCAGCCAGACCTCGCCGGTCAACTGCGACAGGTACGACGCCACGCTGTGCTGGTCGGAGCTGGCGCCGATGCCCATGGCGGTGGAGCCGCCCACCAGCAGGTTGACCCGGGCCACGCCGCCGCGCTCGGCCACCGAGAAGCGCTTGCCGGCGCAATGGCTGTAGCGCAGGCCCAGGGCATCGGTGTTGATGGTGCTGGAGCGGTAGCCGCGCTCATGCACGTAGAGTATCTGCGGAGCACGGCGACTGCCCAGTTGCAGGAAGCGCTGGTAGTCCTGTGGCAGTGGCGCGGTATTGCCCATGAGTCCTGTCGGGCGGTCGTCGATCGGGTTCATGGGCGCTCCTTGGGCGAGGGTCGGGCTCAGGCCGCCAGTGCCTTGAGGTTGTAGGCCAGGCCAACGGCGGCGATCAACAGCAGCGCCACGCCCGAGGCCAGGCTGATCAGACGGTTGCTGCGCGGCGAGGCAAGTTTGCCGATGGCGAAGATGTACAGGCTGAGCACGGCGAAATCGATGGCGATCCACAGCAGCGACAGCACCAGCATGCTCTTGCCGAACGATTCGGTGATCTGGATGAACTGTGGGAAGAAGGAAATGAAGAAGATGATGTCCTTGGGGTTGGAAATGCCCACCATGAAGCCCTGGAGCAAACCGCCACGCCCCGCTTGCGCGTTAGGCGCGGCCTGTTCGTCCGCACTGTCGGCCTTGCTCTGCAGCGCCTCGCGCAGGGTGCCCAGGGCGATGTAGCCGATAAACAGGCAGCCCAGCAGGCTCATGCCGTTGAGCCAGGTCTTGTCGATGGCCGCACTGGTCATGATGATCCAGGCCGCGGCGCCGATCAGCACCAGCGACGCCCAGTTGGTGCCGACGGCGGTGAACAGCGCCTTGCGCGAGCCCGAGGCGGCGGCGGTGTTGACGATCAGTGCCACCACCGGGCCAGGCGTGGCGATCAGCAGCAGGACGGTGAGGGCGTAGGTGGCGGTCAGTGCAGTATTCACGTTCAGTTCTCGATCATGGGTTCAGCGGTTGCGGTATGGAACGGGCAGCGCGCCGGGTTCAGCGAACCGGGCTCCTGCAATTGGTATTGCTGCCATTCGAAGTTGTCGTCCTGGCCGAAGAAGCCAAGCGAATCGGGCATCACGCCATCGTTGTAGTGGCGCACCCGCTCACGAATGCGCGCGCGGATGCGTTGGCCGCTTTCGGTGCCGGCGCTGGCCACTTCGTCGAAGCTCTCGCGCGGGTTGATGACGAAGGCGATGTGCTGGCCCAGGTTGCGGCTTTTCATCAGCCGATGGCCGGGGAAGCTCATGTTGACGAACAGCGGCATGCCGGCGAAGCAGAACGCCCAGCGAGCGTCGTGCGGGTCCTGTGGCACTTCGTTTGGCCAGGGTTGCGGGTCGCGGGCATGGACCTGTTGCAGTACCGCCCAGGCCAGGCGTTGCTGCTCGGCCAGGGTGCTGGCCGGGTCGGTTTGCAGAAACACCAGCAGCGGATGACCGATGCGCTGCTTGAGCGGGATCGGCGCGACGGTGCGGATGTAGTCGGCCAGGCCCCTGGCGATGTCGTCGGCCAGCTGGCTGGCGCGGGCGAAGATGATGTGGCAAGTGCGCGCGCTGACCGCCTTGCGCCCGAACAGGCACGGGAAGTCAGGGTTGGCCAGGGTTTGCTTGAAATGTTCTATGGTCTTGTGCGTCCAGTGATGCTGGTTGTGCACATGTTCATCGGCGAGCTCTAGCGCATCCAGGCGGTAGCAGTGTCCATAACCCGTAAACATGATTTCCCCAGGTATATCCGTGTGAGTGCGTTAAAGTGATTTTTCCGTCATATCCATGCGGGTTGGCTATATAAAATTGTTATTTACCAGCATTTTCGGTGAGGGTCGCTGCGTTGTAAAACGCCTGGAACTATGACCTACTATGAGCCTCATTCATGCTCTGGAAGGCCTTCATGTCGGAACGGATTCACGCCTTGCACGCCCTGCGGGCCTTCGAAGTGGCCTCGCGCTATGGCTCTTTCACCCGTGCCGCCCAGGAGCTGGCCCTCACCCAGGGGGCGGTCAGCCACCATATAAAGACTCTTGAGGCGCTGTTCGGTTGCGACCTGTTCGAGCGCCGCGGCCCCAAGCTGCGCCTGACCGAGCATGGCCGGCTGCTGGCCCAGGAACTCAAGGTCGGCTTCAAGATCATCGAGAACGCCTGCGCGCTGCTGCGCCAGGACCGCTACGGCATCCGCCTGAAAGCGCCGTCGACGCTCACCGTGCGCTGGCTGCTGCGGGCACTGGACGGCTTCAAGAAGGCAGACAACAGCTGCTCGGTGCAGCTGTCCAGCGTATGGATGGACATCGACGCGGTGGATTTCTATTCCGAGCCCTACGACTGCGCCATCCTGCTGGGCAACGGCCGCTTCCCGGCCGAGGTCGAAAGCTTGAAGCTGTTCGACGAATGGCTGATTCCGGTCTGCCACCCCACCTACCTTGCCGACCCGGCGCCGCCGCTCTCGGTGCTCGAGGACTGCGAATTCCTCCACCCCTCGCCGGACCGCCGCGACTGGCGACGCTGGCTGGCGCGCCTGGATGCGCTGGACATCAGCATCGACCAGGGCCAGGTGTTCGATACCCTCGACCAGGGCATTTCGGCGGCCCAGCAGGGGCTGGGCATTTCGGTGGTCGACCTGGTGCTGGCCAGCGCCGACCTGGCGGCGGGTAACCTGGTCACGCCATTCCCCCAGGCGGTGGCCACCGGCGATGGTTACTACATGACCTGGCTCAAGGCCAGCCCCAAGGCACATCACATGCACAAGCTGCGTGACTACCTGGTGGCGCAGGTGCCGGCGTTGGCGCACAAGGACATCAGCTACCTGTACGGTTGAAATCGTGAGGGGAACGGGTAACGGCTTGAACATCGGTGCGCCGCACGGCGTTACTCATGTAACCGATCCCCCTGCACCGGTCAGTACATGCGCACTCATGAAATCGATGAATACCCGTAACTTCGGCGGCATCTGCCCACCTGAAGGCCACAGCAAGTAGAAACTGCCACGCCGTTCGATAAACCCATCGAGCACGCTCACCAGGGTGCCGGCCGCCAGCTCCCTGGCCACGCTGAAGTCCGGCAGGCAGGTGATGCCGCGGTCATTGAGGGCGAAGCAGATGCGCGTCTCGACATGGTTGCAGACCATGGCGATGGGAATGGCGTAGTCCTGCTCGGGATGTTCCCGGCGCAGCGGCCAGACCTCCAGCTTGCCGGTGCTGGGGAAGCGGTAGTGCAGGCAGCGGTGCCCAGCCAGGTCGCGCGGATGTTGCGGCGCGCCCTGTTCGGCCAGGTAGGCCGGGGAGGCCACCAGGCGGTGCTGGAAGTGCCCGAGGAACTTGGCGTTGAGGCGTGAATCCAGCGGCTGGCCACCGCGCATCACCACATCGAAGCCCTCGCCGACGATATCCACCATGCGGTCGCTGAAGTCCAGGTCCAGTTCGATATCCGGGTAGCGCGCCATGAACTCGGCCAACGCCGGCATCACCAGCCCGGTCACCTGCGGCAGGCTGACCCGCAAGCGTCCGCGCGGGGTGCTGCTGGCCTGGAACAGCGCCTGCTCGGTGGCCTCGATTTCGGCCAGGATGCGTTGGCTGCGTTCGAGAAACAGCGCGCCTTCGGCGGTCAGGGTGATGCTGCGGGTGCTGCGGTGGAACAGGCGCACCCCCAGGCGGTTTTCCAGGCGCGCCACGCGCTTGCCCACCGCCGAGGCGCTGATCCCCAGCGACTGGCCGGCAGCGACAAAGCTGCCGGCTTCGGCGACCCGATTGAACACCACGAAACCGTTGAGGCTGTCCATGCTGCGCTCCGATTAAGGACGTTTATGTCCTGTATGAGCGGCATTCTACCCATCTTTTTCCTTAATGCCTTGCCGCCACAAGCTATCGGCCTTGACCAATAGTTAGAGGCCCCCATGCATACACCTTCCCCGGCGATCCGTGTCGCCACGCCTGACGCCAAGGCCAACCGGCTCCCTGTGAGTGGGTTGCTGGCCTTGGCCCTGACCGGCTTCATCGCGATCCTCAGCGAAACCTTGCCCGCCGGCTTGCTCGACCAGATCGCCACGGGCATGGACATCAGCCAGGCCATGGCCGGGCAGTGGGTCACGGCCTATGCCCTGGGCTCACTGCTCACGGCGATCCCGTTGGTGACCTTGACCCAGGGTTGGTACAGGCGCCGGGCGCTGTTGCTGGCCATCGGCGGCTTCGTGTTGTTCAACGGGCTGACCGCCGTTTCCCCTGATAACCAGCTGACCTTGCTCCTGCGTTTTTTCACCGGTGCCGCCGCTGGGCTGGCCTGGGGCCTGATTGCCGGCCATGCGCGGCGCATGGTGGCGCCTGCCCTGCAGGGCAAGGCGATGGCGCTGGCGATGCTCGGGCAGCCCATCGCGCTGTCGCTGGGCGTGCCGATCGGCACCTGGCTGGGGGCCTGGCTGGGCTGGCGCGCCACCTTCGTGGTAGTGGCGCTGGCGGCGTTGTTGCTGGTGGGCTGGGTGCTGCGGGCGGTGCCGGATTTTCCGGGCCAAGTGGCCGGTCGGCGCCCAGCGGCGCTGGCGGTATTGCGTACCCCTGGGGTGGCGCGGGTGCTACTGGTGATCCTGGCCTGGATCCTGGGGCACAACATTCTCTACACCTACATCGTGCCGTTGCTGGCGGCGGCCGGCATGGCAAATGAGGTTGGCCAGGTGCTGATGACCTTCGGCCTGGCGTCGCTGGCGGGTATCGCGCTGGTCGGCATCGGTGTGGACCGGCATTTGCGTGGGCTGGTGGTGCTGTGCCTGGCCGGCTTCGCCCTGGCAACGTTGGCGTTGGGGCAGGCGCAGGGCGCGGCGTGGCTGGTGCACGCCAGCGTGGCGTTGTGGGGGCTGACCTATGGCGGCGCGCCGACCCTGTTGCAGACGGCTTGCGCTGATGCGGCGGGCGAGGGCGGCGATGTGGCGCAGTCGATGCTGGTGACGGTGTGGAACAGTGCGATTGCTTTGGGCGGGATCATTGGCGGCTTGTTGCTGACCGGGATCGGCGTTGCGTCTTTCGGTACGGTGGTGCTGGGGCTGGTCGCGTTGGCTGGGTTGTTGGTATTGACTGGCCGTCGCGCCGGGTTCGCCAGCGGTGCTCGTTAGCCCTGCAAGCGTGTCGCGCTCATCAGCAATCTCTGCTGGAGCACGGTAGAATCGCGCTTTGCGCTCCAGCTTGACGAGGTCCACGCGGTGCAGTTGCAACAGGGGTTTGTCCTAACCCGTCATTGGCACGACACGCCCGCAGGCACTTGCGTGGAGTTCTGGCTGGCTACCGACCAGGGGCCCAGGCGTGTGTGCCTGGCGCCACAGCCGTCGGTAGCGTTCATTCCGGCCGAACAGGCGCAGCAGGCCCGTGCGTTGCTGGCCAACGAGCAGGGTGTCGAGCTCAAGCCCCTGCACCTGCGTGATTTCGACCAGCGCCCGGTACTGGGCCTGTACTGCCGCCAGCACCGTCAACTTATCGCCCTCGACAAGCGCCTGCGCGCGGCCGGCATCGAGGTGCTCGAGGCAGATATCCGCCCGCCCGAGCGCTACCTGATGGAGCGCTTCATCACCGCGCCGGTGCGGTTTGCCGGCAAGGCCGATGCCCAGGGTGTGCTGCACGACACCCAGCTCAAGCCCGACCCCGACTACCGTCCGCCACTGCGCCTGGTGTCGCTGGACATCGAGACCAGCGAGCGCGGCGAGCTGTACAGCATCGCCCTGGAGGGCTGTGGCCAGCGCAACGTGTACATGCTCGGCCCGGCCAATGGCGATGCCGCCCAGGTCGATTTCGAGCTGCAGTACTGCGTTGACCGGGCGGCGCTGATCGACTGCCTGAATCGCTGGCTGGCCCAGCACGACCCGGACGCGATCATCGGCTGGAACCTGATCCAGTTCGACCTGCGCCTGCTGCACGAACACGCCCGGCAGCTTGGCGTGCCCTTGTGCCTGGGCCGCGACGGTGCGCCCTTGCACCTGCGCGAGCACGGCAGCCGCAGCCACTTCTTCGCCGAAGCACCGGGCCGGCTGTTGATCGACGGCATCGAGGCCTTGCGTTCGGCCACCTGGAGCTTCCCTTCGTTCAGCCTGGAAAGCGTCGCCCAGCAGCTGCTCGGCGAAGGCAAGGCAATCAGCACGCCCTACGAGCGCATGGACGAAATCAACCGGATGTTTGCCGAGGACAAACCGGCCCTGGCGCACTACAACCTCAAGGACTGCGAGCTGGTCACGCGGATCTTCGCCCACACGCGGCTGCTGGACTTCCTGCTCGAGCGCGCCTCGGTCACGGGGCTGGCGGCGGACCGTGGCGGTGGCTCGGTGGCGGCGTTCTGCCATTTGTACATTCCGCACATGCATCGCCTGGGCTATGTCGCGCCCAACCTCGGCGGGCGTGCGGATGAAGCCAGCCCAGGGGGCTTCGTCATGGATTCGCGCCCAGGTTTGTACGATTCGGTGCTGGTGCTCGACTACAAGAGCCTGTACCCGTCGATCATCCGTACCTTCCTGATCGACCCGGTGGGGCTGGTCGAGGGGTTGCTGCACGCGGATGACGCACAGTCGGTCGAGGGCTTCCGGGGCGGGCGTTTCTCGCGCCACAAGCACTGCCTGCCGGCCATCGTCGAGCGCGTCTGGCAGGGGCGCGAGGCAGCCAAGCGCGCCGGCAACGCGCCCTTGTCGCAGGCGTTGAAGATCATCATGAATGCCTTCTACGGCGTGCTGGGCTCCAGCGGTTGCCGCTTCTTCGATCCACGCTTGGCGTCATCGATCACCATGCGTGGGCACCAGATCATGCGCCAGACCCGGGCGCTGATCGAAGCCCAGGGGTACGAGGTGATCTACGGCGACACCGACTCGACCTTCGTCTGGCTCAAGGGCGCGCACGCCGAGGAGGCCGCGGCGCGCATCGGTCGCGCGTTGGTGACCGAGGTCAACCAGTGGTGGCGTGAGCACCTGCGCCAGACCCTGGGGCTGGAAAGCGCCCTGGAACTGCAGTTCGAGACCCACTACGCGCGCTTTCTGATGCCGACCATTCGCGGCGCCGACGAGGGCAGCAAGAAGCGTTATGCCGGCCTGGTACGGCGGGCGGAGGGCGGCGAGGACATGGTGTTCAAGGGCCTGGAGTCGGTGCGCACCGACTGGTCACCGCTGGCGCGAGAGTTCCAGCAAGCGCTCTACGGGCGAATCTTCCGTGGCCAGCCATACCGTGACTATGTCCGTCAGTACGTGCAACGTACCCTGGCCGGTGAGCAGGACGACTTGCTGGTCTATCGCAAGCGCCTGCGCCGCCCCTTGGCCGAGTACCTGCGCAACGTGCCGCCGCACGTGCGCGCGGCGCGCCTGGCCGACGACTACAACCGTCACCTGGGGCGGCCCCTGCAGTATCAGCGCGGCGGCTGGATCAGCTACCTGGTCACCACGGCTGGCCCCGAGCCGCTGGAAAACCTGCAGGCGCCGATCGACTACGAGCATTACCTCAGCCGTCAGCTGCAACCGGTGGCCGATGCCATCCTGCCTTTTGTCGGCGATAGCTTCAGCGCCCTGATCAATCGCCAACTTCCCCTGTTTTGAGCGGGTGGTAATCATCCAGCGCCTGCGCTTTCCAGCAAGCCGCTAGTTTCGCGCCTCAATCATTCAGGAGGCGCGTAAATGGACAACACTCTCGATCCGCAGCGTGAAGCGGTGGATACGCTGGCACTGGAACAAGGGTATCAGGACGGCATTGTCGCCAAGCGTTTGCCGAGTTGGATCGGCGCATTGAAAGTGGCGCTGCCGACCGACCAGAACATTCCGGCCAATGGCCTGTACGCATCGCAGCATGATGCGTTGCACCAGGCATTCAAGACCAGCCTGCTCAGTCGCCAGCGTTTGCGCGCGGAGTTTGCGCGGATACAGGGGCTCGATACGTTCGCCAGGCCGTTGTTGCAGCGTGAGATGCGTGAGCGATTCGACAGCGTGCAGGACATCGACCAGTTGTTCTTTCGCGCCTATTACTTTGCGGCTTCGCCTCACCCCAGCTGGGCCAGCGGTCGCCAGCCGCAGATGGAACAGGACTACTACGACATCCCTTTGCTGGAAGCGGCGTTGTACAACTTTTCCGCGGTCGAGACGACGTCAGCAGGGCAACCACGCAACAACATGCTTGTCGATGCCTCGGGTGAGCGCTGCCTGCGGCCAACAGCGCTGGAGTTCGCGGTGCTATGCCGTGCCTTGGACCTGGGCGCGCGCTACCAGCAGCACCTGGGGAGCGTGCTCGACGCGTCCGCCGAGCGCACGGCCAGCGGCCACTGTGTCAGCGCGAGCTTGGCCGCGCTGTATCGCAGCGAGATGCTGATCGCCGCCTGCAAGGCGAAGTCCGAAGGGGTATTGAAGGCCGATGAACTGGCAATGGTGATCGCCCTATGCCAGAACGCAGAGCCAGGCACGTTGAACGAAGCCAAGGTAGTGGCCAAGCAGATGAAAGCTTTCGACTGCGACCTGCAGCAGATCGTGGTGCTTGATGTCCTGCAGGAAGGCTGGTTGTTCAATTCCAGCCGGCGTGTCTTGGTGTACATCCCAGGGGACCCGGACGGGCCGTGGAGTGCAAGTGACGACCTTGAGGCCTTTACCCGCAAAGTGCTGGGTAAGCGCCTGCGCAAGAAGCCCTACCAGCAGTTCTTCAGTCGTTTCGTGCGCCGGCGTGACAGCCAGGCGTTTTTCGCCAAGGTCGCAACCGAACTCGAGGATATCGCCGATTTCGCCACCCGAGAGATGGACCAGCATATGTCGGCCTACCCGCTGCCGTTGTTCGATCGGCTGGCCGCGGCGCGCATTGCGCAGATCAAGGACGATGCCGCCGCGATCGCCGTGCCTGCGGCAGCCATCGATCGCAAGCTGCAACGCGAGCATCGGCGGCGCCTGGAGGCCGAGGGCTGGACACTGCTCGGCCTGGCCAGCCTGTTCATTCCTACACTGGGAGCGCTGTTGCTGGCCGTCATGGTCTGGGAGCTGCTATCGGATGTCTTCCAGGCACTCGAAGATTGGCGAGACGGTGATACCAACGCCGCGCTGGATCATGTTCTGGCGATTGCCAGGAAAGTGGCGATGGTCGGTGCGACTGCCGCAGTGGCCGGTGGCGTTACCCGTGCTTGGAATACGCTGGACAAACTGCTGCCCGCGCGCCTGGAGAACGGTACAGAGAAACTCTGGAGCGGTGACCTGACGCCGTATCGCGGCGCGGTCCCACCTGCCGACGCGGCTGTCGATGATCTGGGCGTTTACCGGCAGGGTGAACGTTGTTGGGTGACTCTGGAGGGGCACTACTATGAGGTACGCCAGCGTAGCGCCGATGGGCAGTGGCAAATACGGCCGCGCCAGGCGCACGGGCCGCTGTTGCGCAGTAACGGCGCTGGGGCCTGGCGCCTCTGGAGCGACCAGCCCGCCGAATGGGCCGACCCCTACCAGCTGTTCCGCCGCCTCGATGGGCCGTATCGGCAACTGGACGATGCGCAGGTCGACCAAGCTATGGCGATCCATGGGCTGAGCGCCGATCACCTGCGCGCGCTGCATGTTTATGGCCGGGCGCCGGAGCCGGAACTGACCGATACGGTGAGCCGCCTGCTGATCGATAGGCGTGTGCAGGCGCTGATCGATGGTCTGCGCAGCGCGCACGGTAGTGACGACAGTGGCGCGCTGGCCAAGGCCCAAGCGCTGCCGGGCGCGGCGGGGGGAACTGGGGCGGCCCTGGCCGATCTGGTGGCAACGCAGCGTCGGCAGCTACTGCAGCAACTGTACGATGAAACGCAATTTAGTGATGATGCCTCGGTCATGGCCTTGCGCAAGGTATTTCCTCGCCTGCATCTGCCGGCTGCCCGGCAGTTGATCAGGTCGGCCAGCCTGGTCGATCAGGATTACCTGGCCAGCAGGGGCCAGTTGCCATTCCGGCTGGTCCAGGCGGCCAGGGTCAGCATGTTGCATATCCGCATTGCCCGTGCTGGTGAGGCGCTGTTCTTCGAGGTGCCGCAGAACCTCGACCTGGCCAAGGTGGTGCTTGGCATGCTGGAGGCAGTGCTCGCCACTGCGCGCAGGCCGCATTGGCGGCTATTCGATGGCGAGGCGCTCAGGCCGGTGCTGACCAGCGACGGCGCTGGGCGCAGCTTCAGGTTGGTTCATCAAACGGGTCAGTTCACCTTGGAGGACGCATTGGGCATAGGCCTGGCGGGACCGGGAGAGCTGTTCGAAGTGCTGGTCAACGCCCTGGGTAGCGAGGCGCTTTCTGCGCTGGGCCTCGCCGAGCCCTATGCGACGAACTTGCGAGCCAGGCTGGCGCGCAGCTTTCCTGCGCAACGGCCTTTGATTGCTCGCTTGCTGGGCAAAGGCGAAGCCGAAGCCGGTACCGGTATCAATGCGCCGCAACGGCTGGATGACGGCAGAATCGGCTATCCACTGGGAGGCAACACCCTGAGCAGCCTTACCAGGGCCAATACCCGACCGCGCTCGTTACCTGCCCGGTTGCGCGACTTGTACCCGGCGTACAGCAACGCGCAGATCGAGGACTGGCTGATCAGGATGCACCTGGCGGGGCGGCCCGTCAGTGAAGAGCTGCAGGTGCTCGAGCAGCAGGCAGCCTTGTTGGATGATGCGCTGAAACAGTGGGAAAAAGCAGGCTTGCTCAGTGGCGACCGAGGTGCACGAGGCCGGTTCAGAGAGGCGGCGATGCAATGTTGGCGCGAGACGATTCCCTCGAGGATCAACCCGGTCGATGAGCGCCCGGATATTACCTGGACCTTTACCGGAGAGTCGCTGCGCACGTTACCGGCGATACCTGCGCAGGTCAGCTTTCCCCACGTGCGCAGCATTGCCTTGCGCGCCTTGAAAATAAAGGAGTTGCCCGATGAGTTCCTGCGCGCGTTTCCGCGGTTGCGCACCCTTGAGGTGACCGGTAGCAAATTGCAGCGCGTGCCTGTCAGCTTGATGCTCAAACCCACGCTGCGGGTTCTGGACCTTGCGCACAACCGCATCACGCTGGACTCGGCGCAGGCGACAGTTCTCGCGGGATGTCGGTCGCTGGTTTACCTCAATCTCTCGGGCAACCCCCTGGGCAGTGACTTTTCTGTTGCAACCATGATGCAGTTGAACGAGCTGCACCTGCGTGGGGCACAACTTTCGGCCGTACCTACGGGTGTATTGCAGTGCCCGCACCTCTACCTGCTGGACCTGACCAGCAACACCATCAACCAATTGCCCGAAGGCTTCCTGCAATCGACACTATGGCGCGAGGGCTACGTGGACCTAACCGGCAACCCGGTGGCGCTCAGGCAAAGTGTTGGCTGGCAGGCGGAGTGGGAAACCCCCTATGACAGCGAGGTCCCTCATCATTTGCAGTGGCTGGACCGTATGAGCAACGAGCTGCGAGACAGCATGGCCGTCGCTTGGTCTGGCGTGGACATGATGGACGGTTCGGCGAACTTCCTGCAATTGCTGGTGGCACTGACCCGTTCCGCCGACTTCAAGGATCCACGTACTTTCAAGTACCTGGCCGCGCGGGTGCTTGACCTGATGGAAAGCATGCTGGAAAACCCCGAGCTTGCCAGGGAGCTGCTGGACAATGCCGTGGTGGAGAATTGCGCGGACAACTCCACCGCCGTGCTCGCCGACCTGGAGGTGCGCAAGTTGCTGTGGCAGACCGTGCATGATTCACCTCCCGCCAAGCGCGGCGCGGCCCTGGTCAGGTTGGCGCGGCGTTTGTGGCGACTGGAGCAGGTCAAGTACCACGCCTGGCAGGATGCCTCGCGGACCGAACAAGGGCAGCGCGAATCGCTCGAGGTGGCGTTGATCTATTGCCTGCAGTTGCGCGAATCGCTGGAGCTGCCCGTCAGTGTCCGCGCACTGCGCTTTGCCAATGTCGTCGAGGTCGCGGCCGAGGATGTCGCCGAGGTCGAGCGCCTGGTCCTGAGCGGCGAGACGGCGGACACGCTGGCGATATGGATGCTTGAGCAGCCTTTCTGGGGGGACTATGTCGCGCAAACCTACCAGAGCAGCTTGAAGCTGCCACAGGCGTTCCACGACCAGTTGCAGGTGCTGGAGGAGCAATCCGCGTCGGCTGCGGCGTTTGCTGCGCTCAAGGAGCAGACCGAACAGTGGATCTACCAGAAGAAATTCGACCTGACCGTCGAGGCGCTGCACAAGTGGCCTTAGTCAAGATGTGGAGTCCGGCCTGGCGCATCTGGACTATGCTCAGGGCGTGAACGGCTTTGACGCGGAGCGTCCTGGACACGCCAAGTAACCTTTTGCCTGCCCCATAGGGCAGGCAGCTGGTTTAGGCTCCCGCGTCGGATCTTTCTCCCTGATCCGTAGTCTTTAGGTTTATCGAGAACACAAGGAGATGCGCATGCTCGTCCGGTCACTGACCCTCGCCACCTTGCTCGCCGTGGTCGGCCCTTTGTACGCCGCCGACAGCGATGCACCATTGGCCAAGGAACTGGGCAAGGCCAGGCCGTTGGTGGTGATCGCGCCCAGTAGCGCCGACCCGACGTTGCGTGGCTTGAACCAGGCCCTGGAGGATCCAGCCACCAAGGCGGGCTTCGCCGAGCGCAACCTGGTGCTGTACAGCGTCGCCAACATGATGGGCAAGCGCGAGGACAAGAACCTCGAGCAGCAGGCCACCATGGCCCTGATTCGCGAGCTCAAGCTGGGCGCGAGCAAGGGTACCAAGGTCATCCTGGTGGGCAAGGATGGCGAGCGGCACATTCTCAAGGACGACGACAGTGGCGAAAAACTTGACCCGCAAGTGATCTTCAAGGCGGTCGATGAGTTGCCGGCCAGCGAAAAAGCCATCACCGCGCCGGAGCCGGTGGCCGTGGCCCCTGAGGCCAAGCCCAAGGACAGCAAACCCGCCAAACCTGCCGCGCCGCCCAAACCGCTGGACGACTGAGGCATCCGCCACGGCCCTTTGCGCGAGCAGGGGGTCGTTTCTTGTATCGCTCTGTATCCTCCCGCCGCCACGACCGACTGTCATACAAAACCGCGCCAGCGGTGATACACCGACGACACACCGCTGCGGCCAAATGGCTCCACTTTCCAACCAAGTGGAGCAACACCATGAAAACGCGCAATACGCTCGGCCTGCTCGGCGCCACCCTGATCGGTGGCATGGTCCTGGGTAACACGGCCTTTGCCGTGGAACCACTCTCCCAGGGCTATCAGCTGGCCGCCGCCAAGACCCCCGGCGAAGGCAAATGTGGTGAAGGTAAATGTGGCGCCAGCGGCAAGGCCAGCCAAGGTGAAGGCAAATGCGGCGAGGGCAAGTGTGGCGCCAGCGCCAAGGCCGGCGCCGAGGGTAAGTGCGGTGAAGGCAAATGCGGCGATGCCTCGTTCGCCCGCACCGACACCAATCACGACGGCAAGGTATCGCGCGAGGAATTCCTTGCCGTGGCCAAGGACCGCGCCGGTGACTTCGACAAGATCGACCGCAACCACGATGGCTTCATCTCCGAGCAAGAGGCCTACGAGCATTTGGCCGCGATCTTCAAGGCCAATGGCAAGGCCATGCCTGATGGGCTGTTCAGCCACCTGACCAGCAAATCCTGACGCCCCAGCCTTGCAGGCGAGCCCGGCGCAGCGATGCAGCGCGCCGGGGTTCGCCGGCAAGCCGGTTTCCACGGCCTGCGAGAGACCTGGCAATGAATGCTTCTACCCCCCTGTACACCGGGCTCGGCTTGCGCCGGGGCCTGCTGCCCGAATTGTTGAACATGGATACCGCGGCGCTGGATTTTCTCGAGTGCGCCCCGGAGAACTGGATTGGCGTCGGTGGTGCCTTTGCCCAAGGCCTGGAACGCCTGGCCGAGCGTTTTGCCATCGCCTGCCATGGGCTGTCGTTGTCCCTGGGCGGCACCGAACCGCTGGACGTCAAGTTGCTCGCCAGTACCCGTGCCTTCCTGGACCGCCACCGGGTACGCCTGTACAGCGAGCACCTGAGTTACTGCACGGATGACGGACACCTGTACGACCTGATGCCCATCCCCTTCACCGAGGAAGCCGTGCAGCATGTGGCCGCGCGTATCCGCCAGGCCCAGGATGTGCTCGGGCGGCGTATCGCCGTGGAGAACATCAGCTATTACGCGGCGCCGTACCAGGCCATGGATGAGCTCACGTTCATTCGCGCCGTGCTTGACGAGGCCGACTGCGACCTGTTGCTGGACGTCAACAACGTATTCGTCAATGCCTGCAACCACCGCTACGACGCACAGGCGTTCCTTGCTGGCATCCCGCGCGAGCGAGTGGTGGGGATGCATGTGGCCGGTCACTATGACGAAGCCGAGGACCTCAAGGTCGACACCCACGGCGCACCGGTCAAGGAGGACGTCTGGGCCCTGTTCTCCAGCGCCTGTCGGCGCTTCGGCACGCTGCCTACGGTGCTCGAGCGTGACTTCAACTATCCGCCCCTGGCCGAGCTGCTGGCCGAGACCGCACGCATGCGTGCGCTGCAACTGGCCCACGGAGGGCACTGACATGTCCACGACCTTGCGCCTGCAACAGTTCACCCTGGCCCGGCACCTGCGCGACCCCAGCGCCAATCCGCCGCCGCCGGGCATTGAACCAAGGCGCCTGAGGGTTTACCGCGAGTTGTTCCTCGGCGCCATCGAAGGGCTGTTGGCGGGAAGCTTTCCGGTGCTGCGCGCGACGCTCGGCGAGCCTCGCTGGCGCGCCCGGGTGGCGGACTTCTATGCCCGTTACCGCAGCCAGACACCCTTGTTCACCGAACTTGCCGAAGCATTTATCGACTATCTGCAGGGCATCGAGCTCGATGCGCCCTGGCAGCTCGAACTGGCGCATTACGAATGGATCGAGGCGCAGCTGTACCTGAGCGATGCCGAGGACCCTCCCCATGATCCGGCCGGCGACCTGCTCGAGGGCGAGCCGCTTTTGTCGTGCGTGGCGCGGGTGTTGGCCTATCGTTGGCCGGTGGAGCGTATTGGGCCGGGGTATCAGCCAAGCGAAGTACCCGAGGCCTGCACCTTGTTGCTGGTGTATCGGGATGCTGGCCTGCAGGTGCGTTTCGCGCGCCTGGCGCCCATGGCCTGGCAACTGTTGGTGGGTTTGCCAGGCAGTGGTGGTGAGCGCTTGCGGGCGCTGGGTAATGACGAGGTTCAGCACCAGGGGCTGATGCTGCTGGAGCAGTTGCGCGAGCAGGGCATCATTGTTGGCACCGTGTCGCCCAGGTGAACGTCTAGCGTTGCGCGGCACTTGCCTGCGGCTCGGCTTTGTTCGCCGGCTTCAACCGCGACACGCCGAACAGCACCAGCGCCAGGCCGATGACCTGATACAGCGAGACCGTCTCGCCTAGGATCGCCCACGACGCCAGCACCGTCAGCACCGGCCCCAGGTTGCCCACCGCCGCGGTGTGGGTCGGGCCCATGCGCTGGATCGCCAGGGCCACCCAGTAGATCGGCAGCACCGTCGAGAACAGCGCCATCAAGGCCGCGTTCAGCCACACCGCGCTGGGCAGGCTCAGCAAGGGCGCGATATCCGCCACCAGCAGGTAGTGGGCCAACACCATCAATGACGACGCCGTGCCGCACAATCCGGCCAGGCGCATCGAACCCATGCGCTTGAGCATCATGCCGGTGCCCGAATAGTAGAGCGCGTAGGTCACCGCGCTGGCGAACACCCACAATGCTCCGACCAGCACCTGGCTACCGCCTCCGGCGGCGCCGATGTCATGCACGAAGGCGATCCCCAGGCCCAGGTAGCACAGGCCCATGGCCGCCAGGGTGCGCAGGCTCGGGCGCTCACGCTGGACCACGGCCTGGATCAGCAGCACCAGGGTGGGGTAGGTGAACAGGATCAAGCGTTCAAGGCCGGCGCTGATGTACTGCAGTCCGTAGAAGTCGAACAGGCTCGCCAGGTAGTAGCCGAACAACCCCAGCAGCGCCACGCGCAGGCCGGCGCCCAAGGTCAGCGGCGCGCCCTGGCCACGGCCGGACCAGACCAACCAGGCGAACAAGGGTAGGGCCAAGGCCATGCGCAACGCGAGCAAGGCGATGGCGTCCACCGGGCCGGCGGCATAGGCGAGCTTGACGAAAATGGCCTTGAAGCTGAAACCCAGGGCTGCCAGCACGGCATACAAGCTGCCATTGGCGAGGGCGCGGTGGAGCGGGGCGGGCAGGGTCATGGTCGATCCGTAACAAAATGAGTCTTGGCTTATTCTGAACAGAAGGTTGCCGCGCTAGAATCGCTTTTTCTGGAACATGGCGTTCTGTTTTGGAGAAGGCATCATGCACTTCGATCTGGCGGACTTGCGCCTGCTCGTGGCCATCGCTGCCACCGGCAGCCTGAGCAAGGCGGCGGCGAGCTTTCCGGTAGCAGTCTCGGCCGCCAGCACCCGGCTGCGCCAGTTCGAGGCGCGCAGTGGCCTGACGCTGTTCACCCGCAAGGCCGATGGCATGCAGTTGACGCCTGCCGGGCGGTTGCTGCTGGAGTCGGCGCGCGCGGTGCTGGGCGAGGCGCAGAAACTGCACGACACCCTCAAGGAACTGGCCGGGCAGCGGCGCATCGACCTGCACCTGGCGGTGTCCACCGTGACCAACAGCACCTTGCTGCCGGCGGTGCTCGGGCCATTTCTGGTCGATTACCCGCAAGTCGACCTGCAATTGGTCGAGCACAAGAGTGTCGATGTGCTGCGGGCCGTGCTGGCCGGGGACTGCGAGATTGGCGTGTACGACGGCAACCTGGTCAACGACGGCGTGGTGTCGCTGCCGTTTCGCACCGAACGCTTGGTATTGCTGGTGCCGGCCGATCATATGCTGGCCAGCCGTGACCAGCTACGGTTAGCCGACGCGCTGGGCTTTGCCTTTGTCTGCCTGCCGGCCGAGCGGGCCATGCAGCGCTTTGTCGAGGAGTTGGCGATGAGCTTGGGCATGCCACTGAAGGTGCGCGTGCGTGCACCGAGTTTCGAGGCCATCGCCCAATTGGTGGCCCAGCATGCCGGCATCGCCATGCTGCCTGAGACCGCAGCGCTGCGCGCCGAGCAGGAGTTGCCCGTGCGCCGAATCACGTTGGAGGAGCGTTGGGCGACACTGGAGTTGCGCATCTGCTTTCGCAGTTGGGAGACGTTGAGCAGCCATGGCCGGCAGTTGGTGAGTTTCCTGTCGGAGCAGTGAGCGGTTGTCGTTTGAGTGTTTTTTAGGGGCAATGACATCATTTGGATATTATTGGCCCTGTGCAACGCCCGGCGAACGCATACAATCCACTGCTTTGAACCGTACTGCACAGGTTTTACCCTCCATGGCGTTCGACGCTTCCACCATGCTGACCCTGACCATCGCGCTAGCCGCCGCCGCCGCGCTCTACCTGGTCGTAGAATGGCGCAGCGTGCGCGAATCCTCGCTGCTGTGCTGGAGCGCCGGGTTCGCCACCATCAGTGTCGGCTCCACCCTGGCGCTGTTGCGCGGCAGCGGTTACCTGTTCATCGGCATCTGGTTCGCCAATGGCATGCTGGTCGCCGCCCACTGGTGCTTTCTGCTGGGGGTGGCGCGCTTTACCGAAACCCGTCTGTCGCGCCTGTGCCTGCTGGCGCCGCTGCTCTGGGCGAGCTTGTTGCTGTTGCCGCAATGGCCGCTCTGGTCGAAGACCTTCCTGGTCGCCAACTCGCTGCTGGTCGCCGTGTTCACCCTGTATGCCAGCTGGTTGCTGCGCCTGCAGGGCAAGTCGCTGAGCGTGGGCGCGGTGCAGTTGCGCTACATCCTGCGCCTGCACGGGCTGTTCTACCTGGCCAAGACCCTGCCGGCGCTGCTGCCGGGTACCTTGATCGACCTGGCCGCGTTCCGTGGGCAGATCATCCAGGTGTCGCTGGTGGAGGGGGCGATGGCGATCATGCTGATCGCCCTGTCGATGACCGGTACCGTGCGCTATCGCCGCGAGGAGCGTATCGAGCGCCTGGCCGCGCGCGATCCATTGACCGCCCTGTACAACCGCCGCGCCCTGGAAGTGCGAGCGAGCAACCTGTTCAAGGCCGTCTCACCGACGAACCCGGGGGCCTTGCTGCTGATCGACATCGACCATTTCAAGCTGGTCAACGACCTGCACGGACACGCCGCCGGCGACCGCTTGCTGATCGGCCTGAGCGAGATGATCCGGGCCTTGTTGCCGGAGCGGGCAATCGCCGCGCGGCTCGGTGGCGATGAGTTCGTGATCTTGCTGGGTGGCACCTCGCGCGAGGTCATCGAGCAACTGGCCGCCACCTTGCGCCAGCAGTTCCAGAGTACCGCCGCGCTGTCGTTCAGCACCCCCGAGGCGGTCACCCTGAGCATCGGCGCCAACCTGTTCGATCACCCGCCAGCGAGCCTCGCGGCGTTGATCGAACAAGGCGATGCGCTGCTGTACGCCTCCAAGCGCGGCGGGCGCAACAGCCTGCAACTGGTGGATGGCCTGCGCGGCTGAGCTACTTGTTGTTGATGCATTGCGACATGACCGCGTAGCGCACGGTACGCAGGGTGCCCTGGCTGTCCTCGAAGGTCATTAGCCGCGGTACCACTTCGCAGGTGCGCGGGTCGCCCGACTGGCGCACGAAACGGGCGACGTCGAGTTTCATGCCGTAGCGGTAGTCGACGATCTCCGGCATCGGCTTGGCGCGGCGTTCGGCGTAGGCCGCCACCGCTTGCTGGTGATCCTCGATCAGTTGTTCGTTGCGTTGCTGGGAAAAGCCGGTGGCCTGGGCCGAGAGCGACAGGGCCAGCAGCGCGGCGATCAGGGTCGGTCGTAGCATGGTGCGAGTCTCCAAACGTTGGATTTCGCTGTCCACGCTAGCGATGCCCAGCCAACAGGGGCATGACGCCGGCGTTACAGATCTGAAAGGTCGCCGGCAAGCCGGTGCCGGCGCTGCCCGCATGACGCGATTGTAATTGCGCGATCATCTTCCCGTTATCCGCCAGCGGCGAGCATCAGCCTCGGCCGAGGCATCTGCCAAGACAGCGCCAAGGCCCGACAACAAGAACAGCCACACTGCGAGGCGCAACGGATGACCTGTAAACCCAACCTTTCCCTGGCTACCCTGGTAGCCCTGGCCGGCTTCGGGCCTGGCGCCTGGGCCGCTGAGGCCGGCGCCGAGGGCTTTATCGAAGGCAGCCGCCTGAGCGTGCTCAACCGCAACTTCTACTTCAATCGCGATCACCGTGATGGCCCGGCACCCACCTACAACAGTGGCAAGGCCAGCGACAACGGTTATTCCGAAGCCTGGGCCCATGCCCTGATCACTCGCTTCGAGTCGGGCTTCACCCAGGGCACCGTGGGCGTCGGCGTGGATGCCTTCGCCATGCTCGGCCTGAAGCTCGACACCGGTGGCGGACGCAATGGTGGACGCAGCTCGTTCGATGTGTTGCCGGTGGACCGCGATGGCCAGGCCCGCGACGAATACACCAAGCTCGGCGGCGCGGCCAAGGTGCGCCTGTTCGACACTGTGTTGCGGGTGGGCGACGTATTCCCGGTCAACCCGGTGGTGGCTGCTGGCGATTCGCGGCTGTTGCCAGAGAGCTTTCGTGGCCTGACCCTGGAAAACACCAGCGTGCGAGGGCTGACGTTGCAGGCCGGGCGCCTGCATGCGATGAGCCAGCCGGTGTCCAGCGACCTGCGCGAGAACTTCGCAACCTTCTACGGCGGCCCGGTGGACGCGCCCTGGATTGCCTATGGCGGCGGTGACTACACAGTCAACGACTATGTCAGCGTCAGCCTGTTCGGCAGCCGCCTCAAGGATGTGTGGAACCAGTACTACGTCGGTACCAGCGTCACCTGGCCGCTGAGCGATGAGCTGGCGCTGCTTGGCGGTTTCAACTTCTACAACGCCAGGGACGAAGGGCGCCAGCGCCTGGGGCAGTTCGACAACGACATCTGGAGCGCCAAGGTTGGCCTGCGCTATGGCGCGCACACCCTGGCCTTGAGCCATCAGCGCAACAACGGCGACGATGACTTCGACTACCTGCGCCAGTCCGACGCGATCTTTCTCGACAACTCCATCCAGTACAGCGACTTCAACTCGCCTAAGGAGCGTTCGTGGATGCTGCGCTACGACCTGAACCTGGCCGCCTATGGCGTGCCGGGCTTGTCGTTGATGACTCGCTATGGCCGCGGCAGTGATGCTGACTACAGCAACGCCAATGCCTACTACATGCGTCGCGACGCCAACGGCGACCCACTCACCGAGCAGAAGCGCTGGGAGCGGGATATAGAGGTCAAGTACGTGGTGCAGACCGGCGCAGCCAAGGATCTTGCGCTTCGCCTGCGCCAGGCCACCACCCGCGCCACCGCGTTCGAGTCGGACCTCGACGAGGTGCGGGTGATCATCGAGTACCCGCTGTCGATTCTCTGACAGCTATCGGATTCACCTGGGAAGCCCGTGAGCTCCTTTGGTAGCAGGTGAATATTTGGCGCCTCGCACGAGGCGCCTTTTTTTGCCTGTTGGTCAGCTTTCTGCCTTGGGCTGGATCACGATCGCCAGGGCATCGGGTTCGGGGCCTGCCTGCCAGCGGGCCTTCTCGGTCCAGTTGGCGGTATCGATCACCGCGACCTCGTCGCCGCCGCTGATCGCCACGTAGACCCGTTTGCCGTCGGGCGACACCACCGCACCGATCGGCAGCGCTTCCTCGCCCAGTTGCGTGCGACGGTATTCGGCGCCTTCACGGGCCAGGCCGATGCGCTTGATCTCTTTCTTGGCAGCCACATCGATCACCGCCAGCTCCGCCGATTTGGCACAAGTGACCAAGGCGTACTTGCCATCCGGGGTCATGGCGATGCGGATCGGAAACACCCCGGTACGGATCCGGTCGGTGACCTCCAGGCGCTGGGCATCGACGATCACCACTTCGTCACCAGCGCGGTTGCTGACCCACACTTGGGTCCCGGTCGGGGTCACCGCCACGCCTTCGCTGCCTTGTCCAGTGGGTATGTCAGCGATCTTCTTCTTGTGCAGCAGGTCGACCACCGACAGGCTGCCGCCGTCGACATGGGTGACGTAGGCGCGGTCGGCGCCGGGCGACAGCGCGACCATGTGCGGCTTGCCGCCGCCGACCTCGATACGGTCGAGCACCCGCCCCTGGGCCAGGTCGACGATCAGCAGGCGCTCGCTGTCCTCGGTGGTGACCACCACCCGTTGGCTGTCGGGCAGGAAGCGAATGCCGTGGGGGCGCGAGTCCTGGCCCAGGTCGATGGTGCGCAGCACCTTGCGGCCGGGCCAGTCGATCACGCTCAGGCTGTTGTTGGCCGTGCCTTGCACGCCATAGTTGCCGACCACCGCCAGCAGGCCGTTGCCGCTGACCACCACTTCGTGGGGGCCGGTGCCGACCGGCAGGCGGATGAGTTCCTTGCCGTTGCGGGTGTCCAATGCCGAGACGCTGGCATCGGCCTTGTTGCCGACCAGCAGGATATCGTCGGCGCTGGCCAGCGGGCTGCCGATCAGCAGGGCGCTGGCCAGGGCCAGGGGGAGGAGGGCTTTGCGATGAGTGTGGGGCATGTCCAGTCTCCTTTGGATTGCAATCCTTGTTGCAGGCTCAAAGGCTGTGACCGGCGGGGGGCCGCGAGAGTTTCAGTTTTTTCAGGCCAAGGTTGCGTGCCTACCGGGGGCCGACGATACGTAACCAGATCGCCGAGGCATCGTCGCTCATCTTGAAGCGTGGGTAGTCCAGGCAGGCGGCATCCTGCTGTTCGATCGCGCGCAGCGTCTGGGCCAGGTCGGCCAGGCCGTGGCTGTGCAGGCGCGCAATGAAGGTATCTGGGTCATAGGCGCGGTAAGTGTCGAACAGCGCGGCGAAGCCGTCGCTCATCAACAGCACATCGTCCCCGGGCGTCGCCGAAACACGGGAGTAGAGCGTACCCTCCCGGGACAGCGCCGCATCGACCCCCAGCACCGCCCGCGGCCGTTCGCGGGACGCGCGGCGGTCGGCCAGCACGGCCGGGGTGCGCACACCATGGGCACCGGTGCCAGGGCCCAAGGCGGCAGCCTCGGCCTGTTCGGCCTCGCGGTCCGGCTCTGGGGTGAGGAAGCGCACGGCATTGCCGCTGCGGTGCAGCACCACGCAATCGGCCAGGTGCGCGCAGACCAGTTCATCGCCCTCCAGGGCCACGGCGGCGAAGGCCGCGCGTGGCAGTTCCCAGATGGCCACGGGATCACGCTGGCGATCGCGTTGATAGGCTTGAGCGATCTCTTCGAACACGCTGTCGCAGATTGGCCGCAGCACGCCTGTGGCTCCAGCGAAGGCGCGCTGTGCGTTCGCCGCCAGCCACGCCGCGCCACCCCGTGCCCCGAGCAGGCCTGGCTCGCCGAGGTCGGTGGCGCCGTCGATCACCCAGGCATGGCTGTCGGCACAGCCGATCCGGTCGTCGTTGGGCGTGTCGTGCTTGCCGGCCAGGCTCAAGGCCTGGATCAGGTCGAAATGCATGTCGGGCTCCGTGCGGTGGGCGGCGTTCAGCTACCCGGTGCGCAGACCTTGAACCTTGTCGCGTCCTGCGTCAAACCCGCGCGGCGGATTTAGAGGCCTGGCAAACCCGTCATACAGCGTGCTTGCCGGACGGTTGGATAATCGCCATGATCCGGGATCGCCCAGGTTTTCAAGGAGACCAGCATGCTCGTCACGCCATTGTTGCGCTGCGCCAATCTGGAGCAAACCCGCCAGTACTATCGGGACGTACTGGGTTTCACCGTGTCCGACAGCGCAGGCTCGACCTTGACCGTGTGCCTGCAGGACAGCCACCTGCTGTTCACCGAACAGGACCTGTGGCCGCCGCAACCGATCGGCTGCACCGGGACGTTCTACCTGGCGATCGAGGGTATCGAGGCGTATTTCCAGCAGGTACGGGCGCAGGCTGAAATCGCCTGGCCGTTGCAGGACATGGATTACGGCGCGCGAGAGTTCGGCGTGCTCGATTGCAACGGTTACTACCTGGCCTTCAGCCAGCGGCGCAGCGATGCCGCTGACGCGGTATCGGCCGCTTCATGAGCCGGGCGAGGCTGTTGCTGGCCGGCCTGGCCTTTGCCGGCCAGGCTTGGGCGATGGACGGCAAGGGCAACTCGACTGACCATTTCACCGTGGGCTCCAGCCTGGGCACGGCGGCCGCCAGTGGCTCGACCAGCCACTCGGGCCGCACCTACCGGGCGGCCCGCGACGATGCCTTGTTGTTCATCGCCTCGGACGGCCGTTTGCGCGGCGCGCGGCTGGAGCAGGCGTTGCGTGCGTATCGCCAGGCGCATCCGCAGAGTCTGTCCAGCGATCATGACTTGGCCGAGGCGTTTGCCTGCCTGGGGTGAGCCGCCGATCGCCAGAACGCAGGCCGAGCGGGCAGGGGGACTAGACTTTTCGTACAAAGCCTAGACTCGAAGCACCCCTTCGAGGCCCCAGGAGACCTGCCCATGCATCCCAAGAACCTGATCTGCCTCTGGTACGACAACGACGCCGAAGCCGCGGCGAACTTCTACGCCAGCATCTTCCCCGACAGCCAGGTAACCGCGGTGCACCTGGCGCCGGGAGACTTCCCCTCCGGCAAGCAAGGTGATGTGATCACGGTGGAATTCACCGTGATGGGCATACCTTGCATTGGCCTCAACGGCGGCGATACCTTCCGCCACAGTGAAGCCTTCTCGTTCCAGGTGGCGACCGACTCCCAGGAGGAGACCGACCGCTACTGGAACGCCATCGTCGATAACGGTGGCCAGGCCAGCGTGTGCGGTTGGTGCAAGGACAAGTGGGGGCTGTCGTGGCAGATCAGCCCGCGCCTGCTCACCCAGGCCGTGGCGGGCAGCGATCGTGCGGCGGCCAAGCGCGCCTGGGAGGCGATGATGACCATGGGCAAGATCGATATCGCCGCGATCGAGAAAGCCATCAAAGGCTGAGCTCGCCGTACATCCAGCGCATCAGCGAATGCCGCCCGCTGATGCCCAGCTTGATCGCCGCGCGGCGCAGGTAGCTTTCCACGGTATTGACCTTCAACTGCAAGCGCTCGGCTTGTTGCGGCGCCGTATGCCCGGCCAGCAATCCAGCGCACACCTGCATTTCCCGCTCCGACAGGGCGATGCCGGTCTGGCGCAGGCGCTCCTCGAAACGTTGTTCCAGGCTTTCCGGTTCGCTTGCCGGGAGCGTGGCTGGCTGCAAGGCACTGATGTGTTTTTCCAGCATGGGCAACAACAACGGCGAAATGGCCTCCAATCGGCTGCGCTCGGTGGCGGAGAATCCATAGCGTGGATCGGCGCGCAGCACGGTGATCTCGTAGTGGTAGCCATTCTTGCGCCGGGCCAGGTGCAAGCGCGCCGGGTCGTCGAAGGCATCGCTCGGTTCGCCGGCGCTGAACACCGTCTCGCTGAGCAGGGTGGCTTCGACCTGCGGTGAGCACGCAGGCGCCACCCGGATCCGGCGGATATGGGTGGCGTCGATGGTCAGGTGGGTCTGGATCAGGTCGTGCAGATGCCGGGGGAAATGGCGGCTGCCGGTGCTGGCTATGACTTTGCCGATCTGCGGAAACAGCAGGTGCGAATTCATCGTGTCATCCATGAAGTGCGGTGGTACGGAAGGCCGTGCACGCCGGTGTCCAGCCTCCTTGGCTGGCGGCGGGGCCGTTGGCGCTGCTTGCTATCCTAGTACAACGATTGAGTGACGGTTAAATGAAGCGGTGATAATGGCATAACAATATCATTGCCTGCGCTGCCTGCCACGGCTGCCCGTGCACTGGGGTATGATGCGAGCCCTTTCCCCAATGAGGCCTGCACCATGTCCCTGACTGCCGAACAGACTGGCGAATTCCGCGCCTTCGCCGAACAGCTGGCCGATGCCGCCGCCAGCGCGATCAAGCCGTATTTTCGCGCTGAGCTGCAGGTCGAGGACAAGGGCGGGCGCCTGTATGATCCGGTCACCGTGGCCGACAAGGCCGCCGAGGACGCCATGCGCGCACTGATCCAGGCGCGTTACCCGCAGCACGGCATTCTGGGCGAGGAGCAAGGGACGGTTCAGGGCAGCAGCCCGTTGCATTGGGTGCTCGACCCCATCGACGGCACCCGTGCCTTCATCACCGGTTTGCCACTGTGGGGCACGCTGATCGCGCTCAACGACGGTGAGCGCCCAGTCATCGGCGTGATGAACCAGCCGTTCACCGGCGAGCGTTTCGTCGGCACGCCCGAGGGCGCCTGGCGCAGCGGCACGCCGCTGAAGACCCGTGCTTGCGGCGATCTGGCCAGCGCCACGTTGATGTGCACCACCCCGGACATGTTCGACACGCCAGCGCGCAAGGCCGCCTTCGAGCAGGTGGCCGGTCAGGCCCGGCTGATGCGCTACGGCGGCGACTGCTACGCCTACTGCATGCTGGCCTCGGGCTTCGTCGACGTGATTGTCGAGGCCAGCCTGCAACCCTACGACGTGCAGGCGCTGATGCCGATCATCGAAGGAGCGGGCGGGGTGATCACTGCCTGGGATGGCAGCAGCGCGCAGAACGGCGGTTGCGTGGTGGCCTGCGGCGATCCGGCCTTGCATGCACAGATGCTGGAGAAGCTGCGTCACGCCATGTGACACAAGGCACCATCGCACTTTTTTGCATTTGTGCGTTCTATGCATGGCCAGGCCGCGGCGATCCCCGTTGCGGCCGCCCCTTGCTACCGGTGCCGATGGCTGTACGACGACTTGCCCTGATCCCCCCGCGCCTGCTGTTGGCAGCTACCTTGGTTGCCCTGGGCGGCTGTAGCCAGCAGCAGGGTAGCGACCTGTTCAGCCAGTTACGCAACGGCAAGCCCGACGAGCTGTTCCAGACCAGTGTCGACCGCATGGCGACGTTGGCCATGCGCGACAACCTGCAGAGCCTATATCTGCTGATGAACAAGCTGTACCTGCGCAATCCCAGCCAGTGGAAGCAGTCCGGCTACCTCGATGCCACCACCGCGGCGCGGCAGATCCGTATCGCCATCGAGCAGCGCCAGCCTTTGCCACAGTTGGGCGATCGTCGCGACCTGGCGGCCTTGAGTTACGCCCTGAGCCCGGAGTTTCGCGGCGATCGGGTCGGTGCGTTCATCTACGCCATCGGCAGCATGCTGGTGACCGCCCATGGTGGGCGCACCGAGTTCTACATGACCGACACCCTCGACCCGCTGTTCATCAACAACGCCGCGCGCAATATCGAGAAAGCCACCTGGATGCTCGGCCAGCGCCAGGATGCCAACGGCGTGCTGCTGCTGTTTTCCAACGAGATATCCGAGCAGGGCAGCAACCTGAGTTTCGCCGTGGAGTTCGGCAAGGTGGTTGCACGCCTGGATTTGCTGGCGCAGATGCTCGATGAGCGCTACCGGCGCATCGGCCTGAACTATGCACAGAGCCTGTTGCTGATGAATTTCCTGCCGGTGCAGTGAAGGGACGGTTGCTGTTGGAGCCAGCAAGGCTGGCTCCAACACTCAGGCCACATCGACCAGGACGATCTCGCTGTCTTCCAGCGCAGTCACCCGCAGCATGGATTCCTCCGCGATCGCCACGCCGTCACGGGCCTTGGCCTGCAGACCGTTGATCTCGACTCGGCCCTTGGCCGGCACCAGGTAACCGCGGCGGCCAGCATCGAAGGCATACTCGGCGCTTTCCCCAGCCTTCAGGGTGGCCGCCACCAGGCGCGCATCGGTGCGGATGCGCAGGTGGTCTTCATCTCCGGCACGGCCGCTGGCCAGGGTCACGAAGCCCTCACCACGTTCGCCTTTGGGGAAGGGGCGGGTGCCCCAGGACGGCGCGTCGCCGACCTTCTCTGGAATGATCCAGATCTGGAAGATCCGTGTATCGACCTTCTCCAGGTTGTACTCGCTGTGGACGATCCCGCTGCCGGCACTCATCACCTGCACGTCGCCCGCCTCGGTACGGCCCTTGTTGCCCAGGCTGTCCTGGTGGGTAATGGCGCCTTCGCGCACATAAGTGATGATTTCCATGTCGCGGTGCGGGTGCGGCGGGAAGCCTGCGCCAGCGGCGATCAGGTCATCGTTCCAGACCCGCAGGTTGCCCCAGTGCATGCGCGCCGGGTCGTGGTATTCGGCGAACGAGAAGTGATGGTGGGCGTCGAGCCAGCCATGGTTGGCATGGCCCAGGCTTTCGAAGGGTCGCAGTTGCAGCATGATGGTGCTCCTCTGAGTCGGTGGAATGGGGCCATGATGGACGCTTGAAAGATCGAAAAAAAGCGTAAATATCGGCTTGATTTGATCTATTTATTAGATTTGTCTGTCTTCGATGCTACCTGCGATTCATCGCCTAATCCCATGATCCATAAGCATTCGCTGGCGCTTTGCGGCAGATGAGGCGAACATGCCTGCTGATTCGATTTGCAACGGAGTGACCGTGCCCCACGAGCATCCCCAGGCCCCGGCCGACCTGACCCCGCCCGCCCAGCTGCCCTGGCTGCGCCGCCTCGCCGCGCGCCTGCTGGGCCGAGGCCTGAGCCGCCTGCAGGCGCAGCATCGCGACTCCTGGTTCCTTGGGCATGCCACCGGCCAGCGCAATGGCCATGCCGACGGCCTGCGCGAAGGTTACGAGCGCGGTCGGGTGGACGGTTACGAGGCCGGACGCCAAGTGCTAATCATCCGCGATACCCGCCCGGATCACGCCGGGGTACCAGGCCAGGACGACAAACTATTCGACGACTGGCGCCTGCCATTGACGGCGGAATTGAAAAAGCGCTTCAAGGCCGATGTGGCCCAGCGCCTGCCTGCGGCGGCCCAGCCGAGCGCGGCGCAGTGGAAGCTGATCTTCTCCGACACACCGTCCACCTGCGTGGTAGCCGGGGCCGGCGCGGGCAAATCGACCTCGCTGGTGCTGCGTATCCTGCTGCTGCGCCATTACCTGGGCTTCGAACTCGACGCCCTGACCGTGGTGACCTTCACCCGCGAGTCGCGCAAGGACTTCATCCAGCGCCTGCTGCAGGTGTTCGCCCTGTGGCAGGTCGAGCTGTCGCCGACCCAGGGCCGCGAGCTGGTGCGTACCTTCCACTCGCGCATCCTGCCGCTGGTGCGCAGCCTGCCGGGCTTTGCCCAGATGCGCGCGTTCGAGACCCTGGGCAACGAGATGCCCGCGGGCGCCGAGGCCAACGCCGAGAGCAATCCCTTCGACCTGCGCCTGAACGATGCCCAACGCCAACAGCTGAACCTGTGCTATCGCGACCTGCTGGCCGACAGCCCTCGCTTCGCCGAGCTGGTCGGCAGCCTGCGCCAGGAAGCGCTGCTGCTCAAACCGCTGGACCCGGAACACCCGGATGTGCAGAAGCGTGCGCAGGTCACCCAGCTGGCGGCCCAGCGCGACGAGGAGCTGTGCGATGTGATCGAGGACCTGTGGTTCGCCGCTGGCGCCTGGCCGATCAAGGGCATCGAACCGTGCCGCGAGACCGTGCAGATCCGTGGCAGCCAATTTCATGTGCATGGGCGCCTGGAAGGCTTGGATGCCTGGGTGGTGCTGGGCTTTGATCCCAGCGAAAGCGGCCAGTACCAGCGCCCCGGCGCTAAGCTGGCGGTGCGCGCGGAATGGGCGGTAAAGCGCACCCTGTTTCAAGCTTTCTGCGATAAGCCATTGATATGGCTAGATAACTATGCGGCGGCCAGGCGCTTGGCTGCGTCCTTGGCGGGGGACGCCGTTGCCGGTCCTGGCTTTGAATATAAGGTCAAGGGCGAGCTGGCTCCGGCGCCGCTGCTCGATGCATTCGTCAGCGCCGCAGGCTTTATCGAGAACCTTGGCCTGGACGTCAACGCGGCAGTGGCTGCCATGAGCTTTGCGCCCGGTGACAGCGACGCCGCCTTCTTCGAGGCCCTGGCCCTGTACTGGAAAGCCTTCGAAGCGCACCTGCTGGCCCAGTCGCCGCCGGTGATGACCTACAACCGCATGTTCGCCCTGTTTGGCGAGAACAACCCGGAAAACCTGGCGCTGCTGCCCGATCCGCTGCTGCGCCCATTGGCACACCTGATGATCGATGAATTCCAGGACGTCTCACCGCAGATCGTCAGCTGGCTGCGCGCCAGTCTGGCAGAAATCCGCCGACGCGGTCCGGCCATGCATACTGGCCGGGTGGCGCAGCATTCGTCGCTGATGTGCGTGGGGGACGACTGGCAGTCGATCTACGGCTGGCGCGGCAGCTCGCCGAGCTATTTCATGGCGTTCACCAAGGCCTTCCCATCGCCGGCCAACACCCGGGTGATGCTGGTGGAGAACTACCGCAGCCAGCAGCACATCATTGATGCCGCTGAGCACCTGGTCAAAGGCGCGCCGGCCATCAGCGGCAAGAAGGCGCGTGCCAGCGGCCCGGCGGCCGAGCTGCCCTTGTCGCCGGTGAAAGTGTTCGAACGGGACGAAGCGGCGTTGGCGCAGACCCTGATCGAGCATTATCAACAGGGTGATTCGGTGATGATGTTGTTTCGAAAAACAAGCGATAAGTTATTGATAGAACAGCATTTAATGCCTGTTATTAAAGCTGATTCTAGCTTGCCGCCCGGCCAGCGCCGCCTGCGCCAACTGACCTATCACAGCGCCAAAGGGCTGCAGGCCGATGCCGTGTTCATGCTCGGTGACTGCCAGTACCTGACCAGTTCGCCCTACAAGAACCAGGTCTATCGCCTGGCTGGCCTGGGCAAGCCAGGCGATGCCCAGGCCTTCGACACGGCGCAGAAGGAAGAGGTGCAGCGGCTGGCCTATGTGGCGGTCACCCGGGCGGTCAAGCACTGCTACTGGCATGTCGAGAAACCCAGCGCCGAGGCCGCCGCGCAACCTCGCGCCTCGAGCCAGGTGCAGGGGCGTTTGTCGTTCTTCGAGGATCTGCGCGGTCAGTAGCGGGCTGCTATGGTCTAGGCAACGTCTGCTCGAGGAGCGCCAGCATGCCTGCTTTCGAGATTCTGCATATCGACCATATCGTGTTGCGGGTTGCCGACCTGGAACGCAGCTTGAGGTTCTATCACGACTTGCTGGGCTGCCCGATACGCAGGCGGCGCGAAACGCTGGGAATGATCCACCTGGCGGCGGGTGCCAGCCTGATCGACCTGGTGGCGGTCGATGGACCGCTGGGCCAGCAAGGCGGGCCGGGGCCCGGGACCGCGGGGCATAACCTCGATCATTTCTGCCTGCGCATCGAGCCGTTTGATGAGGCAGCGTTGAGCCGGATGTTGCAGGACGCCGGGGTCGAGGTACAGGCGGCGCAGCCGCGCTATGGTGCCGAGGGCGAGGGGCTGTCGTTGTACTGCTTTGATCCTGATGGGAATCGGGTCGAGCTGAAGGGCGCGGCCGGGGAGTGAGCATCGAGTAGTGGCAGGGCCAAGGAGATCGCCCAGCCCCCTGTGGGAGCAACTGTCTTGCTCAACTGCTAAAGCTAGCGCGGTCGCTGTGGGAGCGGCTTCGACCGCGAACACCGGCACAGCCGGTGCCAGGCACCGCGTCGCCTTCTTCGCGGCGGTGCGGCGGTCCGACAAGCCCGCTCCCACAGGTATGGTGCATGCCCTGAGGTCGGCGCGATCCCTGTGGGAGCGGCTTCAGCCGCGAACACCGGCGTAGCCGGTGCCAGGCACCGCGTCGCTTGCTTCGCGGCGGTTCGGCGCCCCGATAAACCCGCTCCCACAGGGATCCCGCTAGCTTTAGCAGTTGAGCAAGACAGTTGCTCCCACAGAGACCGTACCGGACTGAGAGGCCCCAGTACGGCAGTTGCCCATAACATTCCCATGGCTCCACGCCACCGCCAACGGTTAGCATGCCTGCCTCGACCGGAAATCGTCACAGGAGCCCGCATGCCCGCTGTCACCGTGCAAACCCACTGGATCGAAACCCCGCAAGGGCGTCTCCACGCCCAGACCTGGACCCCAGCCAAGGCCCACCCTGTCCCCATCATCCTGGTGCATGACTCGCTAGGCTGCGTGGCGCTGTGGCGTGACTTTCCCGAGCAATTGGCCCAGGCCAGCGGGCACCCGGTCATCGCCTATGACCGCCTTGGTTTTGGCCGTTCCGACGCCCATCCCGGCCACCTGCGCCCGGGCTTCGTCGAGGCCGAAGCCGGCGAGGGGTTTGCCGCGCTGCTGGCGCAGAGGACGATCGGCCCGTTCATCGTGTTTGGCCACAGTGTCGGTGGCGGCATGGCCATTGCGTGCGCCGCCACCCATGGGCAGCGCTGCCGTGGCGTGATCACCGAGTCGGCCCAGGCGTTCGTCGAGGCGCGCACCGTGGATGGGATTCGCGCCGCCGAGCAGCAGTTTGCCGAACCGGGCCAGTTGCAGCGATTGCAGCGTTACCACGGCGACAAGGCCGAGTGGGTGCTGCGGGCCTGGATCGACAACTGGCTTTCAGCGGATTTCGCCAATTGGCACCTCGACCAGCCGCTGGCTGAACTGCGTTGCCCGTTGTTGAGCCTGCACGGTGACCAGGATGAGTTCGGTAGCCTGGCGCATCCGCGGCGCCTTGCCCGGCTGGCTGCAGGGTCGGTGCAGGTGCAGGTGTTGGAGGGCGGCGGGCATGTGCCGCATCGGCAGCAGCCGGGCTGGGTGCTGGAGGCCGTGGTGGGCTTTTTGCGGCACTCGATTTCATAACCGTTGCGACCCGTCGCGGTGCAAGCCGTCCAGCCCAGGCTTGCCTGCAAATCCTTTGTCCCCCCTTCCCATGTCAGCCGCCTGTCGCCCAATCCATTAGCGTTCCAAGCATTTCCGATTGGCAAAAGCAGGATGCTTACCGATGCTCTTCAGCGAACTCATGGCAGCGCTTTCCACCCGTGCGATCCGACTCCAGCGCGAGGAGGCCGACCTGCTGGTCGACGGCGCCGATGATGCCCTCGACGATGCCTTGTGGGACGCCTTGGCTGCCCACAAACCGGCACTGCTGGAGATGCTCGCGAAGCAGGGCGACGATTGGCTGAGCCCGGCACTGCGGGCCACTCCCGAGATGCTGCCGCTGGCTGGCCTCGATCAGGCCGCCATCGACCGGATCGTCGCCAGCGTGCCGGGCGGCGTGGCCAACCTGCAGGACATCTACCCATTGGCGCCGCTGCAGGAGGGCATGCTCTATCACCACCTGAGTGCCCGCAACGGCGACCCCTACGTGCTGCAGGCGCAGTTGCGCTTCGCCAGCCCGGCGCACCTGGAAGCGTTTGCCGAGGCCCTGGATTGGGTGATCCAGCGCCATGACATCCTACGCACGGCGATGGCCTGGGAGTTGCTGGACGCCCCGCGCCAGGTGGTCTGGCGCCAGGCGCCGCTGGCCCGTGAAACGCTCGCGGTGACGGCGGGCGAAGCGCCACTGCGGCACCTGTGCGAGCGCTTCGACAGCACGCATTACCGCATGGACCTGCGCCAGGCGCCGTTGCTGCGCCTGGTCGATGCCCGTGGTGAAGACGGCGAGGTGGTGGCCTTGCTGCTGTTCCACCACACCGTGATGGACCATACCGGCCTGGATATCGTCCGCCGCGAAATCCACGCGCGCCTGGCCGGCGAGGGCGAGCAGCTGCCGCCAGCGGTGGCGTTCCGCGACCTGTTGGCCAGGACCGCGCTGGCCCGCGACGAGCAGGCCCATGAAGCCTTCTTCCGTGCCATGCTGGCGGATATCGACGCACCGACCCTGGCCTTCGGCGTGACGGAACTGGCCGGCCAGGCGGTGGAACAGGCACGCATGACCCTGCCCACTGCCCTCAGCCAGCGCCTGCGCGCCCAGGCCCGGCAACTGGGGGCGAGCCCGGCGAGCATCATGCACCTGGGCCTGGCACGGCTGCTCGGGGCGTTGTCCGGGCGTGAGTCGGTCGTGTTCGGCAGCGTGCTGCTCGGGCGCATGGCCGCGGGCCTGGGCAGCGAACAGGCGCTGGGCATGTTCATCAACACCTTGCCATTGCGTGTCGACCTGGCCGGGCAGGGTGCGCGCGCGGCGTTGCTGGCCACCCACCGCCAGCTCACCGCGCTGCTCGACCACGAGCAGGCGCCGCTGGCCCTGGCCCAACGTTGCAGCGGCGTGGCGGCGCCAACGCCACTGTTCAACAGCATGCTCAACTACCGCCACAGCGGCGCTGGCGACGCTGCCGAAGTGATCGCCGTGGCGCCGGGTATCGATGTGGTCGGCGCCGAGGAACGCACCAACTACCCCCTGGCCGTGGCGGTCGATGACCTGGGCGAGGACCTGCGCCTGACTGTCCAGGCCCTGGCCGCCTGGGGCGCCGAGCGCCTGTGCGGGCAGTTGCTGCAGGTGTTCGGCGAGTTGGCCGATGCCCTGGAGCGCGAGCCTGAGCGGCCGTTGCTGCAGGTGTCGGTGCTGACCGCGCCAGAGCGCCAGCAGTTGTTGCTCGAAGGCAATGCCAGCGCTGCTGGGCAGGCGCCCGAGCAGTTGCTGCATGCGTTGTTCGAGCAGCAAGTGGCCGAACGCCCCGAGGCTGTCGCGCTGCAGGCCGAGGAGGGCGAGCTGAGCTACCAGGCCCTCAATGACCAGGCCAACCGCCTGGCCCACCACCTGATCGAACTGGGCGTTGGCCCCGACCAGCGCGTGGCGCTCTGCGTCGAACGCGGGCCGGCTCTGTTGGTCGGTTTGTTGGCGATCCTCAAGGCCGGTGGCGCCTATGTGCCGCTCGACCCCAGCTACCCGCTCGAGCGGATCCGCCACATGCTCGGCGACAGCACCCCGGTAGCGGTGCTGGTGCACGCCGCGACCCGTGATCGGATCGGCCAAGGGGCTGCGCTGACGATCGATCTCGACCTGCCGACCTGGGCCGCGCAACCGTCGAGCAACCCGCAGGTCGTTGGCCTGACGCCGCGGCACCTGGCCTACGTGATCTACACCTCAGGCTCCACTGGCCAGCCCAAGGGCGTGATGGTGGAGCACCGCAACGTGGTCAACCTGGTGCAGTGGAGCGCCCAGTTGATCGCCAACCAGCCCCAGGGCGCGCTGCTGCACAAGACCCCGGTGAGCTTCGATGCCTCGGTGTGGGAGCTGTTCTGGCCGCTGTGCTCGGGCTTGCGCCTGGTATTGGCGCGGCCAGACGGCCAGCGCGAGCCGCGCTACCTGATCGAGCTGATCCGTCAGCGCCAGGTCAGTGTGGTGCAGTTCGTGCCAGCGCTGTTGCAGCAGTTCCTCGAGGAGCCCGACAGCGCCTCATGCGATAGCCTCAGCGATATCGTCTGCGGCGGCGGCGAGCTGACCGAGGCCTTGGCGCGCCAGGTGCGTGAGCGCCTGCCACAGGTGCGCCTGCACAATGTCTACGGCCCCACCGAAACCACGGTCGACTGCACCGCCTGGACCCTGGAGCCCCAGGCACCGCTGCCAGAGGGCGCCTTGCCGATCGGCCGGCCCATCGCCAATACCCGCTTGTATGTCCTCGACAGTGCCGACCAGCCGCTGCCTTGGGGCGTGGCCGGGCACCTGCATATCGGCGGCGCCGGCGTGGCCCGCGGTTACCTGGGGCTGCCCGAGCAGCAGGCCGAGCGCTTTATCGCCAGCCCGTTCGTAGCTGGAGAACGGCTGTATCGCAGCGGCGACCTGGTGCGCCAGCGCGCCGACGGCGTGCTGGAGTTCCTGGGCCGCAACGACCACCAGATCAAGCTGCGCGGCCTGCGTATCGAACCGGGCGAGATCGAGGCGGCCCTCGATCGAGTACCCGGGGTACGTGAGGCGCTGGTGCGGGTCCACGAGCATGCCCTGAGCGGCCCACGGCTGGTGGCCTACTACAGCGGCGTGACGCAGGAGGCCGGGCGCTTGCGCGAGGCCCTGCTGGCCCAGTTGCCGGAGTACATGGTGCCGGCACTGTTCATCCACCTGGCGACGATGCCACTGACCGCCAATGGCAAGGTCGACCACAAGGCCCTGCCGGAACCCGAGGCGCCGCTGCGCCAGTACCAGGCACCACAGGGCGAGACCGAGCAATGCCTGGCCGCGATCTGGGCCGAGCTGCTGGGTGTCGAGCAGGTGGGGCGCGAGGACAACTTCTTCGAACTCGGCGGCCATTCGCTGCTGGCGGTGCGACTGGTGGAGCGCATGCGCCGGCATGACCTGCACGCCGACGTGCGCGTGCTGTTCGGCCAGCCGACCCTGGCGGCGTTGGCCGCCAGCGTGGGCCGCCAGGCAGGTGTCGAAGTGCCGGCCAACCGCATCGATGCCGGCTGCACACGCATCACCCCGCAGTTGCTGCCCCTGGCCAGTATCGACCAGGCTGGCATCGACCAGGTTGTGGCGCAGATTCCTGGCGGCGTGGCCAATATCCAGGATCTCTATGCCCTGGCGCCGTTGCAGCAGGGCATTCTCTACCATCACCTGGCCAGCACGGGCGCCGACCCTTATGTCGGCCGAGCCCGCTTCGCCTTTGCCGGGCAGGCGCAGTTGGACGCCTTCGTCGCTGCGCTGAACCAGGTGATCGCCCGCCATGACATCCTGCGCACCAGCCTGCATTGGCAGGGCCTGGAGGAGCCGGTGCAGGTGGTCTGGCGCGATGCGCCGCTGGCGTTGAGCCCGGCGTTGCCGATCCCGCGCCTGGACCTGGGCCGCGCACCGCTGCTGCACGTGAGCAGCCAGTTCGAGGATGGCCGCTTGCAGGCGACCTTGCTGATGCACCATGTCCTGCTCGACCACACGGCGGTGGAGCAGTTGGTGGCCGAAGTCGGCGCCTTGCTGCAAGGCCCGGCCGAGTTGGCGCCGAGCATTCCTTATCGCAACTACGTGGCCCAGGCTCGCCTGGGCGCCGACAGCCAGGCGGACGCGGCGCTGTTTGGCGAGCTGCTGGGCGATATCGATGAAGCGACCGAAGTGTTCGGCCTGCGCGAGGCCAAGGTCGATGGCCAGCCAGTGCGCGATAGCCGCCTGGCACTCGACCCGGCCTTGGCCGGGCGCCTGCGCGAGCAGGCACGGGCACTGGGTCTGAGTGTCGCCAGCCTGGTCCACCAAGGCTGGGGTCAGGTGTTGGCGCAGTTGTCCGGGCGCGAGGAAGTGGTGTTCGGCACCGTGCTGCTCGGCCGCCTGCAAGGCGGCGAGGGCGCCGATCGAGCCCTGGGCTTGTTCATCAACACCTTGCCGCTGCGGGTCAGTGTCGGCGCGACCGGCGTTGCCGAGGGCGTGCGCCTGACCCACCAGCGCCTGGCGCGTCTGCTCGAACGTGAGCAGGCCTCGCTGGCCTTGGCTCAGCGTTGCAGTGGCGTGCCGGCTGCGCAGGCGTTGTTCACCAGCTTGCTGAACTACCGCCACAGCACCAGCGAGCAGGCCGAGGGCCCGCGCTGGCAGGGCATCGAGTTGCTCGCCGCGGAGGAGCGCAGCAACTATCCGCTGGTGGTCAACGTCGACGACTACGGCAGCGATCTGCGCCTGACCGTCCAGGCCGTGGCAGCGGTCGATGGCGAGCAGGTCTGCCAACTGTTGCAGATGGCCCTGGTGCACCTGGTCACGGCGCTGGAGCAGGCCCCCGACAGCGCCCTGCACAGCCTCCACGGCCTGCCCGCAGCCGAGCGCGAGCGTGTGTTGCACGGCTTCAACGCCACGGCTCGCGACTATCCGCGTGAGCAGCCCTTGCACCGTTTGTTCGAGGCCCATGCCCTGCGCACGCCAGCGGCGCTGGCGGTGGTGCATGGCGGGCGCCACTGGACCTACGCCGAGCTGCAGACCCAGGCCAATCGCCTGGCGCAGCACCTGGTCGAGCTAGGGGTGCAGGCCGGCGAGCGGGTGGCGTTGCTGCTGCCGCGTTCGTTCGACCTGCTGGCCGCGCAGCTGGCCGTGAGCAAGTGCGCCGCGGTGTTCGTGCCGCTGGATGGCAATGCCCCGGCCGAGCGCCAGGCGTTCATGGTGAATGACAGCCAAGCGCGGGTGCTGTTGACCCATGCCGACCAGCCTTTGCAGAGCGCGGCGCGGCGGGTGGAGCTTGATCAGCTCATGCTCGATGGCTACCCGGATCAAGCGCCGCAGCGTACGGCTGATGCCGACAGCGCGGCCTACATCATGTACACCTCCGGTTCCACCGGCACGCCGAAAGGCGTGCAGGTGCCGCACCGGGCCATCGTGCGCCTGGTGATCAACAACGGTTTCGCTGATTTCAACAACCAGGACCGTGTGGCCTTTGCCTCCAACCCGGCGTTCGACGCCAGCACCCTGGAAGTTTGGGCGCCGCTGCTCAATGGCGGTGCGGTGGTGGTGATCGATCAGAACCAGGTGCTGTCGCGCCAGGCCTTGCGCGAAGCGTTGCTGAGCCAGGGCGTGACGGTGCTGTGGCTGACGGCGGGCTTGTTCCACCAGTTCGCCGACGACCTGCTGCCGGTATTCCGCACGCTGCGCTACCTGATGGTGGGGGGCGATGTGCTGGATCCGGCGGTAATTGCCCGCGTATTGCGCGACGGCGCTCCGCAGCATCTGCTCAATGGCTATGGCCCGACCGAGGCGACGACTTTCAGCACCACCCATGAGATCACTCAGGTGGGCGAGGGCAGCATTCCGATTGGCAAACCGATCGGCAACGCACGTTGCTATGTGCTGGATGCCCGGCAGCAGCTATTGCCGGTGGGGGCCGTTGGCGAGTTGTATATCGCTGGCGACGGCGTGGCCCTGGGTTACCTGGGCCAGCCGGAGTTGACCGCCGAGCGTTTCCTGCCCGATCCGTTCAACGGCGGCAGCATGTACCGCAGTGGCGACCTGGTCTGCTGGCAGACCGACGGTACCTTGCGTTACCTGGGCCGGGCCGACCAACAGATCAAGCTGCGCGGCTTCCGTATCGAACTGGGCGAGATCGAGGCACGCCTGGGCGAATGCCCGGGTGTGCGCGATACCGCCGTGGTGGTGCGTGAGGACGAGCCGGGCGACAAGCGCCTGGTGGCCTACTTCACCGGCAACGCGCCAGCAATTGCCGAACTGCACGAACGTCTGCAAGGCCAGCTGCCGGACTACATGCTGCCAGCGGCCTACGTGAACCTGGACGCGTTGCCCCTGACCGCCAACGGCAAGCTCGACCGCCGGGCGCTGCCGGCGCCGGGCCGCGAGGCACTGGTCAGCCGTGCCTTCGAGGCGCCGCAGGGCGAGATTGAATCGGCCTTGGCGGCGATCTGGGCTGAAGTGCTCAAGGTCGAGCAGGTGGGGCGTCACGATCACTTCTTCGAACTGGGCGGCCACTCGCTGCTGGCGGTGAGCCTGATCGAGCGCATGCGCAAGGCCGGCCTCGACGCCGATGTGCGCGTGCTGTTCGCCCAGCCGACCCTGGCCGCCCTGGCGGCGGCGGTTGGCAGTGGTCGCGAAATCGAGGTGCCGGCCAACCGCGTGCCGGTGGCCGCGACCCGGATCACCCCGGCCATGCTCAGCCTGATCGAGCTGGACCAGGCCAGCATCGACCGCATCGTCGCCACGGTGCCGGGCGGCGCGGCCAACGTGCAGGAAATCTACCCGCTGGCACCGTTGCAGCAAGGCATCCTCTATCACCACCTGAGCGCCGAACAGGGCGATCCGTACCTGTTGCAATCGCGCTTGGCGTTCGACAGCCCGGCGCGCTTGCAGGCCTGGGCCGCGGCCCTGCAACAGGCCATCGACCGCCACGACATCCTGCGCACCTCGGTGGTATGGGAAGGCCTGGCCGAACCGGTACAGGTGGTGTGGCGCCAGGCACGGCTGGAAGTGACCGAGGTCACCGGGCTTGACGAAGCGGCGGTACTCGATGGGCTGCAGGCGCGCTTCGACGCTCGCCAGCAGCGCCTGGACCTGACCCGGGCGCCGCTGCTGCGCCTGCTGTTCGCCGAGGACCCGCGCCAGGGTGAATGGGTGGCGTTGCTGCAGTTCCACCATCTGACCCTCGACCACGCCGCCATGGCGGTGATCGGCGAGGAAATGCAACTGTTGCTGGACGGTCGCGGCGACTGCTTGCCGCCGGCGGTGCCGTACCGCAACTATGTGGCCCAGGTATGCCTGGGCGAGGACCAGGCCGGCCATGAGGCGTTCTTCCGCGCGCAACTGGGCGATGTCGAAGCGCCGACCCTGCCGTACGGTCTGGCCGATGTGCAGGGCGATGGAGGGGCGCTCGAACAGGCCCAGTTGCAATTGGCACCGGCGTTGGCCCGGGCGGTGCGTGAGCAAGCCCGGCAACAGGGCGTCAGCGCTGCCAGTTTGATGCACTTGGCCTGGGCGCGGGTGGTGGGCGTGCTGGCTGGGCGCCAGGACGTGGTGTTCGGCACCGTGCTGATGGGCCGCCTGCAAGGTGGCGAGGGCGCCGACCGCGCCCTGGGGATGTTCATCAACACCTTGCCGTTGCGGGTGAATGTGGCTCAGCCTGTAACCCAGGCGCTGCAGGCGACTCATCAGCGCCTGTCGGCCTTGCTCGGCCACGAGCATGCGCCGCTGACCCTGGCCCAGCGCTGCAGCGGCGTGGCGCCCTCGGCGCCGCTGTTCAGCGCCTTGCTCAATTACCGGCACAGTGCGGGCCCCGCCGCGCACGATGGCCAGGGCATCTGGCAGGGCGTGCGCCTGCTCGGTGGCGAGGAGCGCAGCAACTACCCGTTGACCCTGAGCGTGGACGACCTGGGTGAGGGCTTCAGCCTCAGCGTGCTCGCTGCCGCCGGCATTCCAGCGGCGCAAGTCGGTCGGTGGATGGTCAATGCCCTTAGGCAGTTGTTGCTGGCATTGCAGCAGGCGCCGGCGCAGGCCCTGGAACAATTGCCGATACTCGATGAGACGGCATTGCGGCAGGTGCTGGTGGCGTTCAACGACACCACCCAGGCCTACCCGCAAGGGCAGGTGATCCAGGCGTTGGTCGAAGCCCAGCGGCCAGAGGCCGTGGCGGTGGTGCAAGGTGAGCAGCAATTGAGCTATGGCGAGCTGAACCAGCGCGCCAATCGCCTGGCCCATCACCTGATCGCCCGTGGTGTGAAACTCGCTGACCGGGTTGCCCTGTGCCTGGAACGCGGCCCGCAGCGCTTGATCGCCATGCTGGCGGCGCTCAAGGCCGGCGCGGCCTATGTGCCGGTCGACCCGGCCTATCCGGCGGAGCGGATTGCCTATCTGCTCAGCGACAGTGCGCCGGCCTTGGTGCTGGTCGAGGCCGCTACCGCCGCGTTGGTTGGAGATAAGGCCAGCGTTGTTGTGGATGGCGATACCTGGCTGGCCGAGCCAGACAGCAATCCGGTGGTTGCCGGGATGGACGCGCAGCAACTGGCCTATGTGATCTACACCTCCGGCTCTACCGGCCAGCCCAAAGGCGTGATGGTCGAACACCACACCCTGGCCAACCTGGTGCACTGGCACTGCCAGGCCTTCGAGCTGGGCGCCGGTAGCCAGACTTCCAGCGTGGCCGGCTTCGGCTTCGACGCCATGGCCTGGGAAGCCTGGCCGGCCTTGTGCGCCGGCGCGACGCTGCACCTGCCGCCCGCTCATATCGGCGGCGAGCACGTCGACGAACTGCTGGACTGGTGGCTGGAGCAACCGCTGCACGTCAGCTTCCTGCCGACGCCAGTGGCCGAACAGGCGCTGCGTCGCGAGCAGCAACACCCAACCTTGCGCACGCTGCTGGTCGGCGGTGACCGTCTGCGACACTTCGAACGTGATCCGGGCTTCCAACTGGTCAACAACTACGGCCCGACCGAAACCACGGTAGTTGCGACCTCCGGCGTGCTTCAGCCGGGCGGGGCGCTGCATATCGGCAAACCGACCGCCAACACCCGGGTCTATGTGCTGGATGAACAGCGTCAGCCAGTGCCCGTCGGTGTGGTCGGTGAGCTGTACATCGGCGGTGCCCAGGTGGCGCGCGGTTACCTCAACCGCCCGGACCTGACCGCCGAACGCTTCCTGGCCGACCCGTTCAACGGCGGCACGATGTACCGCAGCGGCGACCTGGTGTGCTGGAACGCCGATGGCACCCTGGACTACCAGGGCCGTAACGATGACCAGGTGAAGATCCGCGGCGTGCGGGTCGAACTGGGCGAAATCGAGGCCGCGCTCAAAGCCCAGCCGGGCATCGCCGATGCCGTGGTGCTGGTGCGCAACGAACGCCTGCTGGCCTGGTTCACCGAGACCGTGCCGGTGGACAGCGACGCGCTGCGCCAGGGCTTGCAAGCTTGCTTACCGGCTCATCTGGTGCCGCAAGCCTTTGTTCAGCTGGACGCGCTGCCGCTGACGGCTCACGGCAAGCTCGACCGCAAGGCATTGCCGGAACCGACCTTGCTCACCGGCCAGGCTTACACCATGCCCGAAGGCCCGGTGGAAATCGCCATTGCCGCGCTCTGGGCCGAGGTGCTGGGCGTTGAGCAGGTTGGCCGCCACGACAACTTCTTCGAACTGGGTGGCCATTCGCTGCTGGCGGTGAGCCTGACCGCGCGTCTACGCCAAGCCGGCCTGGAGGCCGATGTACGCACGCTGTTCGGCCAACCAACCGTGGCAGCGTTGGCTGCTACGTTGGGCCATGGCCGCAGGGTCGAGGTGCCGGCCAACCGGATCCCGCTGGGCTGCACGCAGATCACTCCCGAGCTGCTGCCGCTGGTAGACCTGGAGCAGCCCGCCATCGAGCGCATCGTTGCCACGGTACCGGGCGGCGCGGCCAACGTGCAGGACATCTACCCACTGGCGCCGTTGCAGGAGGGCATTCTCTACCACCACCTCAGCTCGCCCGAGCACGACCCCTATGTGCTGCAATCGCGTATCGCCTTCGACAGCCCGGCACGCCTGCAAGCCTTTGCCGGCGCGCTGCAAACCGCTATCGCCCGGCATGATGTGCTGCGCACCGCGGTGCTCTGGGAGGGCCTGGCGCAGCCGCTGCAGGTAGTCTGGCGCCAGGCTGCGCTGCAGGTGGCGCCGCTTGCCGGTCAAAATCCGCACGCCATCGACTTGAGCCAGGCGCCCTTGATCCGTCTGCTGCACCACGAAGTGGATGGGCGCATCGAAGCCTTGTTGCAGTTCCACCATATCGTCCTCGACCACACCGCCCTGGAAATCGTCGGCGCCGAGTTGCTCGACTACCTGAGCGGCGCCGCGGCCCCGGCGCAACCACCAGTGCCGTACCGCAACTACGTGGCCCAGGCGCGCCTGGGCGTCAGCCAGGCCGAGCACGAGGCGTTCTTCCGCACGCAACTGGGCGATATCGACGAACCGACCCTGCCATTCGGCCTGAGCGATGTACAAGGCGACGGCCAGGCCAGCGAGGAAGCGCAACTGTGGCTGGATGACGGCCTGGCCTTGCGCCTGCGCCGACAGGCCCGGCAGTTGGGCATCAGCGTTGCCAGCCTTTTCCACCTGGCCTACGCGCGCCTGCTGGCAGCAGTCAGCGGTACCGAACGCGTGGTGTTCGGCACCGTGCTGCTGGGGCGCCTGGAGGCCGGCGAGGGCGCCGAGCGGGCGATGGGTATGTTCATCAACACCTTACCGCTGCGCCTGGACCTGGCAGGCCTGAGCCTGGGCGAGGCCGCGCGCCTGACCCAGCAGCGCCTGAGCGCGCTGCTGGTCCACGAGCACGCCTCGTTGGCCCTGGCCCAGCGCTGCAGCGGTGTGCCGGCCCCGGCACCACTATTCAGCGCCATGCTCAACTACCGCCATGGCCAGGTGGCCGACGAGGCACGGCGCCTGGACTGGGAAGGCATCGAGTTCCTCGACGGTCAGGAGCGCAGCAACTACCCCCTAAGCCTGAGTGTCGATGACATGGGCGAGCGCTTGCGTTTGGTTGCCATGGCGCCGGCCACGGTTGGCGCGAAGCGGGTGTGCGAGCAACTGCAACAGGTATTGCAGGCCTTGGCCGACGGGCTGGAGCGCGAACCCGGGCAGGCCCTGTTGCTGCTGCCGGTGCTGCAACCGGCGGAGCGTGACTACTTGCTGCAGACCTGCAATGCCACGGCCCAGCCCCATGACCTCGGGCTACCGATCCAGGTGTTGTTCGAGCGGCAGGCCGCGCGTCAGCCGGAGGCCATTGCCGTGCAGGGCGCAGGTCAATCACTGAGCTATCGCCAGTTGAACGCCCAGGCCAACCAACTGGCCCATCACCTGATCGAACAAGGGGTAGGCCCCGACACGCGAGTGGCGATCTGTGTCGAGCGCAGTCCGGCATTGGTGATCGGCCTGCTGGCCATTCTCAAGGCGGGTGGCGCCTATGTGCCGGTCGACCCGGACTACCCGGCCGAGCGTATCGGCCACATGCTCCGCGACAGCCAGCCCCGCGCGGTACTGGTGCAGGGCGCCAGTACCGCGCTGCCGGGCGAGCTGGCGGCGACGCGGGTCGACCTCGACCAGCCCAACTGGAGCGCCCAGCCTGAGCATGATCCGCAGGTCCCGGGCCTGAACTCGAGCCACCTGGCTTATGTGATCTACACCTCCGGCTCAACCGGCGTGCCCAAGGGCGTGATGGTCGAACACCGCAACCTGGCCAACCTGGTGTACTGGAGCCAACGACAATTCCCGGGCGACGAGGCGGTGCTGCACAAGACCCCGGTGAGTTTCGATGCCTCGGTGTGGGAGCTGTTCTGGCCCCTGTGCAGCGGGCGGCGTCTGGTGCTGGCCCGCGCGGACGGGCAGCGCGACCCGCAGTACCTGGTCGAGCTGATCGAGCGTCAGCAGATCGGCGTGGTGCAGTTCGTCCCGGCATTGTTGCAGCAGTTCCTCGAGCAGCCGGACAGTGCTCGCTGCGCCAGCCTCACCGATATCGTCTGTGGCGGCGGCGAGTTGACCGAAGCCCTGGCTCGCCAGGTGCGTGAGCGCCTGCCACAGGTGCGGCTGCACAACGTCTACGGCCCCACCGAGACCACCGTGGATTGCAGCGTCTGCACGCTGTACCCCGAAGATGCCGTGGCGCAAGGCGCGCTGCCGATTGGCCGGCCGATCGACAACAGCCACCTGTATGTGCTCGACGCCCACGACCAGCCAGTGCCCTGGGGCGTCGCCGGCCACCTGCATATCGGCGGTGCCGGGGTGGCGCGCGGCTACCTGGGGCTGCCCGAGCAGCAAGCCGAACGCTTCATCGCCAGCCCGTTCAAGCCCGGCGAGCGTCTGTACCGCAGTGGCGACCGAGTGCGCCAATTGGCCGACGGTAGTTTGCAGTTCCTGGGCCGCATCGATCATCAGGTCAAGCTGCGCGGCCTGCGCATCGAGCCGGGCGAGATCGAGGCTTGCCTGAACCGGGTGCCAGGTGTCGGCGAGGCGCTGGTGCTGGTGCACGAGCACCCGCACAACGGCCCACGCCTGGTCGCCTACCACACGGGCCAAGCGCAAGCCGCCGACACCCTGCGCGCGGCCTTGCTATTGCAACTGCCGGAGTACATGGTACCGGCGTTGTTCGTCCACCTGGCGGCCATGCCGCTGACCCCCAACGGCAAGCCCGACCGCAAGCGCCTGCCAGTACCCGATGTGCAGCCGCGCCAGTACCAGGCCCCCGAAGGTGAGACGGAAACCTTGCTGGCCGAGATCTGGGCGCAGTTGCTGGGTGTAGAACGTGTGGGGCGGCACGACAACTTCTTCGAACTCGGCGGCCATTCGCTGCTGGCGGTCAGCCTCACCGCGCGTCTGCGCCAGGCCGGCTTGCAGGTGGATGTGCGCACCCTGTTCGGCCAGCCGAGCGTGGCCGCCCTGGCAGCGACCCTGGGCCAAGGCCACGAGGTGCCGGTGCCGGCCAACCTGATTCCACCGGGCTGCACCCGCATCACCCCCGAGCTGCTGCCGTTGCTCGACCTGGACCAGGCAACGATCGAACAGATCGTCGCCAGCGTGCCGGGCGGTGCGGCCAACGTGCAGGACATCTACCCGCTGGCGCCATTGCAGGAGGGCATTCTCTACCTGCACCTGAGCAGCGCCGACGTCGACCCTTATGCCCTGCGCGCGCATCTGCGCTTCGACAGCCTCGAGCGCCTGACCGCGTTCGCCCAGGCTCTGGAGCGGGTCATCGCTCGCCACGATATCCTGCGCACCGCGGTGCTGTGGGAAGGCCTGCCGCAGCCGGTGCAAGTGGTGTGGCGCCAGGCGCCGCTGCACGTCTTGCCACTCGATGAGCGTCAGCTGACGCGCATGGACCTGGCCCAGGCGCCGCTGATCCGCCTGCTGCACCGTCCCGAGGCGGGCAGCCAGCGAGTCGAGGCGGTGTTGCAGTTCCACCATATCGTGCTCGATCACGTGGCCATGCAGGGGGTGCGGGCGGAGATGCACGGCTACCTGCTGGGAGAGGATCTGCCACTGGCGCCTTCGGTGCCTTATCGCAACTACGTGGTGCAGGCGCGCCAAGGCGTCAGCGAGGTGCAGCACGAGGCGTTCTTCCGTGTGCAGTTGGGCGATATCGACGAGCCGAGCCTGCCGTTCGGCCTGCGCGAGGTGCAGGGTGAGGGCTTGGCCATCGAGGTGGCCGAGGTCGAGTTCGCCGGCCAGCGCTACCAGCGCCTGCGCGACCAGGCGCGTCAGCTTGGGGTGAGCAGCGCGACCCTGCTGCACCTGGCCTGGGCACGCCTGTTGGCAGCCGCCTGCGGCAAGGACCGCGTGGTGTTCGGCACCGTGCTGCTGGGCCGCCTGCAGGGCGGCGAGGGCAGTGAGCGGGCACTGGGTATGTTCATCAATACCTTGCCGCTGCGTGTCGACCTGGCCGGCGTCAGCGTGCGCGAGGGCGTGCAGGCGATACAGCGTGACCTGTCGGCGCTGCTGGTCCACGAGCACGCCTCGCTGGCATTGGCCCAGCGTTGCAGTCAGGTGGCCGCGCCACTGCCATTGTTCAGCGCCATGCTCAACTACCGCCAGAGCACCCGTGCGGGTGCGCAGCTCGACGCCTGGCAAGGCATCGAGACCCTGGGCAGCGAGGGCCACAGCAACTACCCGCTGGCCCTGGATGTCGACGATTTCGGCGATGGCCTGCGCCTGAGTGTGCGGGTGACGCCGCAGGTAGGCGCGCAGCGGGTCTGCGGGCAGTTGCTGCACGTGCTCGAAGGCCTGTTGCAGGCGCTGGAGCAGCAGCCTGAGCGCGCCCTGACCGGCGTGCCGGTGCTGGAACCGGTTGAACGTCGCCTGGTGTTGCAAGACTTCAATGACACTGCGGTGGCTTATGACCTGGAGCAGACCTTGCACGGGATGATCGAAGCCCAGGTACGGCGCACCCCGGACGTCGTGGCGGTCAAGGCCGAGGCGGGCGAGCTGACTTACCGCCAGCTCGACGAACAGGCCAACCGCCTGGCCCATCACCTGATCGCCTTGGGCGTGAAGCCCGATGACCGCGTGGCGATCTGCGTCGAACGTGGGCTGTCGATGGTGATTGGCCTGCTGGCCATCCTCAAGGCCGGTGGCGCCTATGTGCCGGTCGATCCGGAGTACCCGGCCGAGCGCATCCGCCATATGCTCAGCGACAGCGCGCCCGTGGCGGTGCTGGTGCATGCGGCCACCCGCGCGGTGCCCGAGGGCGCGCGCCTGGTCGATCTCGACCAGCCCACCTGGCTGGCGCAGCCGGCCACGGCGCCGCAGGTCGCCGGCCTGACCCCGCGCCACCTGGCCTATGTGATCTACACCTCCGGCTCCACCGGCCTGCCCAAGGGCGTGATGAACGAGCATGCCGGGGTGGTCAACCGCCTGCTGTGGATGCAGGACGCCTATGGACTCGGTGCGCACGACGTGGTGCTGCAGAAGACCCCGTTCAGCTTCGACGTGTCGGTGTGGGAATTCCTCTGGCCGTTGCAGACCGGCGCCTGTCTGGTCATGGCCCGCCCCGGTGGGCACCGCGACCCGGAATACCTGCGTGAAGTGATTCGTGCCGAGGGTGTCACCACCTTGCACTTCGTGCCATCAATGCTGGATGTGTTCCTGGCCCACGGCGAGGTGCAGGCAGAAGGCCTCAAGCGAGTGCTGTGCAGTGGCGAAGCCTTGCCCGGCAGCCTGGTGCGCCGTTTCCTCGCGCAACTGCCGAGCGTCGAGCTGCACAACCTCTATGGCCCGACCGAAGCGGCGGTGGACGTCAGTGCCTGGCACTGCGTCGAGGCGCCGGACAACACCCCGATCGGCAAGCCGATCGCCAACACCACGCTCTATGTGCTGGACGCCCACGGCCAACCGGTGCCGCGTGGCGTGCCGGGCGAGCTGTACATCGGTGGCGTGCAGGTAGCCCGTGGCTACCTGAACCGCGCCGAACTGACGGCCGAGCGCTTCATCAACGACCCGTTCGCCAGCGGTGCCGGCGCGCGCCTGTACCGCACCGGCGACCTGGCCCGGCACCTGGCCGATGGCAACCTCGAGTACCTGGGGCGCAACGATGACCAGGTCAAGATCCGTGGCCTGCGTATCGAACTGGGCGAGATCCAGGCCTGCCTGACGGCGCTCGCGGGTATCAAGGAGGCCGTGGTGCTGGCCCGCGACCAGCGCCTGGTGGCGTACTACACCGGTGTGGCGCACACCGCCGAGGTGCTGCGTGCCGCGCTGCTGGCCCAGTTGCCGGACTTCATGGTGCCAGCCTCGTTCACCCACCTGGAGGCACTGCCGCTGAGCCCCAACGGCAAGCTCGACCGCAAGGCCCTGCCAGCGCCCGATATGCCGCAGCAGGCCTATGAAGCGCCGCAAGGCGAGGTCGAGGTACTGTTGGCGCAGCTGTGGCGCGAACTGCTCGGCGTGGCCCAGGTTGGCCGGCAGGACAACTTCTTCGAACTGGGCGGCCACTCGCTGCTGGCGGTGACCCTGACCGCGCGGATGCGCAAGGCCGGGTTGGCGGCGGATATCCGCGTGCTGTTCGGCCAGCCGACCCTGGCGGCGCTGGCCGCGGCAGTGGGCGGCGAGGCGACGGTACAGGTGCCCGCCAACCGGATCCCGGCCGACTGCACGCGCATCACTACCGACATGCTGCCGTTGGCGAGCCTGGACCAGGCGGCCCTCGACAGCCTGGTGCAAGGCATCCCCGGCGGCGCGGCCAACGTTCAGGACCTCTACGCCCTGGCGCCGCTGCAACAAGGCATCCTCTATCACCACCTGGCCAGTGCCGAGGTCGATCCCTATGTGCTGCAGATGGGCTTCGCCTTCGCCGGGCAGGCCGAGCTGGACGCCTTCGTCGCGGCGTTGAACCAGGTGATCGCGCGTCACGACATTCTGCGCACCAGCGTTCACTGGCAAGGGCTGGACGAGGCCGTGCAGGTGGTCTGGCGCGAGGCGCGGCTGAGCCTTGAGCCGGAATTGGACAGGGTGCGCCTGGACATGGGGCGCGCGCCGCTGCTGCATCTGAGCAGTAACTGGGTGCATGGCCGTTTGCAGGCGACCCTGTTGCTGCACCATATCCTGCTCGACCACGCCGCCCTGGAGCTGCTGGTGGCCGAGGTCGCCGATGTGCTGCTGGGCCGCGCGCCCCAGGGCGACAGCGTGCCGTACCGCAACTATGTGGCCCAGGCGCGCCTGCGCCACGATGGCCAGGCCCAGGAAGCGATGTTCCGCGAGCTGCTCGGCGATATCGACGAGCCAACCGATGTGTTCGGCCTGCGCGACACCCTGGGTGATGGTCGCCAGGTGCTTGAGTACCGGCAGCAGCTGGATGACGCGTTGGCCGGGCACCTGCGTGAGCAGGCGCGGGCCTTGGGCGTCAGTGTCGCCAGCCTGGTCCACCAGGCCTGGGGCCAGGTGCTGGCGCAGTTGTCCGGGCGCCAGGAGGTGGTGTTCGGCACCGTGCTGCTTGGCCGCCTGCAGGGCGGCGAGGGCGCCGAGCGGGCCCTGGGCATGTTCATCAACACCTTGCCGTTGCGAGTCAGTGTTGGTGCGGCCGGCGTCGCCGAGGGCGTGCGCCTGACCCACCAGCGCCTGGCGCGCCTGCTCGCCCATGAGCAGGCCTCGCTGGCCCTGGCCCAACGCTGCAGCGGCGTGCCAGCCTCGCAGGCGCTGTTCACCAGTCTGCTCAACTACCGCCATAGCCCGGCGGGCAGTGCCGAGCAGGCACGGGCCTGGGACGGCATCGAGCTGCTGGCGGCCCATGAGCGCAGCAACTACCCGCTGGTGGTCAGCGTCGATGATTTGGGCAGTGGTTTCTCACTGACCGTACAGGCCGTGCCTGAGGTGGACGGGGCGCAGGTTGGCCAGCTGTTGCAGGCGGCCCTGGCACAACTGGCCGAGGCGTTGACGCAGGCCCCGGCAACCCCGCTGCACGCGCTGGTCGCCTTGCCGTCCGCCGAGCGGCAGCGGGTGCTACGCCAGTTCAACGACACCCAGCGCGAATACCCGCATGAGATGCCTCTGCACGGGCTGTTCGAGGCCCACGCCAAGGTCAGCCCCGAGGCGCTGGCGGTGGCCCATGGCACGCGGCGCTGGAGCTACCAGGCACTGAATCGACAAGCCAACCGCCTGGCAGGCCACTTGCTGGAAATGGGCATCCAGGCCGGCGATCGGGTGGCGTTGCTGTTGCCGCGTTCGTTCGACCTGCTGGCCGCGCAATTGGCCGTGAGCAAGTGCGCTGCAGTGTTCGTGCCGCTGGACGGCAATACCCCGGCCGAGCGCCAGGCGTTCATGGTTGCCGACAGTCAGGCGCGCTTGCTGTTGACCCACAGCGATCAACCGCAGGTGGAAGGTGTACAGCGCATCGAGCTGGACCGGCTCGAGCTGGAGCGCTATGCCGGCGAAGACCTGGAACTGGCTGTGAACGCCGGCAGCGCGGCCTACATCATGTACACCTCCGGTTCCACCGGCACACCGAAAGGCGTGCAGGTGCCGCACCGGGCCATCGTGCGCCTGGTGATCAACAACGGCTTCGCCGACTTCAACAGCCAGGACCGCGTGGCCTTTGCCTCCAACCCGGCGTTCGACGCCAGCACCCTGGAAGTCTGGGCGCCGCTGCTCAATGGTGGCACGGTGGTGGTGATCGATCAGAACCAGGTGCTATCGCGCCAGGCCTTGCGCGAAGCGTTGCTGAGCCAGGGCGTGACGGTGCTGTGGCTGACGGCGGGCTTGTTCCACCAGTTCGCCGACGACCTGCTGCCGGTATTCCGCACGCTGCGCTACCTGATGGTGGGGGGCGATGTGCTGGACCCGGCGGTGATCGCCCGCGTGCTGCGCGACGGTGCCCCGCAACACCTGATCAATGGCTATGGCCCGACCGAGGCCACCACCTTCAGCACCACCCATGAAATCACCCAGGTGGGCGAGGGCAGCATCCCAATTGGCAAGCCGATCGGCAACGCACGTTGCTATGTGCTGGATGCCCGCCAGCAGTTGCTGCCGGTGGGCGCCGTAGGCGAGTTGTATATCGCTGGCGACGGCGTGGCCCTGGGTTACCTGGGCCAGCCGGAGTTGACCGCCGAGCGTTTCCTGCCCGATCCGTTCAACGGTGGCAGCATGTACCGCAGTGGCGACCTGGTCTGCTGGCAGGTCGACGGCACCTTGCGTTACCTGGGCCGGGCCGACCAACAGATCAAGCTGCGCGGCTTCCGTATCGAACTGGGCGAGATCGAGGCACGCCTGGGCGAATGCCCAGGCGTGCGTGACACGGCAGTGGTGGTGCGCGAGGACGAGCCGGGCGACAAGCGCCTGGTGGCCTACTTCACCGGCAACGCACCAGCGATTGCCGAACTGCACGAACGCCTGCAAGGCCAGCTGCCGGACTACATGCTGCCAGCGGCCTACGTGCATCTGGACGCACTGCCCCTGACCGCCAACGGCAAGCTCGACCGCCGGGCGCTGCCGGCGCCGGGCCGCGAGGCACTGGTCAGCCGTGCCTTCGAGGCGCCGCAGGGCGAGATTGAATCGGCCTTGGCGGCGATCTGGGCTGAAGTGCTCAAGGTCGAGCAGGTGGGGCGTCACGATCACTTCTTCGAACTGGGCGGCCACTCGCTGCTGGCGGTGAGCCTGATCGAGCGCATGCGCAAGGCCGGCCTCGACGCCGATGTGCGCGTGCTGTTCGCCCAGCCGACCCTGGCCGCCCTGGCGGCGGCGGTTGGCAGTGGTCGCGAAATCGAGGTGCCGGCCAACCGCGTGCCGGTGGCCGCGACCCGGATCACCCCGGCCATGCTCAGCCTGATCGAACTGGACCAGGCCAGCATCGACCGTATCGTCGCCACGGTGGCGGGCGGCGCGGCCAACGTGCAGGAAATCTACCCGCTGGCACCGTTGCAGGAGGGCATTCTTTACCACCACCTGAGCGCCGAACAGGGCGATCCATACCTGCTGCAGACCCGGCTGGCGTTCGACAGCCTGGACCGTCTGCACGCCTGCACGGCGGCCTTGCAACAGGTCATCGACCGCCACGACATCCTGCGCACCTCGGTGGTGTGGGAAGGGCTGGCCGAACCGGTGCAAGTGGTGTGGCGCCAGGCACGCCTGGTGGTGAGCGAAGTCACTGGGCTGGGCGAGGACGCTGTGATCGATCACCTGCACGGGCATTTCGATGCCCGCCAGCAGCGCCTGGACCTGACCCAGGCGCCGCTACTGCGCCTGACCTACGCCCTGGACCCGGCGCAGCAACGGGTGGTGGCGATCCTGCACTTCCATCACCTGGCCCTGGACCACACGGCCATGGAAGTGATAGTGCACGAGATGCAGGCCTTGCTGGCCGGGCGCGGAGCGCAACTGGCCGCGCCAGTGCCGTACCGCACCTATGTCGCCCAGGTGCGCCTGGGCGCCGCGCAGGCAGGGCATGAAGCGTTCTTCCGCGAAATGCTCGGTGATGTCGAGGAACCGACCTTGCCCATGGGCCTGGCCGATGTACAAGGCGATGGTCGTGATATCGAGGAGGCCCGGCAAGCGCTCGACCTGGCCCTGGCACGGCGAGTTCGCCTGCTGGCACGCCAGCTCGGCGTCAGTGCCGCGAGCCTGATGCACTTGGCCTGGGCGCGAGTGGTGGGCGTGCTGGCCGGGCGCCAGGACGTGGTGTTCGGCACCGTGCTGATGGGGCGCCTGCAAGGTGGCGAGGGCGCCGACCGCGCGCTGGGCGTGTTCATCAACACCTTGCCGCTGCGCATCGATACTCGCCTCAGCGCCAAGGAGGCGGTGCGCGTCACGCACCAACGGCTTTCGGCGTTGCTCGGCCATGAGCATGCCTCCCTGGCCCTGGCCCAGCGTTGCAGCGGCGTGCCGGCTTCGGCACCGCTGTTCAGTGCCTTGCTCAACTACCGGCACAGCCCTGCGGGCATCGCCAGCGACGCCGGCGATAGCTTCCAGGGCATGCACCAGTTGGGCGGCGAGGAGCGCAGCAACTACCCGCTGACCCTGAGCGTGGACGACCTGGGCGAGGGCTTGAGCTTGAGTGTGCTGGCCCAGCAGGGGATTGGCGCCGTGCGCGTGGCGAACTGGATGGCGGCGGCCGTGGCGCAGTTGATCCAGGCCCTGGAGCAAGAGGGCACGGTTTGTGTTGATACGCTGCCGATCCTCGATGCCCAGGAGCGAGTGCAACTGCTTGAAGGTATGAACCCGCCAGCCGTGGCCTACCCGCAAGGGCAGGTGATCCAGGCGTTGGTCGAAGCCCAGCGGCCAGAGGCCGTGGCGGTGGTACAGGGTCAGCAGCAATTGAGCTATGGCGAGCTGAACCAGCGCGCCAATCGCCTGGCCCATCACCTGATCGCCCGGGGTGTGAAACTCGCTGACCGGGTTGCCCTGTGCCTGGAACGCGGCCCGCAGCGCTTGATCGCCATGCTGGCGGCGCTCAAGGCCGGCGCGGCCTATGTGCCGGTCGACCCGGCCTATCCGGCGGAGCGGATTGCCTATCTGCTCAGCGACAGTGCGCCGGCCTTGGTACTGGTCGAGGCCGCTACCGCCGCGTTGGTTGGCGATACGGCCAACGTCGCGCTGGATGGCGATGCCTGGCTGGCCGAGCCAGACAGCAATCCGGTTGTTGCCGGGATGGACGCACAGCAACTGGCCTATGTGATCTACACCTCCGGTTCCACCGGCCAGCCCAAGGGCGTGATGGTCGAACACCGCACCCTGGCCAACCTGGTGCACTGGCACTGCGAGGCCTTCGAGCTGGGCGCGGGAAGCCAGACCTCCAGCGTCGCCGGCTTCGGCTTCGACGCCATGGCCTGGGAAGCCTGGCCGGCCTTGTGCGCCGGCGCGACGCTACACCTGCCGCCAGCCCACATCGGCGGCGAGCACGTCGACGAACTGCTGGACTGGTGGCTGGAGCAACCGCTGCACGTCAGCTTCCTGCCGACGCCAGTGGCCGAGCAGGCGCTGCGCCGCGAGCGTCAGCACCCGACCTTGCGCACCTTGCTGGTCGGCGGTGACCGCCTGCGCTACTTCGAGCGTGATCCGGGCTTCCAGCTGGTCAACAACTACGGCCCGACCGAAACCACGGTAGTGGCGACCTCCGGCGTGCTTCAGCCGGGCGGGGCGCTGCATATCGGCAAACCGACCGCCAACACCCGGGTCTATGTGCTGGATGAGCAGCGTCAGCCGGTGCCCGTCGGTGTGGTCGGTGAGCTGTACATTGGCGGTGCCCAGGTGGCGCGCGGTTACCTCAACCGCCCGGAACTAACCGCCGAACGCTTCCTGGCTGACCCATTCAACGGCGGCACGATGTACCGCAGCGGCGACCTGGTGCGCTGGAACGCCGATGGCACCCTGGACTACCAGGGCCGTAACGATGACCAGGTGAAGATCCGCGGCGTGCGGGTCGAACTGGGCGAAATCGAGGCCGCGCTCAAAGCCCAGCCGGGCATCACCGATGCCGTGGTGCTGGTGCGCAACGAACGCCTGCTGGCCTGGTTCACCGAGACCATGCCGGTGGACAGCGACGCGCTGCGCCAGGGCCTGCAAGCTTGCTTGCCGGCTCACCTGGTGCCGCAAGCCTTTGTTCAGCTGGATGAGCTGCCTCTGACCGTGCATGGCAAGCTCGATCGCAAATCCCTACCAGAGCCGGACGCCTCGGCACTGGCGCGCCAGGCCTATGCAGCGCCACTTGGCGCCACCGAGGCTGCCATGGCGGCAATCTGGGCCGAGGTACTGGGCCTTGAACAGGTCGGTCGGCACGACAACTTCTTCGAACTGGGTGGCCATTCGCTGCTGGCGGTGAGCCTGACCGCGCGTCTGCGCCAGGCCGGCCTCGAAGCCGACGTGCGCACGCTGTTCGGCCAGCCGACCGTAGCCGCGCTGGCTGCCACGTTGGGCCATGGCCGCAGGGTCGAGGTGCCGGCCAACCGGATCCCGCTGGGCTGCACACAGATCACTCCCGAGCTGCTGCCGCTGGTAGACCTGGAGCAGCCCGCCATCGAGCGCATCGTTGCCACGGTACCGGGCGGCGCGGCCAACGTGCAGGACATCTACCCACTGGCGCCGTTGCAGGAGGGCATCCTCTACCATCACCTCAGCTCACCCGAGCACGACCCTTATGTGCTTGCCTCGCGCATGGTCTTCGCCAGCCAGGAACGCTTGCAGGCTTTCGTCGATGCCCTTGGCAAGGTCATCGCCCGGCATGATGTGCTGCGCACCTCGGTGCTCTGGGATGGCCTGCCGCAGCCGGTGCAGGTGGTCTGGCGCAGCGCGCCGCTGGCGGTATTCGAGGTGGCCGGCGAGGTCCAGGTACCTCACGCACTCGCCCTGGATCAGGCGCCGCTGGTGCGTCTGTACCACTGGCCGGATCCACAAGGCGCAGGCCAGTTGGCGGCCTTGCAGTTCCACCATATTGTCCTCGACCACACCGCGCTGGATGTGCTCGGCCACGAGCTGGTGGGCTACCTGCAAGGTCTGCCAGTGCCCGCCGAGCCGGGCGCGCCGTACCGCAACTACGTGGCCCAGGCACGTCTGGGCGTCAGCCAGGCCGAGCACGAGGCGTTCTTCCGCGAGCAGCTGGGTGATATCGACGAGCCGACCCTGCCGTTCGGCCTGGGCGATGTGCAACTGGATGGCCAGGCCTCCGAGGAAGCGCAGCATTGGTTGGACGACAGCCTGGCGCTGCGTCTGCGCCGGCAGGCCCGGCAGCGGGGGTTCAGCGTCGCCAGCCTGTTCCACCTGGCCTACGCGCGCCTGCTGGCCGCCACCAGTGGCCGCGACAGCGTGGTGTTCGGCACCGTGCTGCTGGGGCGGCTGGAGGCCGGCGAGGGCGCTGAACAGGCCCTGGGCATGTTCATCAACACCTTGCCGCTGCGCCTGGACTTGGCAGGTGTCAGCCTGGCCGAGGCGCTGCGGGCGACCCAGCAGCGTCTCAGCGCCTTGCTCGGCCACGAGCACGCCTCGTTGGCCCTGGCCCAACGCTGCAGCGGCGTGGCCGCGCCGGCGCCGTTGTTCAGCGCCATGCTCAACTATCGCCATGGCAGCCAGGTCGACGAGGCCCAGCGCCAGGCCTTGCAAGGCATCGAGACCTTGCAGAGCGAGGAGCGCAGCAACTACCCGCTGAGCCTGAGCGTGGACGATATCGGCGAGCGTTTCCGCCTGGTTGCCCTGGCCCCGGCCAGCGTGGGCGCGGCGCGGGTGTGCGGGCAGGTGCAACAGGTCTTGCTGGGGATGGCCGAGGCGCTTGAGCAGCAGCCGCAGCGCCTGTTGCTCGACCTGCCGGTGCTGCAAGCCGAGGAGCGCCACCAGGTGCTGGTCGACTTCAACCGCAGCGAAGTGCCCCACGATATCAGCCAGACCTTGCATGGCCTGTTCGAGGCCCAGGCATTGCGCAACCCCGACGCGGTGGCGGTCAGCGCCGAGCAGGGCGAGCTGAGCTATGGCCAGCTCAATCAGCAGGCCAATCGCCTGGCCCGCCACTTGATCGCCCTCGGCGTGCAGCCGGACGATCGTGTGGCGATCTGCGTCGAGCGCGGCCCGGCACTGGTGGTTGGCTTGCTGGCCATTCTCAAGGCCGGCGGCGCCTATGTACCGCTCGACCCGGACTACCCGGCCGAGCGTATCCGCCACATGCTCAACGACAGCCAGCCGCGAGCCGTGCTGGTGCAGGCGGCCACCCAGGCCCTGGTGGATGTGTGGGCGCTGCCGCAAGTGGACCTCGACCAGCCGAACTGGACCGCCTTGCAGGCTGATAATCCGCAGGTTCCGGCGCTGAACGCCAGCCACCTGGCCTATGTGATCTACACCTCCGGTTCCACCGGGGTGCCCAAGGGCGTCATGGTCGAACACCGCAACGTGGTCAACCTGGTGCAATGGAGCGCCGGGCTGTTTCCGGCTGGTGGCGCGCTGCTGCACAAGACCCCGGTGAGTTTCGATGCCTCGGTGTGGGAGCTGTTCTGGCCGCTGTGCAGTGGCCTGCGCCTGGTGCTGGCACGCCCGGACGGGCAGCGCGATCCGCACTACCTGGTCGAGCTGATCGAGCGTCAGCAGGTGGCCGTGGTGCAGTTCGTGCCGGCCATGCTCCAGCAGTTCCTCGATCTGGAGGGCAGCGCCCGCTGCGCCAGCCTCACCGACATCGTCTGCGGTGGCGGCGAGCTGACCGAAGCCCTGGCCCGCCAGGTGCGCGAGCGCTTGCCACAGGCGCGCCTGCACAACGTCTACGGCCCGACCGAGACCACGGTCGATTGCAGTGTCTGGACCTTGCACCCGCGACAACCGGTGCCTCGTGGCGCGCTGCCGATTGGCCGGCCCATCGACAACACCACGCTGTACGTGCTCGACGCCCATGATCAACCCGTGCCGTTGGGTGTCGCCGGCCAGTTGCACATCGGCGGTGCCGGGGTGGCGCGCGGCTATCTCGGTTTGCCGCAGCAGCAGGCCGAGCGCTTCATCGCCAGCCCGTTCAGTCCCGGCGAGCGTCTGTACCGCAGCGGCGACCTGGTGCGCCAACGTGGCGACGGCAGCCTCGAATTCCTCGGCCGCACCGACCAGCAGATCAAACTGCGCGGCCTGCGCATCGAGCCCGGTGAAATCGAAGCCTGCCTGCTGCGCCTGGGCGGGGTGCGCGAAGCCGTGGTGCTGGTGCACGACGCCGCGCCGGCCGGCCCACGCCTGGTGGCCTACCACAGCGGCGAGCCACTGCCTGGCGAGGCCCTGCGCACGGCGTTGCTGGCGCAGTTGCCGGATTACATGGTGCCGGCGCTGTTCATCCACCTCGAGGCCCTGCCGTTGACCCCCAACGGCAAGCTCGACCGCAAGGCCCTGCCGGCCCCGGACCTGGCGCACCTGCCAGGCCGCGAGTACGAGGCGCCGATCGGCGACACCGAAACGCTGCTGGCACGGATCTGGGCCGAGCTGCTGGGCGTGGAGCGGGTAGGGCGGCAAGACAACTTCTTCGAACTGGGCGGCCACTCGTTGCTGGCCGTGACCCTTACCTCGCGCCTGCGCGAAGCCGGCCTGGAAGCCGACGTGCGCAGCCTGTTCGAGCAACCGACGCTGGCCGGCTATGCCGCCATCACAGACAGAATGGAGATCGTCCTGTGAGCATCAAGCAACTACTGGCGACCCTGGCCGCCAACAATGTCCAGCTGGCCCTCAAGGATGGCCAACTGGCCGTGCAGGGCAACCGCCAGGCCCTGAGCGACGCCAACCTGGTGGCCCAGCTGCGCGAGCACAAGCCGGCGCTGCTGGCCTTGCTGGCCAGCGGCGAGTACGTGGCCAGCCGCCAGGGCGCGGTCGAGGTGCCGGACAACCGCATCCCGGCCGACTGCACGCGCATCACGCCCGAGTTGCTCAGCCTGGTCGAACTCGACCAGGCCAGCCTCGACCGTCTGGTGGCCGCCGTGCCGGGCGGCGCGGCCAACGTACAGGACATCTACCCGCTGCTGCCGTTGCAGCAGGGCATGCTGTTCCACCATGCCAGCGCCACCGGGCATGACCCCTACGTGATGCAGGCGCGCTTCGTGTTCGCCAGCGGCGAGCGGGTACAGGCCTTCGCCGAGGCCTTGCAGGGGGTGATCGACCGGCATGACATCCTGCGCACCTCGGTGCACTGGAAAGAACTCGAGACCCCGGTGCAGGTGGTCTGGCGCCAGGCCCGCCTGCGGGTCATCCAACTGGCCGAAGGGCAAGTGCCCGAGAGCACGTTCGACCTGGCCCAGGCGCCCCTGATCCGCTTGCAATGCCAGGCACCGGACAACCACGGGCGGATCGCCGCGACCCTGCAGTTCCACCACCTGGCCATGGATCACAGCGCCCTGGAGGTAGTGCGCCACGAAATGCTCGCCTACCTGCTGGGCGACACCACGCAACTGGGCCGGCCGGTGCCGTTTCGCAACCATGTCGCCCAGGCCCTGCTGGGTGTCGGCGAGGCCGAGCACGAGGCGTTCTTCCGCGACATGCTTGGCCCTATCGATGCGCCAACCTTGGCCTATGGCCTGGCCAACGTGCAGGGCGATGGCGCGGCGCTCAACGAGCATGCCCTGGACCTCGACCTGGCGCTGTGCCAGGCCCTGCGCGGCCAGGCCCGGGGCCAAGGTGTGAGCGTTGCCAGCTTGTTCCACCTGGCCTGGGCGCGAGTGCTGGGCGGCCTCACCGGGCTTGGGCAGGTGGTGTTCGGCACGGTGCTGATGGGGCGCCTGCTTGGCGCCGAGGCCACCGAGCGGGCACTGGGCATCTTCATCAACACCTTGCCGTTGCGGGTGGACCTGAACGGGGACGACCTGGCCGTGGCGATCAAGGCCACCCACCAGCGCCTGAGCAGCCTGATGCGCCACGAGCATGCGCCGCTGGCCTTGGCCCAGCGCTGCAGCGGCGTGGCCGCGCCAACACCGCTGTTCAACGCCTTGCTCAACTACCGCCACAGCGCGCCCTCGGGCGCCGAAGAGGTGCGCCGGGCAGGCTGGGCCGGTATCGAGATCGTCCATGCCGCCGAGGCCACCAACTATCCGCTGACCTTGAGTGTCGACGATTTCGGCGAGGCGTTTCGCCTGACCCT